>JAGHCW010000038.1 GCA_021160245.1 bacterium | reverse complement strand
CTAGAATTCGTGGACACCGAGAGGGAACCGTGAAGAACATCCTGCTGCCCGAGATTCAGGACCTGCTTGGAAGCAAGAAGCTTGAGGTCCTCAAGGAGTTCTGCGAGGAAAGCCATCCGGCGGATGTGGCTGAATCGCTCTATGGGCTTGAACCGGAGCAGCTCTCGAAGATACTGTCGCTTCTTGAAAGCGAGCTTGCGGCAGAGATATTTGGCCGCCTCGAGGAACATCAGCAAGTCGAGTTCGCGGACGCGGTCGTACCCGAGAAGGTCGCCGACCTAATTGAGGAGATGGACCCTGACGACGGCGCTGACCTCTTGCGCGAGCTGGACCACGAGCATGCCGCCAGAATACTGAACCTCGTCCCGGAAGAGGAGCAGGAGGACGTCCGCCTCATCTCATCGTACCCCGAGGACACGGCCGGGGCGATCATGACGACAGAGTACGCCTCGCTTCGGGAAGACCAGACCATTGCTGATTCGCTTGAAACACTGAGGCGCGACGCGCCGGACAAGGAGACTATTTACAGTATATACACGGTTGATTCCGGCGGCAGGCTGACGGGCATTCTCTCTCTCAAAGACCTCATATTGGCCGAGCCCGACAAGAAAGTAGCCGAGATACTGGAACGCGACGTCATCTCGATGACGGCTCACTCCGATCAGGCCGATGTGGCCAAGAAGATGAAGGACTACGACTTCTTGGCAATGCCGATCGTTGACCAAGCAAACAGACTCCTGGGCATCGTTACATTTGACGACGTCATGGACGTTATGGACGACGAAGCGACGGAGGATATGTACTACCTCGCAAGCCTCAACACCGACGAGAAGGCATTTACCTCCCCCCTCAAATCGGTTCGGCTCCGCATGCCCTGGCTGATACTCAATCTTGGCACAGCGATATTGGCTGCTCTCACTGTCAGCCTCTTCGAGTCAACCATCGCCCAATATGTCGCTCTTGCCGTAATGATGCCCATTGTGGCGGGCATGGGTGGCAATGCCGGCGCACAAACCTTGACGGTAATAGTACGGGGGCTCGCCCTGGGCGAAGTCTCACTTCGCGGCTCCCGGCGAGCGCTCCTCAAGGAAATGTGCGTGGGAATGCTCAACGGGATGGCCTGCGGCGCGATAATGGGCACATTGGCCGGGCTTTGGTTCAAGAACTTATGGGTGGGGCTGATCATGTTCACCGCCATGATGATAAACCTCGTCATTGCGGGGCTTTTCGGCGCGCTTGTGCCACTGCTGCTTAGGGCTCTTAGGCTTGATCCAGCGCTTGGTTCCAGCATCTTCGTGACGACAGCGACCGACGTCGGTGGCTTTTTCTCCTTCCTAGGCCTCGCCTCGCTACTAATGCGGTACCTTGTCTGATGCTAACAGCCGCCTACATCGAGGTTCCCATAGCCATTACAGAACGTGAAATATCCGCTAGTTCAATTTGAATTTGATTATCACCTTCGCCCAGCAGGGCACGGGCTTGCCATCCACAATGGCAGGCTTGTATTTGTATTGCTTGGCGGCCTTGATCGCTGACTGCTCAAACGCACTCCTGAACTTCGGCGCGCTCGAATAGATGACCTGAACGCTTCTGACGTCGCCTACCTCATCAATGACGAGCCTCAAGATGATCTTCGCCTGGGCCCCCATTAGTCTTGCCATCTCAGGATAATGCGGCGTGCCTGATTTGATGAATGTGGGCTCCTCGCTCACTTCGCTCAAATTGAATATCCGGGCCTCTGCTGCCTGTATCTCTTTCATAGGCTCGGGCGCCTTCTTCTCCGGGGGCTTCTGTTTCGCAACATCCGCACGAACAGGCTTATCTGTCCGGGGTGGCCGAGAACTGCTGCACGAGATGCACGTCAGCAAAGCCGTAACCGCAAAGACTGAAGCCAGGAGGATTAGGATACAGCAGGTTTTACCATTCAGATCTCTCGTCGAAGGCATAGTCATGTGATCAATTCCTTATCCAGGATTGTCAATTGCGCTGCTCATCGTAGATGAGGCGAGTATAAGTTACAAAGCCCGCCTCTGCAATTGCGGTATCGCATTGAGGTCTGACCTGGTTTGTAGGTAACTTCGGGTCTTGGCTTTTGTCACGCTAGAAATGGTGCTGGCTCGCAGGCTAGGAGCCGAGGGGCATCATGAACGAGTTGCCTCATCGCCCGGCTTCAGCCGAGATGATGCATAAGGCTATCATTGTAATAACCCACTGCTTCAGCTGTGGGTTTTGGAGAGCTGAATCAGCTCCCTTGCATCCTCCTCAGATGGGGATTCCGGGGAGGGAGGAGGGTGCGCCTCGCGTCCTCAAGTCACCCGACTGGAAGTCGGGCGTTAATATAATGAGAACCATCTATATGACCGCGTTGAAACACGGTCGAGCTGACGGCGAATCAGCTACCTACAGTCCAGGACAACACCCCTGCAATGAGGCGCACGACAATCAGATCCCCTTCTCTTGCTGTCCCGTTAATTCGCTCCTATCTGGGGGACGAAATGCCACTCGGCGCTCGAGATGGCGAGTCGCTGTGCTATTTGCCCGGGAGGCGTGAAGGCGGCGAGCCAAGTATATCCCCCCGGGGGCGCCTCGTCCGTGAAAGTGTGGGTGAAGATCGGGGCTGGCTGGTGCTCAAAGCCCGGGGGCAGAGCGATCATCGTCATGTATGGGAATGGCAGCTGGAACCAAGTGGGGTAGTAGAGCAACGTGCCATCAGGCAGGAGCAGGGCAACATAGACGTCAACGAATTGCGCAACCTGGCCAAAATTGGCCGCGCCCAAACTCACGACCATCGTGTCGCCAGTCGTGTACGTGGGGCTATCTACTGTTATAGTGACCGAGAGGGTTGGCAGCTCGGGCAAAGTCTTGAGAACGCTGACGCCGACTCTGTTGGTTATCCAGACACCGCCGTCTTTGGCAAACGCAAATTCCTTTGCCATCTCATCGCCAATGGCGGAGTTCTCCGGCGTGTAATAGGTCCAAAACTCGCCATCCCAACAGGCTGCGCCATCTTGAAGAGCCCCAAACCATAGGGAGCCTCGGGCATCAACGCCGAGCGCCGTGATGAGTGTCGAGGGCAGGCCGGAATTGTCCGGAGTGAGGCCCTCCCAACTCTCGCCGTCGAAATGCCAGACGCCCGCGCCCGGAAGCGCAAACCAGGGTGTCCCGTCAGCTCCGACCACGACGTCACTAATACCATTCGAAGGCAGGTCGCCCGTCTCAAAGCTGTAGTTAATCTGGTCCGAACCGTCATAGGAATACACCCCTTGGGTCCGTGTAGCGATCCAGATAAGCCCGTCGGGGGCAACCGCGACGGCATTACAATCACTGTCCGCCCCGAATGCCTGCTTGCGCGTGTCCCAGACGCCATCCTTGAACGAGGCGAAACCGTTGTGGAACACAAACCAAGCAGTGCCGTCCGGCGCGAACGCGGCGTCCTGCATTCCAACCATGCCCCCGGGCTCCTCCCTTGTCCAGCTCGTCCATTCACCGTCTGCGAGCCGATTGTAAGCAAGACCGCAGTCGAACCAGACATCTCCCGAGGGGGATGCGGCGACAAAGGTCGGCGCCTCACCCACGAGCCCGCTGTTTGACGTCGTAAAGCTCTCCCACTGGCCATCTTTGCAGCTTGCGGCGCCACCGAATGAGCCGAACCAGACGGCGCCGTCCGGCGCGGCTGAGATCGACGTGAGCCAGTTCTCTGGAACCGTTGCGGGGAAAAGGAAGCTCCCCCACTCGCCCGCCTCAATCGAAGCCAGTCCGTTCTCGGTACCGAAATAGACGGTCGAACCTACCGTGCTTATGACGTTTACCGCATTGTCTGGCAGCGCGCTATTCTCAGACGTGTAATTGAACAGCTCGACGCCGTCGAATGAAAGCAGGCCGAAGCGCATTGTTCCGATCCAGAGCTCACCCGAAGGTCCCAACTCAACGGCGCAGACCACGGGTATCTCAGGAAGGCCGAATTCATCTTTAAGTGTGAAATTTGACCATTCTTCTCCTGACTTTGAATAAAGCCCGTCCCACATTGTCGCGACAAACATTCTGCCGATGGAGTCAATGGCCAGATCGTTCACGCCTCCAAGACCCACAATCGGGCTGTTCTCAGAGTCGTAACAGTCCCATGATGAGCCATCGAACCAAGAAAGGCCGTTCTCGGTGCAAACATAGAGAATGCCGTCGATGACCTTCATGCGGTGCATTGTGCCGCCAGCGAAACCAGGCTCGCCGTCGCCAAAAACGGACCAGATGCCATCCTTCAGTCGAGATACCGCGCATTGTCTATCTTGAGGCCCTCCCCAACTAGAGCCGAACCAGACGGCGCCATCAGAATCGACGGCCATTGCCTGGACGTTGTTGGACCCAAGGCCGCTGTTATTCTCGTCAAGATGGCTGACCATGCCGTCCTTGTAGGTGCCAACTCCGTAGCCATAAGTGCCGAAGTACTTCGTGCCATCGGGGCCAATCGCAACGCACGTAAGATTGTTGTCGCAAAGCCCCTTCGAGCGGGTCAGCTTGCCCTGAAATCCGCTCATAACATCGAGTCTTAGGGCGCCTCCGCCGGTCGCTAACCAAAGCGTATTCGGCTCTAAGGCGATGTCCTCGATATTGCCCATGTAGCTGTAATATGACCAGAGATCAGCCGAGAAAACTGGGGCCGCGATCAGAAAAAAAACAGCAACCACCATGACTGTAAAACGATTCCTGGACATCATCCCAACCTCCCGTTTCTTTTGGGGACAGTTACCAGTACAGTGCAAAAGTATGAGCCGACCTAAGAGGGATAAAATGCCAATCCTCCAATGTCAAGGTTTTTCGGGAGGAGTTTTCGGATTCACATCCTCCAACGGCGCCCGTAAGATCAGTCAGGCAAGATCTTCTTGGCGATTATCCTATTGACCGCGTGTTTGTAAGGAATGCCGCGGCACTTAGATTAGCCGTGAAGGCGCCGACTAGTCAATTCACACCCCGGCCTTCCTGAGACTCTCTGGCATGAATTCGATCCTCCGCATCAGACGCCGACCATTGTGTCTTCAGCATTTCGTTGCATAATCTCTATGATTCCCTATAGTCTCGGGGACTTCAATGGTCTTATATTAGATAACTCGCGCGTTCACTTGGAGGAATATATGCCAGAGCTCCGGAAAGACCCGATTCTCAGGCGCTGGGTCATAATCGCTACGGAGAGAGCGAGGCGCCCTTCTGATTTTCTTGGTAAGAAAAAGGATACGAAAGGCCCGGTGGGCTTCTGTCCGTTTTGCGATGGAAATGAGGACAAAACGCCACCCGAGATTTTCGCTTTGCCGCACGGCAACCGGCAGCCCAACACTTCGGGCTGGCGGACACGAGTTGTCCCGAACAAGTATCCGGCTCTTGCGATTGAGGGTGATCTGGGAAGGCAAGGCGTGGGCTATTACGACCGGATGAACGGAATTGGGGCCCATGAGGTCTTAATTGAGACGCCTGACCATGACTTGGAGATGGGTGATATGTCCATTTCACAGTTGGTAATGATTCTTAAGACCTATCGAGCACGAATATCTGATCTCTTGAATGACAGGCGACTGCGATATCTATTGATCTTCAAGAATTTCGGAGCGGCTGCCGGGGCCTCGCTGGAGCATCCACATACGCAGCTGATTGCGACCCCGATAACGCCCAGGGCTGTCAAGCAGGAGCTCCAATCCGCGCTTGATCATTTTCACGACAAGGAGCGCTGCCTCTTCTGCGACATTCTCTACCAGGAGCTCAGAGAAGAGGAGCGAATCGTATCCGCAAACGACCATTTCGTGGCCTTGTGCCCATTTGCGTCGCGATTCCCGTTTGAGACTTGGATATTTCCAAAGAAGCACGCCGCCCATTTCTCGACATCTTCCGATGATCTTCTAAATCAGCTAGCATATTGCCTCAGGGATGCGCTCAAGCGTATCGCAACGGCTCTTGACTCCCCACCATATAACTTCGTGCTACACAATTCGCCAAACGTGATGAGCAGGGCGCGTCATCCCGGCTACTGGCAGACGCTCGATCTCGATTATCACTGGCATATCGAGATAATGCCCAGACTTACGAAAGTCGCGGGATTTGAGTGGGGCACTGGCTTCTACATCAACCCGACGCCGCCTGAACAGGCCGCCAAGTACTTGCGTGATGTCAAAGTCAGCTTCCCTGACTGATTCGCACTGCCACCTCACGGCAGCGCAATTCGATGATCTTTCCGACGTGCTCTTGCGAGCGCGGGCGGCCGGCGTTGAGGCGATCAATGTGATTGGCTATACTCTGGAACACAGCCTGAGGGCGATTAACATAGCAGGCCGCTCTGATGGGCTTTGGGCGACAGTCGGCATCTCCCCGCACGATGCGAAGGACGCTCCAGCTGATTACGCATCAGGTCTTAGGGAACTTGCCCGCAGCAGCCGAGCCAAAGTGGTCGCGGTGGGTGAGACGGGACTGGACTTCTATCATCTGATCTCGCCCAAAGATGTGCAAATTGAGGCATTCAGGACTCATATTGAGCTAGCCGAGGAGCTCAATCTGCCACTTGTGATTCACACGCGCGACGCCTTTGAGGAGACTGTCAACATCCTGAATGAGCTTGACGCGCCTGCGGTCGGTGGGGTCTTCCACTGCTTCACAGGTGCGCCGGACGAGGCGCTGCGCGCGGTTGAGCTTGGATTCTACGTGTCGTTCTCAGGAATCATCACCTTCAAGAACGCAAGCGTGGTGCGGGCAAGCGCAGCAGTTGTCCCGGACAGTCGGCTTCTCGTGGAAACGGACGCGCCTTATCTTGCGCCGGCCCCAAAGCGCGGGAAGCGGAATGAGCCAGCGTTCCTTGTGCATGTAGTTCGAGAGCTTGCGAAGATACGCGGCCGGCAGCCTGATGATATTGCCGCGGTAACGACTGAGAACGCCCAGAATCTCTTTAGATACAGCGGCTAGAGCCGAAGCAGATCGGCCATCTCACCATAGACATCGTCCGCGTCCGCAAGAAGCTTGGCTATCTCGCTCTCGGTTATGCTGTGCTCTAGCATGAATGGCAACGCGGCTAACTCATCAGCCGGGGGGGCGTCACCTGTGCAATCTCTAAGCGGAAAGACCTTGTCAATCGTGCAGAGGATATGCGCAAGCTGGCCGTTCTGCTTTGCCCTCTCAGGCGTGTGGTGGTTGGCTACCGGTTCTGCGAGCACCTCCGGGAAATGCCAATTCTCAAAAACGCTTCCGGAGACCTCGCAATGATCAATGCCAATGACATCCGCCTCGACCTCGTAAAATTCAATGTCAAGCGCCTCGCCCCATTTACAGAATGTTGTGAGGTAGCCGGGCAGTTTCTCCATAATGACGAGCTTGCCGACGTCGTGCAAGAGCCCGCAAATGAACGCCTCTTCAATGCGGAGCGCCGAGAGCTGTTTGGCCAGGAGTCGAGCGCCGATTGCGCACTTCAATGCATGCTCCCAAAGCCTGATATGGTCATTGTCAGGTTTGCCGCCTCGTCGGAAGAGAGTGTGCGCCGAAGTAGTAACCACCAACCACCTTATCGTCAAGAAACCGAGTAGGTTTATGGCGCTAGTGAGCGTTGTAACCATGCCGACGCGGCCATATAGAGCCGAGTTGGCAAACCGTAGTATCTTTGAGGCAAGTGACTCGTCTGTCTCAATGATGGCCCGAAGCTCCACGAGGGTTGCCTTTGGGTCCGATGTAATCTGCATTACTCGGGTAGCGATTGAGGGTAGGGCTGGTAACTCGTGCGTCTCACTAAGTACCCGCACAATGCCCATTTCTGCAAGTCTATCCCTCTCCTTGTTCATCTGCTCGCGCGCGATGTCAGCTTCCAACCTGATCCCCTCTCTCAATACAATCATTTTGTGGACAGTTATCCCGAAATAATGACCCAGCGCGAGATTGCTGTCAACAGATCGAAGACAAGATGAGTTTTCGTATTCGTTCCCGGACCTGCTCTGTTGAAGGCGTTTCTTCTGTATCCGTGGGGGCGAACAGAAGAGCTCCTCAGCCCTGAAAAGGCTGAACATAGCCCTGTAGATGAGTCTGTTCGACCCCCTTCGGGACCGTTAGGATTCCGGTGCCCGACTCCGTAGGCTTCCGCCAACGGCTATCGAATCGCTCCCTTACAGGGAGCCAAGATACTAGCCTCCCAGGATTGCATTCCACTTATTTATTGCCCATTGATAAGCCAAAACGCCAACATCACCTGGTCTTATGATTTGAGATATTGCGAACGCGCATCGCATCTAAGGCGTTTCCAACGATTGCGGAGATTAGGAGGCTTTGAAATCCGATTTGTGATTTTTCGCATATCTCACATCTTGACCTAATCGGCAGGCTAGTTTATGTTCCGAATCTATTATACGAGGCGGCATAGCCAAGTGGCTAAGGCAGAGGACTGCAAATCCTCGATCCCGGGTTCGAATCCCGGTGCCGCCTTAATTAAGTTGTGTGGATGTTGCGTCTTTGGGTTTTCACATAATGGGGGAATTGGCCGTCCAGTCGAAATGTTTTTCAACGTGTTCGGGTTGCACCCATATCATTTGACAGAAAGGGCCCTTAAATGAGATCACGTGCTTTGCTATCTGCTTTGGTTGTTGTAGTTGTTGCCTCGTGTCTTCTTACCAGCTGCTCGCTGAAGCTTCCGTCACAGGGAGACAGATACATGCTGGAGGAGCGAGTTGTCCGACACGTCAAAGGCGCCGACAACAAGATATTGGTGATACCTCTTTCGGGTGAGGTTACGTCCTCTTCAGAGAGCGGCATCTTCTCATCGGAGGCAAACATGGTGGAAGAGCTCGGAATGCAGCTCGATAGGGCTAGGAATGACGATGACGTCAAGGGCGTCATCCTCAGCATCAATTCCCCGGGCGGCGAGGTAACCGCGTCGGAGATCATCTATCACAAGATCTCGAAGTTCAAAAAAGAAAAAGGGATTCCCGTTGTTGTTCTGATGGGCAATGTGGCCGCATCCGGCGCGTACTACATCTCGATGGCGGCAGATGAGATAGTTGCACATCCCAGCACGATCACCGGCAGCATAGGCGTCATTTCAGTATTCATGAACTTCAAGGGACTCATGGACAAGATTGGCGTTGAGGCGGTAACCCTTAAGACTGGCAAGATGAAGGACGTTGGCTCATCGGTCAGGCCGATGACGGAAGATGAGCAAGAGTATATCAATGTGATTTTGAAAGAGATGTATGAGCTCTTCCTGGACCGCGTCCTATCTTCTCGCAAAGAGCTCACAAGAGACCAGTTGCTTACGCTTGCCGACGGCCGAGTCTTTACGGCCAAGCAGGCTCTTGAGGCAAAGCTCGTGGATAAAATCGGTTTCTTTGATGATGCGGTCTCATCGGTCCGTCGCTTGGCCAATGTCGAGTCGTGCTCAATCGTCGCCTACGAGTGGCCCTGGAACCGCAAATACGATGTCTATTCAATGATGAGCCCGGGGGCAGTGGATATCAACCTCCTGAAGGTCAATTTCGGCTCGCTCGGCGCCTCGGCCAGGCCGGGTTTTTATTACCTTTGGGCGCACTGAGGGCATTGTAACTCGTTTCGACGCCATCGCGCGGTCGGGCATATTCATGCAAGAGCGATCCTCACTTGTTGAAGTGGGGATTCGCCTGCTCAAGTATCTTCAGGCCTCTGCCAAAGTGCTGCTTGTAGAATGACAGGGCTATCATAAGGACGAAAGCCCCCAACAGGAGAATTGCCAGCACACCTGAAGCGTGGACTATCATCACGATTGCGGTGTCCACCTCCTCTTTGGCAAACTCCGTGATGTTCATCAAGGCCTGATCGAAATCGCCTGTCTTCTCGCCGACGGCGATCGTCTGCTTAAGTAGCGGCGGCATGATTCGGGAACTGTCGAATGCCTCGGACAGAGACTTTCCCGCGCGAATCTCATTGCCAATACGGGTGGCGTCGGCCTCGTAGAGCTTGTTCATGGCGCTTCTTCCGGCCAGCGCCAGCGTCTGCTGGATGTCGCTGCCGGATGAATAGGCATAAGAGAAAGCAGTCGCAAATCTTGCCAGCGCAGCCTTCATGCGCACCCGCCCAAAGAAGGGAATGGCACAGGTAATGGAATCGAATGCGTAGCCCAGTCCGGGCGTTACTCTGATGAGCTTTATGAGAAGAATGAGACCGATGAAGGCAGAAATAATGCAGCCTACGGAAAGCGGCGTAACACGGAAGGGCATATCGTAGCCCTGATTCTGAAGCAGCACGGCGACAGCGAGAATGACAATAAGAACCAGTACGGGATAAAATGCCCCTTTAATCACCTTTTGCTTGATCTCATAGTCCACCTTCAGCTTCTCAGAGACATTGCCTAGTGCAAGATCGAGCTTACCCGTTCGCTCGCCCAAGTCCACCATAGCGAGCTCAAACTCACCGAACGTCGCCGGATAAAGCGATAGGGCATCGCCCATCCCCCTTCCCGAATCAATCATCCCTCGCATCTTGTTCAAAATGTTCCGAAGGTGATGATTGCGACAGTACTTGTGCATTGTGGTCACCGCGTCGTAATACGAAACGCCCGCCGAGACATACCTTCTGAGATCGTTGAAGAATATGGAACGCGTCTTTGAGCCAACGCCTGTCAGAAAGACATTGAAAAACCGCCTGAGTACAATTGAGTAGCCGTCTCGTTTAGCCATCCGACCGCCATTCTGTATTTATTCCCGCAAGCTGCTCTATCGCCTTGCTCTCCTCATCTCTTGCATGTGCAAGCCAGCCGATGCCCTTCCGTAAATTGACCTCGTCCCTCAGCTGTTGGCCGTTTCCCGGAATCGCAAATAGACAGGTGAAGAGAAGCAGCGACTCCGCGATCTTGTCGTAATGCTCTGCCGCATCCTTGATCGAGGCGGCGTCTTCGGCCGGGAAGAGACCAGCGATCGAACGAAGGTATGAGGCGGCTGCCATCCGCGACTCAAGTAAAACCCGGGCGTTGTAAGAGTTTCCGAACGCATCGACATCGTTTCGAGCCAAATGGTCCATCCACCTCTGATAAGCTAGACGTCCCGTCTCGTACGATCTTGAGATGGCCGACTCAAGCGTGTGGTGGAAGACCGCATATTCAATAGCACGCTTCGCGCAAGTGAGCTCATCCCTCTCGGTTCTTTGGCGGCCAGGCGCGAGAACAAACAGCGACTCGCTCTCCATTCGCCCGAGCTTATCAAAGGACAATTGCTGCTTTCCCAGCTCCGCCAATTGCGTATCAATATGATATAGCTTGCGTCTGTCATCATAGCCCCGAATCAACCCGAACGAAGGGACATCGAGGTCCCAAGCGATCACCGGAACGCCCGAATCGATGCTCCTCTTTATCAGAGCGTGCGCCTCATGCAGTCTTTTTTCGTAAAGGAAACTCGTCCCGAATGCCTGAATGAATTCGCAGTCGTAACCAAGAAGCATAAACGCCCTTGGAAGAAGATGATCCCAATGAAATGCACACGGTGAGCCGGAATATGCCCGTCCACCAATCACAAGCCTGAACGCGAAACCAGTGGCGCCCATCTGGAACTCCCGCAAGCGCTCATCAGAGAGGAAACGCAACGCCCCCGCAATCGCCCCAGAAGGCGAGACGAAGCTCCGGATAGTGTGTGCGTCAAGAACTTGGCTGCTCATAAGAAAATCCTATGGCTTAAGTGTTCATCCTGGGTCATAACGATAAAACGTAAAATAGAGACTATAGCTCGACCTGTCAAACCTCACGGAAAACACCCATGAAATCAGATTAGAACACGCGGCGTCCTCTCGGCTTGAGATTTCGCAATAGGACGCATTGCGGGAGAAACCTGGCAGCAAGCCGCGACAACTCACCGGCTTACCCATTGATTCTCGATCGCTGTCGCTGCACAATTGATATGCTGAGAACTCTCAAACTGTGCTGTGCATTAACAAAACATCGGGAGGAATGCAAAT
>JAGHCW010000043.1 GCA_021160245.1 bacterium | reverse complement strand
TAATATATAGTTATCATTATTATACTAATGCAGAACATTGGCATATTCAATCAAGAACTTCAACACAAAAGGAAACAACCCAGCAAAGCCTTCTCCGCCTACTCCCGACTTATTGGACAGCCTCTGAAACGCAGTGAGTCATAGCTCCATCGCCCGGCGCAAGCAGTGGAGGAGGCGCCGATCGTGGACTAAGCCTCCGGATACCGTCATTTGTATTTTAGCGGGTACTTCTCCGGGGACTCGATCATGTCCAGAGTCAGATCGACGTCCAAATCGGGCCAATGAAACTGGTCTCTGAGATTTCGCTCTATATGGCATATCTGCCTGACGGTCGCGTCTGCAAACCACGGAAAGTCGCTGTACGGCAAGTAGTACTCCCTGCCATCGATGAACAGCCAAAAGCCGCGGGCGTTTATGTGAGTAACCTCAATGGCCGAAATGCTCGCGCCAAGCGCTTGTGATTTCATCTTTGTGCCTCTCAATGATCCGTCGAATCTCGTTGACTTTGTGAGAAGGGATCCCGCGTAGCATGGCTGGCTCAACTCCCGGCTCCAGCCAGAACTTCGCGTCACCTTCTGAGCACGTAACATGCACATGCATGCGCTCCTCCTCCAATGAGAAGAAGTAGAATCTGTAACCTTTCTCCCGAAAAACAGTCGGACTCATACTGCAACCATACCATTCTCTGTTTGCCGGCTTCAAGACGCAGCCAACAAGCCGGCCTGCGCCTATGTAATGATTGGATTTGTCTTGATCAGTTTGTCAATTTCGCCAGACACAAGATCTGGCAATCGCGTCTCTTTTCCGTAAATCTCCTATTATTAGATAGCCCATTCACTCGGAGGCTTTCGCGGGGCCGGCGCCCTCATCATCCTACTCAGGACTTTGGGCTGCCGACACGATTTCCCGAAGCCGACGGCTCGCGATCAAGGGGATAACTCCTCTTGAAACCCCTATTATCCTGCTCCGAAGGGTCTTCTTGGGCTTGCGCCCTTCTTGACTCTTCGCTGATCTCAAGCAAGTAGCTAGGTAGCAAAGTAAGCAAATGGCTAACGGGACCTGCAAACGCGGAAACCGATGCTAAAGTAAAAACCCCTCGGATAGTCGAAGTAGCGTTTCGCCGAGCGGCAGTTCTGGGCGTCGCTGTACCAACCACCGCCGCGTATCACCCGGAGGGAGCCACTAACAGGCCCCATAGGATTACTATCCAGATCCGGCCGCGTCCCATAATAAACCGGAGAATACCAATCCCAACACCACTCCCAAACATTGCCGTGCATGTCATAAAGGCCCCAAGCGTTCCGCTTCTTCTCACTTACTGTATGTGTCGTCCAACCCGAATTGCCATCATACCAACCGGCCCGGCCAAGATCAGAATCGGAATCACCTGTATTGAACCGCGTCGTCGTGCCGGCACGACAGGCATACTCCCACTCAGCCTCAGTAGGCAAACGGTAGCCATTCGCATCGAAACTACACGACACATCTGCCGAAGTGATGTGATTGCCGTCATAGGCGATGTACGTGATTGTATAGCACTTCGAATAACCGTTCGCCTTAGACAACTTGTTGCAGAAACTCACACAATCGAACCAAGTAACTTCCTCAACAGGATGGTCGTCACCGCTGAAATGGGAATCATTCCAGCCCATGACGTCCTCAAACTGCTTCCCGGTAACCTCAGTCTCCGACATCTCAAACGCCGAAATGTTCACGGTGCGCTGAGGGCCCTCATCCGAATCCCGTCCCGACTCATCGCTCGGCGAACCTATCAGAAAGGACCCGGCGGGGATTGAGAGCATCGTGATGTCAGTCGAAGGCCAGCCGGTGCTGTAGATGAAGGGAGCGAGGGTCGCGTTACAGACCCAGTCGGAGGTTCCGGGGGACATGAGAACCGCGGCGAACGCGTAATCTCCCGCAGCGTTTATTGGAGGCGCTCCGCAGGGGAGATCGAGTGTCCAGAACACTGCGGGCGCCATTTCGAATGAGGCAGGAACATAGATGTCCGGTATCCAAGGCTCAATAGAATGGCTCCAGCCGTCATATTGCGTGGACCAAATGTCGCCATCCGGCAGGAGTATCCCCACATACACGTCAACCGACATCCCCTCGTCGTCATTCTCCGCTGATAGGCTGACCTCGATCGAATCGCCAGATTGATACGTGGCTGCGTCGGCGTAGATGTCAATTGCCGGCTCAGCAAGAGCCATCGTCCCGACAGTCAAAACCAGTGCAAGAAGAATACAAGCAACCACTGCTCTCATGCCTTTCCCTCCTTTTTGGGTATTTTGAGGTAATCTGCGTCCGCCCACAACGAACGGCACGCAACGTAGAACAATACTATCTATATCACATTTGCGCCTCGAAGCAACGTTCTATGCTATTGATTCGAATAGCCACAGACTCTCTCTGGATTAACCTGATTCATCGGAGCCAGCAGACGACCGGCGCTTACGATAGGCCCTGCTGGTTACTTGGCTCCGTCTATTCCGCAGCCCGGCCCAGGCTGATCACGACGGGATAATCCGCCAGGATCACATCATCAAGGACGATCGCCCTGAGCGAGGCGGAATACCCGCAATGGGGCAGCGCCTCGAGGCACGGATGCTGACCTCCGTCGGCCGCATCCTAGGGGAATGCGAAGTATTTCATCGGGTGCTGGGTGGGGACATTGAGATGGACTTTGCCCAGCGGAGTTTTATCTGTTAGTGCAGGCCCAAGCTTCGTTGTCC
>JAGHCW010000098.1 GCA_021160245.1 bacterium | reverse complement strand
TGAGAAATTCTCTGGTTCGAGCGCCGCTCTCTGGGCTGCGGCAGCAACCCCCACGGTTGCGACCGGACCCCGAAAAAACGCACTCAAACTCTCAGATTCTCTGGTTCACAACCCCCTCTGGGTTAACAACCCCGTACCGATTGCAGCTCGAAAGCAACCCTTTCGAACCGCCACAAATTCACGCGGATGTCTTATGCGCCACTCCAACCTCTCCATACAGCCCGGAGTGATCTATGAATGAAATCCTCCTTTGGATGATCCTGCTCGGTACCGGATTGACCGTGATCCTGATGATAGTGCTGCTGGTCCATTTGTCGCGAGTTTTTCAAGGCGCTGGCAGGGAACTGCGTGAGGAACTCCGAATGGGCCGGGAGGAGGCCCTTACTGCGGCAAAGAATCTTCGGGAAGAGGTATCGAGCGGCATGAAGTCAGCTAACGATTCTCTCTCCAAGACCCTTGAGGGTATGGCCAAGCTCCAGCAGAGTCAGTTAGACGGCGTGTCGAAGCAACTGAAAGAATTCACGGATTCCAATCAGCAGGCAATGGAGCGCATCCGGACGACTTTTGACGCTCGTGTCAAGGAACTTCAGGAAGGTAATGAAAAGAAGCTCGAGGAAATGCGCAAGACAGTAGATGAGAAGCTCCACGATACCCTTGAGAAGCGATTAGGAGAGTCCTTCAAACTCGTCAGTGAGAGATTGGAGGCGGTGCAAAAAGGTCTAGGCGAGATGCAGAATCTGGCTACTGGCGTGGGAGATCTTAAGCGGGTTCTGACAAATGTGAAGGTGCGTGGGACGTGGGCCGAAGTCCAGCTGGGAGCAATTCTAGAGCAAATTCTGGCACCCGGGCAGTATGACAAGAACGTCCGCGTGAAGGCTGAAACGTCGGAGGTAGTGGAGTATGCCGTTCGATTGCCCGGTCCAAGCGACCAACCTGAAACCTGTATATGGCTTCCCATCGACTCCAAGTTTCCCCAGGAGGACTATGTCCGCATCCAAGAAGCGGCAGAAAAATCTGATGCTGACGCCGTTCAGAAGGCTACGGATGCATTGTTGCGGGCCATTCGAACCGCTGCGAAGAACATCCGTGATAAATACGTGAACCCGCCAAATACAACCGACTTTGGGATTATGTTTCTTGCTACAGAGGGGCTCTATGCGGAAGTACTTCGGCAGCCGGCCCTCGTAGACGACCTATTACGCCAGTACAGGGTTGTCGTGGCTGGTCCCACTACATTGGCGGCGATTCTGAGCAGCCTCCGCATGGGCTTCCAGACCCTAGCAATCGAGCAGCGGGCAGTAGAGGTTTGGAAAGTTTTAGGGGCTGTGAAGACAGAATTTGCAAAGTTCGGCAAGGTGCTGGACAAAGTCAAGCGACAGCTCAACACCGCTAGTCGCACAATCGAACAGACCGGTGTGCGAACTCGGGCAATGCAGCGGAAACTTCGTTCTGTAGAGCAACTCCCTGAGGAGGAAGCTGTCAAGGTCTTTGAATTGCCAGCAACAAGAGAGGAGGTGATCGGAGCGGACGAGCGAGAAGAAGAAACAGTGTCCGATGAGGAGATTCCATATTGACTCAGCAGGATGTCTGCGCCGATGGAACGGAATTTGTGCTGGTCAAATTGCACGATATTGAGGCTTACATTGCAAATGATTAGACGTTTTAGAGCTGGATGGGCGAAGGTTACTGGGAAACTAGGCCGGTTCTATTGCAGGCGTAGGTATCTCAATGATGTGTCACAACTGATCCCCTACGTAAGCAACGTAAGCACGGGGATTGATCATATCTTGCGAAAGGCCGCTTGCCGTTACGACCTCCTGGATCAGCTAGATGATGTTGAAGAAAGCCTTGATCGTGTGTCCCGTATAGACGAAAGCATCATGAATGCTGTCCGCAGCATGAAGCATCCGCTAACACTAGAGCAGCGAACGACGTGCTATCGCCATGTTTTAATAGGTGCCACGCACAGCGAATCACTAATTCTGGAAACGGTTCTTGATCTCCTAAATACGGGGTCTGTCACTCCCCAGTGTGGCCCTGTTGCACTTGATGTTTCTGTATCGCACGATTGCAAGACGATTGAGTTTGCAGTAGCAGATGGCACATTGACCGTAACCGACGCGTCTTTGATGTGGGATTGCAATTGTCACGACCCATATCCGGCAGGGTATAGGCGGGCGCCTTGTCCGATTCATTCGAAGCCTCTAGGCGAAAGCGTAACGCGTGCGTTCAACAATGGGCTTGTGCGAATCACATATGATGGTATTTCAGTTTTCTGGCGTCAGAAAAAGGATCTTTGGCCACCGTCAATCGATGCCTTTCATATGGTCAGAAATCTCGACAGCGATGGATACGCCAAAATTCCTGCCAGAACTGTCTGCGACGTTGGTTGCGGAACAGGATTTTTAGGATTATGGGCCTGTAATAAGAACGTCTCACACAAACACGTAACGTTCTCTGATTGGCTTCTATCGCCGCTTTTCGTCACTTACACGAATTTCAGTTATTTTCCGCACACGTTAACTCTTACACCGCATTATATGCTGGGGTTACATGACAATTGGATCAGTAAGCCCCCATTCGGTTTCCGACGCCTATTTGATATCGTTTTATGCAACCCTCCCTATTTGCCCAGTATTCCGGGCTTCGAAGACGTTCTGTACGACTCCACGGTAGCCGGGACCGACTTGTTGGAATACGTGATTGAGCATGCGGCCACCCTTGGGCGTACGGTTTATGTGAACTTCTCCTCCATCGCGCAGAAGGAAGTCAATGCAGTTCTCAGACGCACAGGTCATTCCCTACGACGAGTGGGGCAAGCAAAAATCGTTCCGTTTAGAGTTAGACACGCTTTTGACAAAGTAGGTTATACGCACGCCCTTGCAGAAGATGGTAGAGTAATATTCCGTCCAGATGATATACATCCGTACTGGCATTCGGTCTCGACATACCAAGTTGTAGCAGGGCGCTGCGGGGAACAGGCAGATTGAGCATATGCCCAACCTGATGGTGGGTTTCTGGCGCTCACTTGCAAGGTTAGGTCTATTGCATCCCTCCACGCCTCGACGGTTTGAACTCCCGCCGGGTAAGTAAACACAAGAGAGAACTTTCTTAACCCCGCTGGACGGCGTGCCGGAAGGATGCCTGAGGTCGTCGTGGGCGCTTCCCGAAAGGAGAAGCTATGAAGTGAGCCGACCTCGCAACCGGGAGCCTGCCCGCGCGCAGTGCGCAGGCGGGTAAGATACGGGCTCTAAGAAGTAGTTTTGTTAGCCCGTGTCCCAGAGGGAGGTCGGCC
>JAGHCW010000228.1 GCA_021160245.1 bacterium | reverse complement strand
TTTCAAAGCGGTTGACCAGTATCCCACTGGCGCGGACCGATTGCGGCTTGAGCGTGGATGTTTGCGCCACAAAATAAGACCCAGAACAACCAGGGCAACTGCAACGAAGTTAACGTACAGAATCTGGTCAGTGAGGATGTAAGACATAAGGTCAGCACCATCGCTACCCCAGCGCGACTTCGAAAGCAGATGCGACATCCGTAAATAAGGCCATAAGGGCAGTACAAGAAGAACTGCTGATACAAGCGCAAAGATAACCATGGGTTGCACCGCCTCTCGTGCAGCGATCCATTGCCGGTGGTAGCGTCTTGTTCTACGACTTGCGGTCAAAGAGGCTGTCAAGTCGTCCCGATAGTGCGAAATTCCAATGAAGAGGAACGATATCCCTACACCAACTGAGAATATTAGGCCGAGGTAGATGCAGCTCATCGTCTGGATGGCGAACAACGACGCTGCTATGACGATATGCCTCAATCGCCGTGTATCCCAGAACTTGTGCAGAAAGAGCATCACAAGAGGCGCCCACTGATTCGTCAGTAGTTGAAGGTGCGCCGGACGATGGAGCCGCCACTGGCAGAAGGCGAAGAGCAGGCCGGAGACTATGCCGGCTAAGGACGAGCCGGTCAGTCGCCTGACGAGCAGGAATGTAAACAGAGCGGTAAGGAAATAGGCCAGCAGAAAGGAGAAATTATAGGCCAGAACTGGGTTGCCGGTGATCGCCGCGACGGGCCACGCGATTATGGCAGTTGGCAGCATGATCTCCGAGTATGCCAGGACGCCCTTTCGGGGATACCAGTAGTCCGCCTCGTAGATGTCGAGTATTTCTCCTTTCGCGAGGTGCTGCTGGACTAGCCAAAGGGTCGAGACGTTGAGCAGCGGGTCTCCAGCGTCGCTCACCGTATGCGCCGGGTCAAACGAGTACGGATACAGAAACACGAACGTGCATACCAGGAAGAGGCAGCACACGGCTAAGAATGAGGCTAGTTTAGGATTCATCTTTGGCATTGTCCGAATAATAAACGAGCCTCAGGGGAACCACAACGGATCATCTTGTCGAGGCTCCATCAGTTCATCAACAGCAAGCACGAAGACTCGCTAAACCGCCCCGACCCAACGGCTCAGCCCTTGATGACATGGCACATTGCATGACAAGCCTCGACGACTCTTCATTGAGACACCGCTTGGGCCGGCTCTAGAGAAGTACGTCCCTCGCGACTAGGACAGCGCCGGTGGCCCATCAGGTTATGAGTATGCCATTAATATGCAGTATGGTGAAAAAGACCAAGATCATAAGGAAAGCGGCAATCAGCGCCATGAAGGTTCTTTCTTTCCTAGTCTTGATGCCAAGCCAGATGAAGATCGGGAAGAGCACGTGAGCGTATCTGAGCATGGAGTTAGGAGTCCCCGTTGATAAGGGCAGCAACGCGCCCAAGCCCACGAATATCGCGCACGCAATGCCGAGCTCACGGCCTATTGGCACGATTAAGATAAGGGCGAGAAACGCGGCAACGATGCATGCGCCGTCTGCTATTGTAACCTGCAGCTTGCTTATGCTTTGCAGAGAGATATTGAAATCAACTCCCCCCCAGTCTCTGACCAACACTGAAATAGGATTCTGCATCGGCTGCCTGCCCCAGACTTTCTGTGCAGTTACGTTTGCGAACATGTCGCCGGTGGAGCCGTATTGGACGAAGACAAAAAGGCCGAGGCACAGGGGGATAAGCATCAGCCAGGCCACCGAGGCGCGAATCCTAAACGGACGGTAATCAATACTCTTCAGATACTCCCACGCTGCCACAGCGCACAAGATAAGGCCCAAGGACCTTGTTATCGTTGCCAGGCCACCCAAAACCCCTGCCCATAGCCATTTCCTGTCAAGTACGAAGGTGAAACAGGCCAGACAGCAGAGAAGAAAGAGCGATTCCGTATAGCCCACCAAGAAGAAGAACGAGGCAGGTCCCAATGCCATTAAGAATACGGACCTCTCGGCAACACTCTCGCCCCATCGACGTCTCGCCAGAAGATATAACAATATGAGGGAAATCAGGAAGGCGAGATTCGCGACCAGCGCTCCTGCAACCGTGATATCGTCCCAGATGAGATTGAATGTCCTTATGATGAAAGGGAAAAGCGGAAAGAACGGCGCTGGGGACCAGTCCGCGAGTCGCAGATGATAACCCTCAGATGCTATTCCCAGATAGTAGGCAGCGTCCCAGTGGACGAGTAATTCTCGCAGCGATTTCGGCCCGCCGTGCAGATAGAGTCTGCTTATGTATGCGACTGCGGCAAGGGGGATACGCGTCGCGAAGAAGACCAGGAGTGGAAAGCTCACGCAGCGCGTTGAGCCAAAGAGATGGGAATAGGTCTTGCATATAAGATATACGGCTGCGGACATGACAAGCAGGCTGACGAAGCTATAATTCTTGCCGAGGAATAGCTGGTTGGAGAACGCCACGATCGCGAGCAGGACGATGAGGGTCTTGTATAGCCATGGACGTCGATACGAGAACGCCTCGCGATAGAGTATGTAGGCGCCAATGGCGATAACTAGGCCCATTGCCGATACGAATAGAGGCCGATAGCGAACGAGTCCCAGCAAGAGAGCTCCGAGTATAGGCGCTCCTATTAAGGCATATCTGAATGAATCCGGCCAACTGACGGAGTGATTAGCCCTTGTGAAAGCCGCGACGAGCAAGATGAGAATGACGTAGAGAGCGAGGACGTTTATTGCCGGCAGGGCGATTCTAAAGAGAAAATAGGCTCTCATAACGATGTTAGGATTGACGGCCACAATGAGATGATCGCCAACTTGCTCCGCGACTCTCTCGAACCGGCCGGCCTTTCGCTCGGATATGAGAACATAGCCGCTTTTATCAAAGCCCTTCTCAATCTGCCGGCCGCCCAAGTCCTTGAGCAACGTCTCCAGCTCTTTGGAAAGGAATCGCGGCGTTAGCCAGTGCCCGGTGATGACGACCAGGACATCATCTGGACACAGAGCGAGATAACGGCCCAGGTTGCGCGCCTCGTCGATGTTGTCATCGCGGACGGCGCCTTGCCAGGCGATGTCACCGTTTCTCCGGTCGATGATAGATATTCCAAAGCCCGGATGGCTCACGTATTGAACGTTGTCTCCGACTCGCCATCGGGAGAAGCCGTTAACGCCGACCGCCCTCGACTCGGCAATTATCTGAGGCATATTGATGTCTTCACGCTCTATCGTGACCGCCCGGAGCTCGGACGTGTCTCCCCGGCTCAACGCGATCAAGAGAACGAACGCGACCATTATGGCGGCGATAGCGGATAGTCTGAACCATACAGGCGTGGTCAGGGCGGTCTTAGCCCAAATTTCTCTGATGCGGCTGACAATCGCCTCGAAACCCGGAATCTTGGCGCCTCAAAGCCGCTCGGACCGGGTTGCTATGAAGGCTGCGGCTAGGACAGACGCGAATAGAAGATAGACAAGAAGCTGGTAGTTCTCCAGCAACAGAGCGGCGAGTCGGCCCTGCAATCGATCTGGGGCGGCGGCGATAAGCGTCACGAGGCCAGAAAGGGACAGGGCGGCGATGATGGCCGAGAGCAGGAAACCGGCGCGGGTTGCCCTTTTGCTCCGTAATGTCTTTCCGAGTTTGTTTAACAGAGGGTAGATGGGCATAACGAACGGCAATTTACAGAATGATGTCTGACAATTCAACCTGGGAGTGTAGTTGTCAGCTACCCCAGCTCGCCCGGGCCGCGCTCAAACTGCGCTCGATTGGAAGGCAATGGCCGGTTTCCTGAATCGAGGCGCGAGGCGTTTGGGCCTCTTGACAATCCGTTGCCGGGTTTGCAGTCTCTTAGGTGAGTTCATAATTGATAATGTATTGGACAAAATAACGAACATCGGAGGTTCTTCCTATGTGGGGTTATCTTTGGGAGGGCTTAGTAAACATCTGCTCGACCATCATCTATTGCATTCTCGGCTTTGGTCTCTTGGGAATCGGCTACAAGATATTTGAGTTCATCACTCCTTACGATTTTGACAGGCAGATTGCAGAGGAGAAGAACCTTCCATTGGGCATCATCGCCGGTTCTGTAATCTTCAGCGTTGCGTTGATCATCATTTATGTGATGGCTAAGTTCGTCGCTCGCGGCTTCTAGCAAAGCAACCAGCCCCAGCCCTTGCGACTCTGAAGTAATGCGAGGGCTGCCTATTACTGGGACGGTTCACGAGCTATGGAGTTTATGAATGCCAGATCGCAAGAGGGATGAAAAGGCGCCTGCTCAAGAGGGAACGCCCAGAATAATCTGGTCAACGCATCCGTTGATTGAGACGCCCTTGACGTCGGTAGGGGTCATCTTGCTGCTTGGCCTCATCATGTTTGGGGTCTATTCCTGGGTTGGCAACGCCTATTGGGCAGCAATCTCCGGGCTGATGCTTTTCCTCTCTCTGTCTGCATATTTCGTTCCGACGACTTACGAGCTCTTTGATGATCATATTGTCATCAAGCGATTCCTAACTACTCAGAAGAAGTACTACACCGATTTCCAGAGAGTCTGTCGCGACCGAAATGGAGCGTTTCTTTCCCCCTTTGAGTCTGCCAATAGGCTTGAGAACTTCCGGGGGATATTTCTGCGGATACCCAAGCGGAGAGATGAGATCACGAGTTATCTAAAGACAAAGATTCCGGTGAGAGACAAAGAAGAGGACTCAGTCCCTGACGGAGACTGAGCTAGGCTCAAGAGGCGCAATATGACGGGGACGATTGTCAACAAAGGTCTCGTGATTGAGACGAATGGCGAGTTGGCTAAGGTTCGCACAAAAAGGGCCGAGGCGTGCGGTATGTGCCAGGCGAGAGGGTTCTGCCATCCGTTTGGCGAAAAGGAGAATTATGTTGAGGTGGAGAACACTATAGGGGCGGATGTTGGGCAAGAGGTCTTGCTGCTGATGCAGTCATCGTCACTTGTTAGCGCCTCGTTCGTTCTCTATCTTGTACCGCTTTGCTGCGTTGTTTTAGGGGCGGTGTCGGGCTTTCACATTGGGAGGCATTTTGGCTTTGTATCGCCTGACGCGGGGCTTCTCTTGGGTGTTTGCGCCGGGCTTTTCGCCTCGTTTTGGGGCAACAGGAGGCTTGCTGGCCGGCTTCGGAGGTCGGGCTCGTATGATGTTCGGATTGCGTGGCCTGGGGATGAACAAGCGGCTTGTGATTGAGACTTCGGGATAGTCTCGGATAGCATTCTTAAAAGCTCCGGGTTGTATTTGCCGCCCGCCATAAAGCCAGTTGATTTGTTTCGTTCAATGAGTTGCATAATTTCTTGTGTGGAGTTATCTTTTTCGGTGTAATGGGTTTGAGTATTTGGAAGTCGATTATTTTGCTTGCCCAGCAGGTTGAAATGGCGCCGGAGCAGGTTGGGGGCATTGAGGCGATTCAGTTCGTCGATATGTCAGCCAAACAAGGCTTCTTTGACCAGATTGAGGCAGCTCTCTCCGGAGTATTTGGTAATGCGTTAACGACTTTCAACATATTCTTTGAGAGGCCCAACGCAATTGTGATGGGCGCCATGATTTTGGGCCTTTTGTATTTGGTTTTTGGCTGGAAGCTCTATAAGATATCTCTTGTTGTCTTCGGTCTCTTGGTCGGATCGCTTGTGGGATTTGGTCTTGGAGAGTGGTTTGGCAGCACTTTTGGGATGATTCCAGACACAACGGCGTGGATAGGGGCCGTTGCCCTTGGGCTGGTGCTTGGGGGGCTTGCGATACCGTTTGTCAAGTTGATGGTTTTCGTTTCCTGCGGGCTTTCAGGAGCGGTATTGGTTTCCTATCTTTGTGAGCGCATTGGTCTGGGGTCGTCTTGGCTTTGGACGCTTGCGTCATTTTTAATCATCGGTTTTCTGTCGGTATTTCTGATTAAGTTCGCGATGATACTCTCCACATCGCTCTGCGGCTCCTACGTAATCGTGGCGGGGGCGGCAGCGCTCCTGCACGGTTTCAGGGGTATTTCAGTGAGTACTAAGACGGAGTTGATTTTGCCAATGGCAATCTGGGTCCTGCTTTTCCTCCTTGGAATTAGGACTCAGATGGCCAAGACAAGGGAGAAGCACGGCGGCTAGGGCATTGGGCTCTCGCGTCGTTATCAATATTTAGGAGGTTCTTAACTCTATGATGGACTTTGAAAACCTGGAAAAGAATCAGCAGGACGAGTCTGCTGAGGAGCTGGTAGAGGCTGCAGGCAGTCAAAATGCGCCTCTTGACACGGCATCTGCATCTGAGCCGGAAGATTCTGAGCCGGAAGATTTAGACAAATCGCCTGACAGGTCTGACGCGAGGCCGAAAGTGGCCTCGAGTTTTGCAGCGCAGAAGATGTTCTTTGATGAGGATGAGGAGGAATTCGGCTTTGATGAGGCTGAAGAGGACCAGGAGTTCGATCGCGAGACGATGGCCCAGATGTATGATGAAAGCCTCAAGGATCTCAAGGAAGGCAATACCGTCACAGGCATCATCATCGAGGTGGACGATCAGTCCGTCTTGGTCGATATTGGCTACAAATCTGAGGGTGTGCTGCGCCGTTCGGAGTTAGAGGAGGGGCTTTTCCCCGTTCCGGCCGAGATAGGTCAGGAGGTTGAGGTTGTTCTCGAGTCAATCGAGAGTCAGGACGGTCATGTTCTGCTATCCAAGCGCAGAGCAGATAGGCTGCGTTTTTGGGAGGATCTGAAGCAGCGGTTCCAGGACAATGAGCCAATCGATGGGACGATAATCAGTCGCAAGCGAGGGGGCTACACCGTCGATATACGGGGCATAAAAGCCTTCTTGCCGGGTTCTCAGCTTGACCTTCACCCAGTTCGGGACATGGACGAATTCGTTGGGAAGCGATATCCGATGAAGATATTAAGCCTTCAGGTTGAGGGCAGCCATCGGAACATAGTCCTCTCCAGGCGCGCGGTGCTTGAGGAGGACCTCAAGGATCGAATTGAGGCGACACTGTCGAAGCTCCAGGAAGGTCGCATAGTGAAGGGAATCGTGAAGAACATCACGGATTGGGGTGTTTTTGTCGATCTCGGAGGGATAGACGGCTTGTTGCATCGGACGGACATATCGTGGGGTAGAACAGAGCATCCCTCGCAGTACTTCCACGTGGGCGACGAGCTTGATGTGATAATTCTGCGATTTGATCGAGAGCGCAATCAGGTCTCCTTGGGCTACAAGCAGAAGACTCCTGATCCGTGGCAGCACGTTGAGGAGAAGTATTACGAGGGCGCACGTCTCAAGGGCCGGGTAGTTAGCCTCAAGCAATATGGTGGTTTCGTGGAGTTAGAGGAGAGCGTTCAGGGCCTATTGCACGTTTCCGAGATGTCTTGGACTAGACGGATAGAGCATCCGTCGCAGCTGATTTCCGAGGATGACATCATAGATGTGGTTGTTCTGCGGGTTGATGCCGCAGAGCGAAAGATCTCTCTCGGATTGAAGCAGTTGACAGATGACCCCTGGATGGAGATTGGTGACAAGTATCCCATAGGGTCAAGAGTAACTGGTATTGTGCGTGAGATAAGCAATATAGGCTGCAAGGTTGAGGTTGACGAGGACATAATTGGCTTTTTGCACCGCAGTAACATCACCTGGAGCCGTCACATGCGACACCCGGCGGATGTTCTTGAGCTCGGCGATAGCGTGGAGCTTATCGTGCTGGAGGTCAATCCCGAGGCGCACAAGTTGTCGCTTGGCCTGAAGCAGATCAAGACAGACCCGTGGGAGGGTATTGAGCAGGAACTCAAGCAGGATATGAAGATAACCGGGCGGATCATCAACATTCTAGATTTTGGCGCCTTTGTAGAGGTTCGACCCGGTGTTGAGGGTCTGGTTCATATCTCTGAGATAGCCAACAGGCGCATCAGTCATCCGAGTCAGGTCTTGAAGCAGGACGAGGATGTGAAGGTCAAGGTGCTTTCGGTGAACGAGCAGGAGCATCGCTTGAGCCTTAGCATTCGCGAATGCCTTGAGGACGAGGATGTCCGTCAGGAAGCGTCATCGGATGTGAGTTCGAATGCTGCAGACACAGATCAGAGCCTTCCCGATGAGTCGCAGGGCGCAGCTGTAGAGAAGCCGACGGCGGAGGCATCGGACGTTTCGGGGCCAAAGGCTGAGAAGATTGCCGAGCAGGAGCCTGCGCCAGATGAGTCCCCCACGGAGCTCGATTCGGCGGCTGATGTTTCTTCAGAGCCTGAACCCGAGCCCGTGTCAGAGTCTCCGGATGAGATTCGGCGGGACGAGGCGCCGGATGCGACTGATACGGCCGAAAGTCAAGAGCATGATGAACCCAAAGCATAGATACATCTGGAAGAATGCGTAAGCAGAGCAACATAAAGTCGCAGAAGATTGTCAGCCAGTTGGCTAGCAGTGTGGATGATGAGGTCCGCATCTTCACATCGTCCGGGACGAATTACCGGGGCACAGTGAAAGAGGTGACGGATGTGGACCTTGAGTTGGTTGACGTCAAGGCATGCGATGGAGTCGATTTCTGGAACAGTCATTATACTTATCCGCCGAGAGTGCTGGTACTTCTTGAGGAGATTACGATACTCGAGGGCGGCACATCCAGCGAGGATGAGAAGGACTGGTTAGAGCGCTAAGAACCATGCGGCGGGGAACATAGGGGCTCCGCCGATGGTTATTCCTTTGGGGCAACCAAGGCCCGGGCAGTGCTTTTAGAAGACGACAGCAGTTGACGGATTAGCCACAAATACCATTCATCGGCCTGCGGAGAATTGCCTGATGTGGATTCAATTCGCACCTTGGAGAATGGAGTATATCCTGTCGGATAAGAAGACTGACGACTGCATTTTCTGCAAGATGGTCCGGGGTCCGGAGGAGGAGGAGTCGCTCGTTGTTCATCGCACTGCTTTGAGCATCGTGGCTCTCAACAAATATCCTTACAATAACGGACACCTCATGGTCGCTCCAAAGCGTCACGTAAAAGACCTATCTGGGCTTTCAGAATCCGAGCTCATAGACCTGTTTCGCACAGTTAGGCACTGCGAGAAGGTTCTCGCTGAGACCATGACCCCCGAGGGATTCAACGTCGGGATCAACATCGGTAGCTGCGCGGGAGCGGGTGTTTTAGGCCATATTCACGTTCATGTTGTGCCTCGTTTTTCTGGCGACAGCAATTTTATGACCACGGTGTCGGAGACCAGGGTAATACCGGAGCTTCTGGACGACACATTAAGGCGGCTGAAGCCCAGCTTCGCTGCGTATGGTGCGAACTATGAGGGCAAAACATAGGCTGCGAGTTCTGCTCATCTTAATCGCGGCCAGTCTGATCGGGCTTCTGGCGTACTTTCTTCTTCTGCCACAACGCCAAGACGCGTCGCGTTCTGAATTTGCATCGAAGGTGGACAATAACGGCTCCTCGGGATCGATTCAGATCAAGGGATTTCGGAGGACTGTTGCCGAGGGCGCGAGGACTCTCTACGAGCTCTGGGCCTCATCCGCAACGCTCAAGGTTGCGACCAAGGAATACTCGCTTAAGGGGATTCTTCCGTCCAGCACATATTTCGGGGAGAAGGGGCAGGACATCTCTCTCTCGGCGGATGAGGGCATCTATGGCGCTCTATCGGACAATCTAATTCTCCGGGGCAATGTCCTTGCGATGCTCTCGAACGGTCTATCGCTGAAATGCGACGAGATCGATTTTGGCCGCTCCTCCATGAAATCTTTCGCTAAAGGGCTCGTGGTTGTGACTGGTGAGGGAATTAGGCTTCATGGCGGGGGCTTGTCTATTGACTTTGATGTTAAGAAAGTGGTGTTGGTTTCGGGGTTAACAT
>JAGHCW010000024.1 GCA_021160245.1 bacterium | reverse complement strand
TCTATCATCGAGGTTCCTCCTATAGTTCTATTTAGGTTAAAGAACATTGCCTCGAACTATATCAAAGGAGGAACCTCTATTCCACTTCTTTCTTCACCAAAACAAAGCCCCGGAGCCAACAACTCACAACACGTCAACACCAAAATACAAAAACTCCTGCTCCTGTGTCCAGCGCGCCGTTGGCTTGCGTCGTTCTGCCCGATAGCCCAGCATCATCTGCTGATTTGCTGCCAGCGTCGATGCAGGGGCTGCTTGGATCGAGATAATAGTCGCCAAACGGGCCTGTTGTGAACATTGGGGCGTCGTGGATATTTCCCTCGCCCCTATCATTATCCTCAATACAGCTGTAGGACGAGGCGCAGCCAACGAGGTCATTCCCGTTGCCCCAGACGATGCTCCCCTTGATCTTTGGGTAGTTGCCCGGCGAGGCATACACTCCGTCGCCACAACCATCCGCTGAGCTGAAGGCAATCGTGTTATTCCAGACTTTCGGTGAACTGCTGCTGAGGCAATAAATTCCGCCGCCCCGGTTTTCCGCCGTGTTGTCGTATATCAGGTTATTCGAGATGAAGGGCAGCGAATCAAAGCAGTATATCCCGCCGCCATTCTCCCAGCTGCCATTACCCCCGATCTCATCGCCCGTGGTTGTTGGCGAAGACGTGGTCACCCCAGAAGGTGTGTAAATTAGGTTAGGCGGTGTTTACCTAAGTTGTGCAAGAAAGACAGTTAAGGTGAAGAAAGGATAACACCGCCATGAGGAAGAAGAGCAGAGAGAATGCTAGAGAGTCAAGCCCGTATTGGGAGGGTCTTGAGGCGTGGATTCGGGGCTATTGTCTTGAGAACGTCCCTTGAAAGCTCGGTCTCATACCAGTTGCTCTCTTCTTCAAGAATGGCTCCGACGAGGGCGGTATGAAGCGAATGGCCCGCCCGATATGCGATCACGTGACCTAGCAGCGGGCCGCCTAGCAGCGACAGGTCGCCTAGAAGGTCTAGGGCTTTGTGCCTGACGAACTCGTCCTCAAACCTGAGATAGGGATTCAGGATGCGGTGGTCATTGACCACAATTGCGTTATCGAGGCAGCCGCCTTTAGCGAGCCCCATCGCCAGGAGCTGACGTATCTCGCTTAAAAAGCCGAATGTTCTTGCGGGTGCGAGTTCCCTGATAAACTCATCCCTGCTGAATCTGAACCTAATGGACTGCTTGCTGATGACAGTGTGGTCGAAATCGACTGTGTAATCGATGGTCAGATGATCAGATGGTAGCACGGTAATCCATTTGCCATCGGCCTCGACCTTTATCGGTTCACGAATCGCTATATAGCGCCTCTTGGCGGCCAGCGTCCTGATGCCGGCCTCCTTGATGAGGAATATAACCGGCGCCGCGCTACCGTCGAGAATGGGGACCTCTTTGCCATCAAGCTCGATTATAGCGTTGTCAATGCCCATAGCCGACAGCGCAGCAAGCAGATGCTCCACCGTCTGGACCTCAACATCACCGTCCTTCAAAGATGTGGCATAAAATACATCAGCCACATTCCTCAGGCAGGCCGAGACAGCCCTGCCTCCCATGTCAAGTCGCTTGAAGATAATGCCAGTATTAGCAGCAGCTGGACAGAGCCTCATCTGGACTTTTTGGCCGCTATGAAGGCCAATACCCATACAGGAGACCGCCTGCTCCAGAGTCTTTTGCATGAAATCGCTCCTAGTGATCATCTATTTTCATCCCTCCCGCTGGATAATGAGAAGCAGGAACTGTGCCAAATCCCACATTATATTCATTCGCATCGAAGGAGGTCGCGCTATTCCCCCTCTAGAGCAGTCGGCGCTTACTCTTCCGACATATCGACCTCGAAGAGTCCAAACGCAAAAGAGCCATGTTTTGTTGCAAACTTTAAGACTCCTTGTCGAAAATCTTACAATACGTTATGTTGACGAAGATATGACTCCTTGTGTGCCGATGAGGAGGGCCTTCGTCTATGAATGAACATCGACAAAACGGCCCAGGTGCTCTAGAAGGACATCCGGTTACGCACGGGCGAGGCTATTGTCACACGAATCCGTGGATTGGGCCGAAATTACGAGGTGAATGCGCAATTCATATCTCCAAACTAATTGACAGCTCGCAAGCATTGCCTACAATGCCGTTTAATCAGCTTTGGCTTTCAAAGTGAATTTTGCGATTTGAGATTGGGCGGCGATAAGTTGAGCACTATGACGGGCTTTGACGTCTCGGGCGTTCGTATTGGCGGTGGCAGGCCGATCATCATCGCCGGGCCATGCACAGTCGAATCGGAGGAACAGACGCTAGCCGTTGCGCGCGCGGTCAAGAGATCCGGCGCAAAGATACTGCGAGGCGGAGCGTTTAAGCCGAGGACCTCACCCTACAGTTTTCAGGGCCTCGGTGAGGAAGGACTCAAGATACTCTCGGCCGCAAAAGCCGAGACTGGCCTTCTAGTCCAAACTGAGGTTATGGATGCCAGCCAGATAGACCTCGTCTGCAAGCACGCCGACATCCTCCAGATCGGCACGCGGAACATGATGAACTACTCTCTCTTGAAGGCAATCGGTGAGACGAGATTTCCTGTTATGCTCAAGCGAGGCTTCATGTCAAAGGTGGATGAGTTTTTGCTTGCCGCGGAGTATATAACGAAGGGCGGCAATGAGCAGCTCTTTCTCTGCGAGCGAGGCATCAGGACATTCGAGACAGGAACACGCTTCACACTTGATCTCTCCGCTGTGCCCATCATCAAAAAGATGAGCCAGCTGCCGATCGTGGTCGATCCCAGCCACGCCACAGGCCGGGCCGATTTGATTCTCCCCATGTCCTTGGCTGCGCTTGCCGCCGGGGCAGACGGCATTATGGTTGAGGTCCACCCTCAGCCGAAGAAGGCCATGTGTGATGGATTGCAGTCGCTAACGATCGAGACGTTCGGCGATTACATGACCAGAATCCGCGCGATGACGGCTTTTCTGCTTCAGCAGAATGAGGGGAACTGACCGATGGTCAAGAGGCCATTTCCGTCAATGGTCGAGACCCTCGTTCTATATGCCCCCAACCGCTAGGATAGAGGCGCATCCAAATGCAGCTTAGGGTTCTTGCAATGATTCCAACGTACAACGAGCGCGAGAACATCGTCGCCCTTATGACGGAGATTCTGGCGCTCTCTGATGATTTCGGCGTGCTTGTGGTTGACGATGATTCCCCGGACGGCACGGCCGAGGCGGTTGCGCGATTTGCCGAGAATTATGACGAGGGTCGCGTGAATCTCTTGCTTCGCAAGGAGAAACGAGGCAGAGGATACGCTGGCATCGCCGGATTCATCAAGGCGGTGAGACTTGCTCCCGAGTTCGTCGTCGAGATGGATGCCGACTTCTCCCACAGACCTGAGTATATCCCGCAATTTCTCGCCGTACTAGGTGATGCGGACTTGCTGATCAATGCTAAAGGTGGGGACGCTGGTGTTTT
>JAGHCW010000227.1 GCA_021160245.1 bacterium | reverse complement strand
TACCGAGTATGTTCACGAAGAAAGCCTCATCTGTTTTACCACCAAGCAACTACTGAAGGCCTGACACGCTACCCAAGACACCGGCCCCGAAATCGTGCAAGCCGGATTGATTGATAGGTCATAACAATACATTTGAATGGCCAAGTATATCAACCGGAATCGTGCGAGGCGGATAATCAGATTGACGCAGGTGGCTCTGGCCTTTTGGAGTGCGGTGGCCAGGCGCCACCCTCTCATAGATTGCCTTATTTGACCTCTCAGACAGTTATCTTCCCACAGGACGCCAACCGATCTGAGTCGATGCCGCGTCAAGCCGCGTCGCGAGGCGCTGGGCGGAGTTATTCGTTGTTCACTGTTCCATTTTCAGCGGAGATTAACCCCTGGACGATGACACTTGAGGCGAAGCTTAGGAATAGCGAAGACGTCAATGTAATATATCGAACGTTCACAGATTCGCTCGATGATCATCTAATGGCCCTTCTGACAAGCGATTTCATCCTATGCAAGGACGGGGATATGGGCGTCATACCGTTTTGCTCACGGGCACTAGAAGTGGGTGGCGCCCTTCACATGGCCATCAGAAATAAAGCGATTCATCCGTCCCTCGTCCGTCGCGTGGCGCTACCGGACGGCGCCTCGGCGTTCATTCTTGGACCGAACGAGCTGACGCGAGATCAAGCGGAGGAAATCAAAAGCCACTTGCTGAGGCGTCTGACCAACATGCTACCCCCTCAGAGGCCTGAGCGGATTCTCCTGCCAAACGACTCTTCACGATTCGCAAGTTCCCCCCCCAAGATAGGCTGGACGCGTTCGCCAAATGCCCTTTGGTATGCCGTGCGTATTGAGGGGGCGGTTGGCGCTGCCATGGTCAATGTGTGCGGCGAGCGATTGTTCATCCCCAAAGAGCAATGCAAGCTAATGCCTGATGGCCGGTATTCGATCAGTGTTTCCGCAATGAACCTCAATGGACGCTCGGATTGGGCATCAGCGTCCTTCACTGTAGGTAAGAATCACGAGGACTAGGCAACCGAATCAACTGACTCAACTCGGGGTACTACTGCTCAATTATGCCCAGAATAAGAGGTAGCTCCTCGAGGCGAGCAATCAGCGCCTCAGATGGCGAGACTCTGAACTCATCACCGGCCTCAATGAGTACGGATGCGATTCCATTTTCAGAGAGCTGCTCAAGCTGCAGCGTGAGCATGCAATTGCCGGGATAGCTCTTGATCACATCGTGTAGAATCCCGAGCTGTTGATCGTCCAGCAATCGCGCCGATAGCCTCAGGCGAAGCTCCGTCATCATTCGCTCACGCAAGGCGCAAAGAGGGTAGATTTCCTCCGCAAATATCTCAACGCTGTCGCCCTCCTCGGCCTCGGTCGATTCGATCTTGATGGTGCCGGTGATAGCGAGAGGCTCATGTCCCTCCAGGAGCTCGACTACCTGTTTGTAAAGCTCTGGGAAGACGACTACTCGATAAAGGCCGGTGAGGTCCTCCATCATGAGAACTGCCATTCGCTCCTTTTTTCTGGTTCGTTTAATCGCCTTCTCGATGATTACGCCGGCGAGTCGGAGCTTATCGCCGGCTTTTACACCCGAGATGTTCTCGATGATCTTCGCAATGGAGGCGACCATGAACCTATCAAGCTGTGGGCGGTATTTCTCAAGGGGGTGTCCGGAGAGATAGACCTCCAAGACACCTCTTTCCTTCTCCAGGAGCTCATCCATATCCCACTGAGGTATGTCCGGGACTTCGACCTCATCAGCTCCGTTCTGTGCGATCGGAATGGCCCCGAAAAGTGATGCCTGGCCGCTCTCCTTCTCCTCACGGGCGGAGGCAGTCAAATTCAGGGCGTCATCGATCATTGCCGAGTGCTGTGCCCGCGTCGGGCCAAGACAATCGAATGCCCCTGAGCATATCAGCCTCTCCAAGACGCTTCGCTTGGCAACTCCTTGAGGCGCTCTCTTGCAGAACTCTATCATCGATTTGAATGGGCCGCCATCATCCCGCGCTTTGATGATCTCAGACACCACCCCGCTCCCAATCCCCTTGATGGCCGATAGACCGAATAGAACAGAGTCCTCGACTACCGAGAAATCAGCAGCGCTTTTGTTGATGTCCGGAGGCCGGAGTTCGATGCCCAGACCGCGGCATCCCGCAAGCTTCGAGCGCAACGAGGCGTAATCGTTCCTGTTTATGCTCAACGTCGCCGCGACGAATTCTGGCAGATAATGAGCCTTTAGATAGGCACACTGAAACGCTAGGTAGCCGTAAGCCGTGCTGTGTGATTTGTTGAATCCATACTCAGCAAAGCCGGACAGGAGGTCAAAGAGCTTGTTTGCCTGACCATCTCGTATCCCATTTGTGGCCGCCCCGGCTACGAACTTCGCGCGCATGGCCTCCATGACCTTCATCTTCTTCTTGCTCATCGCTTTGCGCAGCATGTCGGCCTGTCCGTAAGAGAAGCCGGCGATGACGTTTGAGATGCGCATCGCTTGCTCCTGATAGACGACTACTCCATTTGTCTCCTTGAGAATAGGCTCCAGCTGATCAAAGCCTAAGTAATCGACCTCCTGGCGGCCATGCTTGCGCTCGGCGTAGTCATCAACCATTCCTGACTTCATCGGCCCCGGACGGTGCAGCGCATTGCAGGCTATGACGTCCTCAAAGCAGTCCGGTTTTATGCGCTTTAGAAGACTCCTCATGCTGGAACTCTCAAACTGGAAGACCCCGGTTGTGTCGGCGGTGGCAAAAAGGGCTAAGGTCTCGTTGTCGTCCAGCGGAACATGCGATAGGTCGATTTTGACACCGCGACTCTCTTCCACCAAACTAATGCACTTGGCTATCATGGTGAGCGTCTTCAGCCCAAGAAGGTCCATCTTTAGTAGGCCAAGTTCACCAACCGACTCCATGTGATATTGCGTGGTTATGTCGTCCTTGTCGGAAGGCTTATAGAGCGGAATGATCTCAGAGAGCGGCCTGGGCGAGATAACAACACCGCAGGCGTGTTTGCCGACGTGCCTCGTCACGCCATCTAGCCGGCGACCCATATCCACAAGCGTATTCACGTCCGGGTCATCCTTCATCGTCGCGGCGAGCCCCGGCACCTCTGAAATCGCCTCGTCAAGCGTCATGCCAGGGGGAATCATCGACTTCACTAGCGTGGCCTTCTGCGCGGGGATTGACAGCACACGAGCCATGTCAAGAATGACCGAATCAGTCTTGAACTTGTGGAACACGACTATCTGCGCCACATTGCGCTCGCCGTACTTGCCACGAAGGTACGTGAAGACCTCCTCCCGGCGCTGCTGACACAGATCAATGTCAATGTCCGGCATCCCTATCCGTTCAGGATTGAGGAACCGCTCAAACAGCAAGTCATACTTTATCGGGTCTATGTCGGTTATCCCGAGGCAGTAGCAGACCAGGCTGCCGACCGCAGAGCCTCGCCCGGGGCCGACCGGGATGCCGCGCTGCACGGCAAAACGGATGAAATCCCAAACGATCAGGAAGTATCCAGAGAATCTGGTCTTCAATATGATCTCGATCTCCATCGCCAGGCGTTCCCGGTATTTTTCGGCAATCGTCTGGAACTGGCTATCGGTCATCGAAGCTCGCATAAGCTCCAGTTTTTCATCAAGACCTTTACTCGCCAGCTCCGACATGTAGCTATCAAGATCGTGGTCAGGGGGCACCACAAACTCCGGCGTCAGGTAGGCGCCCATGGAGGGCTTGAGAATAGAATCCTCGCACATCTCGGCCACAAGATATGTGTTCGCAAGCGCCTCATGAAATTCAGCGAACTCCTTGTGCATTATGTCAGGCGATTTCAGATAAAAGTCATCGGTCGGAAACCTCATACGGTCCTCTTCCTCGACTTTCTTCTTCTGCTGCAGAGCAAGTAGAGCGTCGTGGGCCTTGGCGTCCTCTTTGTCCACATAATGACAGTCGTTGGTGGCCACCAATGGGAGGTTCATCTCCTTCGCAAGATCCACGATTGGCCGGATTAGACCCCGCTGCAGTGGACAGTTGTTCATGATCTCCAAAAAGAAGTTGCCCGGACCAAATGTCTCGCTGTAGAACTCAGCGGCCTCCCTGGCCTTTTGATGCTGTCCACTCCTCAGATTCGAGGCGACCTCGCCCTTCACGCAAGCCGACAGAGCGATAAGCCCCGACGAGTGCTTCCGCAGAAGGTCCCTATCTACTCTCGGTTTATAGAAAAAACCATCAATGAATGCTGCCGACGACAGCTTCGCAAGATTCAGGTAACCCTCGTAATTCTTTGCTAGCAAGACGAGATGCGCTGTCCTAGATTGCCCGTCCTTGCTCGATTCTTTGTCTGTCATCTTGCGAGGCGCAACATAGACCTCGCAGCCGATTATCGGCTTGATGCCGGCCGATGTGCAGGCCTGGTAAAACTCGATGACCCCGAAGAGGTTGCCGTGGTCAGTAATGGCCATAGCCGGCATGCCCCATTGGACGGCCTTCTCGACGAGCCTAGGAATTGTGCACATCCCGTCCAGAATGCTGTAGTCTGTATGAACGTGCAGATGAACGAATGTTTTACTCAAAATATGCTCCTAAGCCTAGAACTACCTGCTGACGGTGAATACGAACTTGATGTGTTTTCTGACCATGGCAAACGAGACCTCGCCCTTCAAAAGCAGTTTTAGCCCCGTCCAGAAGAATCGAATGATATTGGCAATTGTCGATAGCAGAACAACTGGCGTGGGGAACGACCGTAGAAACCCGATCTTGGAGAGCGTTCGAATCATAAAGCGAGGCACGAAAGATTTGCCCGTCAGCGAGACCAGGCTATTTAGCAGAATGTCCTCCTTCGACCGCTTGAAATCCGTGGAGACAAACCACTGCTTCATGGTCTTGCAGGAGATGTCCTCAACGTCATCTTCCTGTATATAACCACGCTCGAGCGCCATCCTGGTCAGCTCCACGCCCGGGAAATATGCCAGCGAATAGAGCCGAAACTCGAACGGGCGCTTGAAGCTCAAAAGTAGTTGCAAAAGCTCTTGCTTGTCGCTCGCCTCCTCAAACGGATTGTCCATTATGAAATCAAGCCTGGGTTTGACCTTCAGGTCGTGGACAATTGACATCGCCCGCTGAACGTCCTCATTTGTGTCCATCCGCTTGAAAAACTCATTGCGCACACGCTGCGATCCGCTCTGAATGCCCATGTCAACGTAAACCAGGCCACTATCCTTCAACATCCTGATCAGCTGCTCGTTGACCGTCTTGGGGTGAACATATACCCAGTATGGAATGCCGATTTTCTCCTTGTATTGTTCGCAGAACTTGGCCGTCCATTTGAGATCGAGGCCAAAGACGTCGTCGTAAAAGGCCACTTGCTTGATGTTCGGCAGCATCTTTGTGGCGTATTGAAGCTCGGAGATTACGTTCTCAACAGATCGCGTCCTGACGAGCTTGCCCATCCCCCGGTAGAGCTTGCTATAGACGCTATTTGCGCAATATGTGCAGGCAAAAGGACAGCCCCTTGTCGTCATCACCTGGTAGAGATCGTGCTCCTCAACAAGCGGATCGAACTCAAAGAGCTCGTCCTCATTGATGAAGAACTTGCCCTCGTTGCCAAAATCATGGAACGGGAGCCGGTCGAGGTCTTGAACCGGCGCTCGTACGGGATTCTTGATCTCCCTCCCATCCCTGGAAAGCCATACGTTCTCGACATCATCTATGCTCTTGCCATCTGAAAGCCTTTTTGCCAGATCAAGCATCGCCGCCTCGCCCTCACCAATGACGAGGAGCTCGTGCTCCGAGAGCGACCGATCCGCCGTAACAGTTACGTGAACGCCTCCCCACACGATGGGGCAATCCACGACCTCTCGGGCCTTTTTGGTCAGCTCCAGAGCCGTGTTGCGGAACGTCGAGCAGCCAATGCCAATTCCCAGAAGGTCAGGCTCAATCCGCCCAATGAGCTCCGCAAAAAGATCGAGTTCTTTCTCAGTGGCTGGCTTTCCGTCATTTATGTTCAGCCGCTTGAAGAAGATTATCGAGGCGTCAAAACCCTCGGATTTTAGAAGCGAGTGAATATACCTGACGCCCGACAGTTCAGTGTTGTAAAGCGCGACCAAGCAGACTTTGAAATGCGTCATTCCTCCGCCTCTCTGTGAATCTTTGTGTCTCTGTCGTTCTATTTTCCTTTCCCCTTTTGTCCCGTTCTGGCTAGTGAGTTTCATTCAAGGGTCCTCTCGCCACAGAGACACAGAGAGCACAGAGCTAAGTAAGAACTGCGGATTTCGCTTTCCTCAACTCGTTGAATCTGGCTCATTCGATTATGTCCCGAGTGCCATTATTTCCCAAGAGTACCTCCCGAGCGTCCTTACCGAGATTGAACAGAAGATCAATCGCGGAGAGATGCGATACAAAGCCGTCGTAACATTGTCTATACACGGGATGATCATAGTCAATTATTCGGAGCTCTATACCCTCAGCTTTGAACTGATCTTCCCTGAGATAAGAACGCCCCATTGCGCCATTCAGATACTCGTCCGCGCCAACTAGCTTGCATATCTCAACTATCAAATCGGCCTTCTTGCCCGACGGACTCAAAGTCGAGGCCATCGTCCAGTTGGTCCCAAGACCAAACGCGTCGTCAAGCAGTCTAATGAAGTGCATGTCAAGTTCAACCAGTAGCTCCCACTGCTCGCCAAGCGCCTCCTCAATAGACGGAAAATACTCCTTGAAATGAGGCGCTTTGGAGTAATGATTCCAAATCGCCGTCAGATGCTTTTTGCCCCAATTGCGCGTGTTATCTATCCGCGTTTCGTCGATGCGCTGCGTGAACTTGCCCTTCGTTATCACAGGAACAGTAAGCCATTGCCAATCCTCGGCTGTCCGTATCCGATTGCGGTTGCGCCAGGACCTCTTATCAAACTGAACACAGTCCAGAATAACGAAGATGTCGCTCCTTGCAGCCAGGTCAAAAAAACCTATCCACGGCAAGTAGCCCGGTTGGAGAATTGCGGCCTTCATAGGGATTAAATTAGAGCAGGGCGATTACTCGGTCAACCGATTTTAATCAGCCACGGCTTTTGACAGTCATCAAAGCACATACGAGGTGGCGTCTATTCTGCACGGGGAGAGCATCCAAGACCGCGGCGCTCTGCGAAAAACTCCCGTAGAATAGCGGCACATTCTTCCGCACAAAAGCCGCCTTTAATCGCCAGGCGGTGGTTGCCATACTCGATGAAGCCGCCCGACTCGAGGAGTTCGACGGCCCCGAACTTGGGCTCCTTGCAGCCATAGATTATCTCGGCTACCCTAGCCTGCAAAGCAGCTCCCAAGCACATGAGGCAAGGTTCGGCCGTTGTGTAAAGCGAGGCGCCATCCAATCTCCAGCTCTTGAGATTCTGGCAAGCATCGCGGACTGCCATGATTTCCGCATGTGCTGTTGGGTCTTGAAGACGTTCTTTCTGATTGTGGCCTTTGCCTATCACCCGCCCATTCAGAACAACGACTGCCCCAATTGGAACTTCACTCTCTGCGAATCCGGCTCGCGCCTCGTTTAGCGATTCTGCCATCATCGCCTCGTGAATCATGGTGTCCCCACACAGAAAAAGCGCGCCCAAGAGGAGTCGAACCTCCAACCTACGGATCCGTAGTCCGTCGCTCTATCCATTGAGCTATGGGCGCGCAGAATATGAACTATATGGATATTAGAGATCGTGCATCCCTTATGTCAAGATTCGACTAGGCCAAATGGTAAAATTGGAGTTCGGAGCGCCGTAGACCGGCTCGCGATTGCATTCACAGCCAGATGCCGCGCGCTCTTACGAGGCGCCGGACTCCGATTTCTCAAGTGCAGAAAGACGGTCGTTGGCGTCTTTGAAGTTGAAATCAACCAGGATTATCTTCTCGTAGAGCAATTTCGCGCTGGACGGTTGCCCCGTCAACTCGTAAGCCCGGGCGAGATTGTACGACATTCCGACATTATCAAGCGTGATTGGGTGGTTCTTGAGAACATCGAGGAACTTCTTAATTGCCAGACGGTGCCTGCCCTTCTTAACAAAGAGCTCACCCAAGAGGTTTGAACCCTCTTCGTAATGCTCGTCGGAAGGTCGTATGCGCTGAAACATCGACATCGCCTCTTCTTCCTTGTCGATAGCCATGAAGGCCTTCCCAGCCTCAAAATACTTGCTGGCCGCCTTGAATAGAGGCGCTGCCTTCGCCGCCTTTCCCGCCTTGGCGTAATACTCGGCCGCGCGGGCATTCGATGCGCCTTTCTCATAGTTCTCCGCGGCCCGTTCCCACTCACCGGCCGCCACAAACATTGATGCCGCGGACATATATTCATTTGCCGCCTCGAACATCCGGCCAGCATCAGATGTCATCCCTAGTCGCTCGTATAGAGCCGCAGCCTGGATGTGGTCGTTGATTTTTTCAAAGAGTCTTGCGGCCTCTTCAAATGCCCCTTGATCCACAGCCTTTAGCGCCAGGCTTTTGTTAGCTCCATCCTCATTCTCGGCGCGCCTGAAGGCCTTTGCTGCCTCATCGAAGCGCTTAGCTTCCAGTAACATCTCCGCCGCGCCGTTGTCGTCCCCGGCGCGAGAGAGCATCTCCGCAGCCCCCAAAACCTCTCCGGCAAACGCATACAACCTGGCTGCCGACGTATAGTTGCTCGAATTCTCAAATGCGCGGGCGCCGCCAAGAGCAAACTGCCTCCCCGCTTTTGAGACCGTCGCAGTCCCAAACTCCCTGGAAACAGTGTGCGCATAGAGTATCTCGTAAGCATCACCCGCCCGCTCATAGAGCTTGGCGCGCTCAAAGAGAACCGCAGCCTTCTCGAAGTCACCCGACTTGGCATACATATCAGCGGCTTTGGGGATCTCCTCGGCTTTGACGTACATCTCGGCGGCAATATAGTTCTTCCCGGCCTCTGCGGCCTTTTCAGCCGCGGCCAGGTGCATTTCCCTTGCCGAGTCAGGTTGCCCCACCTTGCTATAGAGCTCCGCCGCCCTGTCAAACTCCTCCAGCTTCCGATAGATGGTCGCCGCTTGATTGTATCGTTCGATCTTCTCGGCAAGCATGGCGGCTGATGTGAGGTCATCCCCCTTCAAATACGCCTGTAGAGCTAGATCATACTCCCCAACCGAATCCAGCAAAGAGCCGGCTTGATGATAGTGCCCGTCATCAATCAGATACTCCGCCTCTCGAATGATCTTCCGTCTCTTGAAGAAGGTCATTCCTCTGCCTGAAGAGACGCTTCCGCGAGCTGCAAGAATCCGGTCAACCACTTCTTTTAGCGAAAACAGAACAACCAAAGCGGCAACGGCTATGCCCGCAAAAGCAAGCATGGGGTGAGCCGACCAGACTGACATGAACCAATGCGAAAAGTCTGACATAAAATCAACCTCACTCGGTTACGATAACTTGTCGGGTTGCATAGCCCATGTAACCCTCAGTGTCCTTTACCATCAGCTTTATTGTCTTTGTTCCAGCGCTCATATAAATGTGAGTGGTAGCCTTCTTGATCGTGGGACCCTTGTCCCAAGTGCCATCGTTTTCCCAATCCCAACTAACCATCAGAAGACGCACATCATCCTCAACGTCCCACGAATCGCCAGCGTCAAAATCGAACGTATCTCCGATGCGAGCCTCATCCGGTGTCACGCTAAATACCGCAACCGGCTTGTTGACCCGGCTCACCTCACATGAACTAATGCCAGAGTAAAAATCAAGCGTCCCCGGCTTCGCATAAGCCGCATAAAATGTGTAGTCACCCAAGGGAATCGCCTCGGTGTCGGGCATATTCAATATCTCCCGCGTCTGCTCTGTCAGGGAGGGTTCAATTGTTATTCTCTCGGCCTGGGGTTCAGGCGTGAACCACGGCAAATAGAGCAGCCCGAAATCGCCCTCAACCGCCGTATAGCTGTCTATTTCCAGCGTGTTCTGATCCCGATAGACGCAATTGATTGAGACGATGAATGGTTCGCCATCATCAATTCCCAAAACGTCGCGATTCGCGGATATCCGAACCGATGGCGCCGTCCTGTAACCAATCCAGCCGGCGAACGGGCCACCGAATGCGCCCATGTCCGTTGCACTGCCATCCAAGTCCTTGTAGTCATCGGCCGTGTAGCCCGCGTCGATACATGCGGAAGTCGCCAGTAGGTGAAAATCACTTTGCGCGCTTGCTGCGAACTGAGGATCGACATTCAACTCACCTATTCCCGGCGATGGTTCCACGTCACTCTCAAGGAAATCGACGTAATCCCCGTCCGCGTTATTGTATAGATCATTGTGCAGAATCATGGGGGTCGCATCCGGGCCGGTCATTATTCCGAATCTACATTCGGTGATGATGTTGTTTGCGATAATCGGGCTCGAGTCAAAACACAACACGCCCCTCACAAGGCTCTTGCCACTTCCCCAGACAACACTATTGGCCAGAATGAAGCCATCAGAATCCCTCAAATGCACGCCATCGAGGTTGTTGTTTAGAACGTAGCAATTGAATATGGCGCCCGTACTTGACTCGACGTTCACACCATTGTCAGTTCCCTGAATGACACATCGGCGAACCTCAAAACTGCTGTCCTCGATCTTGACGCCAAGATAGGCTCCCTCTATCTCGCAGTTCTCCATAAGACCGGAGCAACCGATGCAGTAAACGGCAATGAAAGGCGGAGCGCCCTTAATGTCATTGTCCACGATCTCGACGGAACCACCCTCAACAAAGATGCCGTAATAATGACCCAAGAGCTTGTTGTCCTCAACGATCACATTCTCAGCCGACGAGTAAATGCAGGAAGGATTGCCCTCAATTGTGAAACCACGCACAGCAGAATCGTCACCCATGACGACAGTGTGGTAGTGATTATCCCCTTCGATCACAACCTCTTCGGCGCCCTCGCTCTCGAGGATTATCCCGTCGCCCAGCACGAGATTCTCCCTATATGACTCGCCTTTCGCAGTGACTTGAATCGTATCGCCAAAACTGCTTGCGTCGATCGCAGCTTGAATTTGAAGATAGTCCCCCGGTACTCTTACGATGTTCTGAGCCGAGGCGGTAACAGCGAGGAGAACCGAAAATAGAATCAAGTAATTCAATGAATATCGCCTGAACATCGCATCCCTCCTGCAGAAAACGTGAAGTGCAACATAATGACATGACAGTAACGGCCATAATTACGCCCCCTAAAATAAGTGTTGCTCCATGTATTGTCAAATGATCCCATCTAATCTAGTGAATCCAAGCTGCTTGACAGAGCCCAGAGCGCCTGTTAATTTGTGCGGGCTTATTCCTGAGCAGTCTGGTTGTCTTGAACTGCGGCTTGGCTACTTCAGTATCCACAGGAGGCAATATAAGGTGGAGTTTGGTCTCATGCGGAAACAGAGGAGGCCGGAGGACGAGGCGGCGAGGGAGTTTATCAAAAGCATCTCGCTCGTAACTCAGATCGGCATCACCATGATGTTTGGGATTGGGCTGGGATTTGCCGGCGGTTATTTCGCCGACAGGTGGCTTGAGACGGGGCATTTTTGCCTGATAATAGGGATTTGTATGGGGATTGGAGCGGGTTTTCTTAACGTGTATCGAGTGCTTCAGAAGGGCTTTCTAATGCCGACAGAGACTGGAAAACGCGACAATGCGCAAGATGACAAGAACCGTAACGACAATAGCTAAAGATAGACCGCAAATGAACGATCAAGTCATATACATTCGCGACTTCGGGCGACGAGTTATCAAGATCGCCTCACTGATCGCGGGCGTGGTTTGCGCCTCAGCGCTGCTTCTGGGCTACACCGGGGTCGCGTTGGGATTTGGCCTTGGGTCAATTGTGAGCATTGCTGGTTTTTGGTTCGCCGCAAGAAAGTCTGTCGGGCTTCTCTCAGTCCGAAACTCAAAGATGGCGGCCGCTATTTCGTTCAAGTGGTTTCTGCCGAGGTTTATGTTATATGGTCTGGCGCTTCTGATTGGCGCGAAGTATTCAAGCGTCGATTTTGTTTCAGTGGTCGTTGGCACATTCGTATGCAACTTGGTACTGGTTATTTATGAGCCTGTTATCGCTCGGTTCTTGCCGGGCTTAAAGAGGACGTCGGAGGTTATCTAGCACGCAATGGATGAAATAGGGCACGTAGCCCAAATACAGTTGTTCGGGGAAGCGGGTTCTCCGCTGGGCGCCGTCAATTATGTCACGGTGATCATGACTTGGGTCGTAATGGCCATCATAATCGTAACGGCGGTTCTGGTTACGAGGCGGCTCAAAGAGGTTCCCGGGCGTTTGCAGCTTGTGGTCGAGATGTTTGCTGTTTTTTTTGATGGCCTCGTCAAAGATGCCCTGGACCGTGACGATAGGAGCTACCTCCCACTGATCGGCACCCTGTTCATATTCCTCATTTTGTCCAATTGGATAGGGATTATACCCGGCTGTGAAGAGCCTACAAAGGACATCAATACCCCTCTATCACTCGGTGTGCTGGGCTTTTTTATATGGCATATCTCCGGAGTCCGAGCAAAGGGCATCATAGAATACTTCAAGGAGTTTCTCCAGCCGATCTTTCTTATGGCGCCTCTTAACATCATTGGTGAGCTTGCGAAGGTCATATCGATCTCGTTCCGTCTTTTCGGCAATATAATGGGCGGGTCAATTATCATAGTTGTTGTTTCCCACCTGCTGATGTTTTTGCTCATGCCGATAGTGCTGAACGGCTTTTTCGGTCTTTTTGTCGGCTCAGTTCAGGCGTTCGTATTCACAATGCTGTTTTTGACGTACACTTCTGTAGCGGTTCGTTCGGATTAGAAACTAAGGGTAGTAATGGAAGTTTACTGGGCAGAGGCTGTCAAGTATCTCGCGGCCGGGATTTGCATGGGTTTTGGTGCGATAGGCGCCGGCATTGGAGAGGGTTACACAGCAGGCCAGGCCGCCTTGGGCATATCCCGTCAGCCGAGCGCCTCAGGCCAGCTTGTCAAGACTATGCTAATTGGGCAGGCGATAACCGAAACATCAGGCATCTTTGCCCTGGTCATCGCGGTGTTGATGATTAGCCCCGGTGTGAGCATAGGTGGTGATAACGTCATAGCGACGATGGCAGCGCTTCTGGGCGCGGGGATAGCGGTCGGCATCTCGGGCTTTGGCGTTGGAATCGGAGGAGGCTACCCCGCGGGGATGGCCTGCGAAGGCATAGCCAGACGCCCATCTGTGGCTGGGCAGGTCAACATCACGATGCTGATCGCTCAGGCCGCCGCCTCAACTCCCGTTGTATTCGGCTTGGTTGTGGCGTTCATCCTCCTTTACACACCCTTCGCGGGGGGGTGGGAGAAGGCAGCTGCGCTTCTGGGTGCGGGGATAAGCGCGGGCTTTGGGGGCTTTGGCAGCGGCATTGGCGCGGGCCTGCCGGGCGGAGCGGCGTGCTCCGCCGTCGCAAGGCGAGAAGAGGTCCGGGGCCAGGTTCTCGGGTTGTTGCTTATCGGTCAAGCGGT
>JAGHCW010000014.1 GCA_021160245.1 bacterium | reverse complement strand
TCTCCACGAGAATGGAATGGACGTCTCGGAGGTCTGCTATGCGTCGAGGGCCTCGGGTGATTGGGAGGTAGAGCGTGTTGTGGAGCTGCCAATATTCTCTGGATCACGCCCAGATATAGCAGTCAATCGTGATTGCGAGCCACGCATAGTCTATTCCACAATGCCAACGGAGCCGCCGATGTTTGCGGCATATAACGGATTCTTCTGGCAGACTGAGAGCTGCCCGGCGGAGCCCATCTCCCATGGCGCGCCCCTTATCTTCGTTCACGATGAGAAATGCCACATCGCCTTCTGCTATGCCGATGGGAACATCCAGTACCTTTGCAGAGAGAATTATTACTGGGACAGGCAAACTCTTGCGGCAAATGCGAGCGAGGTGGCTGGCATCATCACGGATGCCGACGGGGCGCCTTATATTATATATATCGATCGGGACGGAAACCTCGACTGCGCAAGTGTCCGAGATCAGCAATGGGAGTTTGAGCTAATCGCCTCGCCAACATCCGGCCTGATAGGCCTTTGGGATTCGCTCGCAATCGACGCTTCCGACAACCTGCATCTGGTCTATCTCGATGGGACGCCGCCGCTGTCTTCGACTCTGAATTATGCCCATAGCACCGCTTCAGGTTGGGAGATCGAGGCAGTCGAGGAGGGCGGACTCTGGGCGCAGATTGCGCTTGGCGCATCGTACACAGCTCAGATAACCCACGTGCAGTCCATCACGCAGGGGGATGGCACGAGGTATCTCAGCAAGAACAAGCTGGGTTGGCATTCGGAGAATATCCCCATAGAGCGCGCCGGCCACTGGTCAGTCGCGTCCATGATGACGGCGATGGTGGCGGGTTCTGCGCACATTCATATCGTCTATACAGGAAAGGGCGAAACTGACGATGGGGGAAAGGCTCTGCTCTATATCAGAGGCGATCAAGAGGATCCAGTCGGGCCATCGGTCGAGCTAAGCCTCAACGCCTACTCATTTAAGATGCACGACACGATGATCGTGGACGCCCATATCACCAACGGGCTTGAGGCGGTCTCAATTGAGACGAAGCTCTGGGCAGAGGACCCGTCTGGCGCCGTCTATTCCTTGCTCAATCCGTGCTCTATCTTCACGCTTGCCCCGGAGACCGATGAGACCGTTACGGTTTTCGAGTATGTATTCTCCGGCAGAGAGGGCCCCGGCGATTATCAGATATTCGTTCGCCTCATAAATCCGATTACCGGCGAGGAGTACTCCCTGAACTCCATCTTGTATCATTTCTCGGCCTTCTGATGTGGCGGTTGGCATGAAAATCGGCATAACAACGACGGTTCCAGTTGAGGCGATGCTGGCTGGCGGGCACACCCCGGTTGACCTTAACAATCTCTTCATCAGCCATGCTAGGCGCGCAGATTTTATTGAGCGCGCTGAGAGGAACGGTTACCCAGTAACGTGCTGTGGCTGGGTAAAGGGCATTTACGGCGCGGTCCTTTCTGAGGGCATCGAGAAAATAGTCGCGGTCATGCAGGGCGATTGCAGCAACACCCAGGCCCTTGCCGAATCGCTTGAGCTCCATGGCGTCGAGATCGTCCCTTTCAGCTACCCCTTCGGGCGCGACCGGCGCCTCTTGAGGGAGCAACTGGCCGTCTTCTGCCGACGCATGGGGACGACGATGACCGAGGCCGAGGAGATGAGGCTCATCCTCGCCGGCATTCGCAAGAAGCTCCAGATAATCGATGATCTAACCTGGCAAGATGGCCGGATAAATGGATTCGACAACCACATTGCATTAGTCTCCGCGAGCGACATGTTTGGCGACCCGGATGCGTTTGAGCGAGAGCTTGATCGCCTGCTTGAGAAAGCATCCAGAAAAAAGGCGCCCGTGGACTTCCAGCACGCTATCAAGCTTGGCCTCGTCGGGGTCCCGCCCATCAATCCCGATATCTACGATTGCATTGAGCAGAACGAGGCGCGTATCGTCTTCAACGAGGTGCAGAGGCAGTTCGCCATGTTGGATTCGGCATCCGACCTTGTCGAGCAGTACGCTAATTACACATATCCCTACGACATATCGGGACGAATAGCAGACATAAAGGAGCAAATCCGCTTGAGGGGTATCTGCGGCATCATCCACTATGTGCAGGCGTTTTGCTTCAGGCAGATAGAGGACTTGATACTCAGAAAAAAACTCTCCGTGCCGGTGCTTTCGATAGAGGGCAATTACCCGGGCCCGCTCTCGGCACAGAATCGCCTCCGCATCGAGACGTTCACGGAGAATATAAAGCTCGCCAGGGGTTCTGAATGACAGCTCATACTCAGCGGGCGTTCACAGCCAGCACAGCTGCAATAGTCTGGGTCGGCGTCTTTGTCCTATCGCTCTTTCAGGTCATGAATTACGACATTTGGTTCCTTCTTAAAACGGGCGAGTTGATTCTCAATACCGGCAGCGTGCCCAGAGTCGATCCCTTCACATTCACATCGCTGGGCGAGCCGTGGATAATGCACGAGTGGCTGTTCTGCGCGCTTGCCGAGCTCGTGCGTAGAAGCGTCGGGCTTTGGGCTCTCGTCGTCATCAAGGCTATTGTCATCGCCTCCTCGTTCACGCTGATCTTCTGGGCATCTGTCATTGCCTCGAAGAGGAGCCGAAAGGCGCAAGCGATCATCGCCTCGTTCCTCCTCCTTGCAGCATGCGCCTCGCGCTTCAGATTTCTTTTGAGACCACACATATTCAATTTTCTGGGCATTGCCGCCACGATCCTGATCGTCGAGCTATTCTATTCTGGAAGACGGAGGTGGCTGATCCTATTGCCGGTGATCGCGATCTTCTGGGCAAATGCGCAAGCAGGCGCCGTATTCGCCCCGGCATATCTCTTTCTTCGGCTCGCGATTGATTACTTAGCATGGGGCGTACTGCCGAAATACTACGCAGCTATCCGATTGCGGCTGGACGGAAAGATGTCGGAATCTAAGCCCGAGGCACAGCTGCCGGAAAAGACGGCGCAATCGAAGCCGATTACTATCAGAAGGGGCTTCCACTCTATTCTGCTGGCCGCCTTTGCCTCAAGCGCCGCGCTCCTTTTGAATCCTTATGGTTGGCGAATACTGGACTTCGCAAAGTCGGCGATTCTGGAACACAGCTCGGAAGGCGGCATCTCAGTAATGGAGTGGACGGCCCCTGACGCGAGATTCAAACTCTTCTGGATCATGTTCGCCGCGGTCATTCTCTTTCTACTTGCAACCATCAAAAAGTGGCGGGCTTCTGACCTCGCCGTCGTGCTTGCGGCAGTCGTTCTTGCGCTCGGTGCGAGGCGCTACATTCCGATCTTCTTTTTTGTGGTGGCCCCGGCATTGGGCCGGACGTTAGGCCAGCTGAAGACGTTTCGTGCTGGCGGCGGATTCCCATCTCGATGGCCCGGGAGATCGGCTTTAGTCGGTCTGCCGCTCATGGCGATTGCGCTTCTTCTTTTCATATTCTTTATGCCCAGTGTCTTTGTGCCGGGCATCGGCGTGAACCTGGGGGCGTATCCCGAGGGCGGCGTGGAATTCGTTATCGAACACGGAATAGACGGGCGGATGTACAATTCACACAGGTTCGGCGGATATATCATCTTTAAGACCTATCCCGGCCGCCAAGCGTTCATTGACGGACGAAATGTCGTCCATAAGAACCTCTGGGCGAGGTTCGCAAGGCAGTCGTTTGCCCAAATAACTGACGATTATGGCGTGGATTACGCGATTGTTGATATCGTCCACGACTCGAGGCGCCGGCTATTTTCTGCGGAAGCGGCCCGGGTAGCGGAGGCTATCGCCTCGGCTTCGGGCATCGAGGATGAGCAGTTGAGATGGTGGAATCGTCACAAGGGCTGGCATCTTGTGTTCTTCGATGACAACTCGGCGGTTTACGTTGATGGCAGCGACAAGTTCTCAGCCGTCAGGGAGCGGTTCGAGTACACGTATCTTGATCCCGTTTCGACGGACGACAGGCATTTAGCCGGCTACTTGAGAGATGATGAGTCTCGACGTGGGGTTCTTAATGAGGCCCAAAGAGCGGTCGAGCAGTCCCCGAGCTCGCTATCATGCAGGCTCCTTTGCGCCTCAGTACTTCTTAGAGCGGGCGAAGTTGAAAGGAGCATCGAGCAGTTCAGCGCGGCCCTTGTGATCGCGCCGGATTCGGCTGAAGCGAAAGCGGGGCTTGGACGGGCGAAGGGCGCAGGCCCCCGGCCCTAAAGTCAGTGAAACGACCGGACGAGCGAGCCGACCATCAGATACCAGCCATCGACCATGACGAAAAGCAGTATCTTGAACGGGAGCGAGATCATGATGGGCGGCAGCATCATCATACCCATAGAGAGCAGTACGGACGCGACGACCATATCGATGATAAGGAAGGGCACAAAGAGCAGGAAACTTATCTGAAAAGCGGTCTTGAGCTCGCTCAATATGAATGCCGGGATCAGCACTTTGTTGGGTACCTCCTCAGGCGAGGCGGGCCTCTTCTCACGGGCGAGATGGACAAAGAGCGCGATGTCTTTCTCCCGCGTCTGCCGGATCATAAACTCCCTGATCGGTTTCATCCCAGCCTCGAATGCGTCTTCGCGGGATATCTGGTTCTCCATGAACGGCTGAAACGCGTCGGTATAAACCTGGTCTATGACCGGGCTCATGATGAAGTAAGTTAAAAATAGCGCGAGTCCGACCAGTATCTGGCTGGGCGGCGAGCTCTGCGTTCCCACTGCCTGGCGGATGAAGTGGAAGACGATGATGATTCTCGTGAAGCACGTCATGAGCACTAGGATTGAGGGCGCGAGCGTGAGTATTGTAAGCAGCAACACTATCTTCAGCGTAAGGGCGATGCTGTCCGTATCGCTCTCCTGACCGAACGAGAGATTTATCGTGGGCAAAGGCCCGATTGGTTCAGGCGCAGCAGGAGCGGCAGGCGCCGGCGCGGCAGGAGGTTCTGGCGGCGTAACTTGGGCAAGCGCGATGCCAGATGAGGCGATGAGCCCGACGCCACAGAAGGCGACGAGAAGCCCCAACATCACGAGTGAGAATCGGCACTTTATACGGACTCTTTGCATCACGCTTCTGAGTATCAGCGATCTGCCCACTCGTATCAAGCTGCGTTTTCCCCGAGGCCGGCGCCTCAGCTGCCTGAGCTCGCTTCCGGCAATGCATTCACCGCCTCGCAGCTTTTGTAGATGACGAATATCACGAGGATATGGACCGGGATCGCCTGATAATAGGAATACGCGCCCAGGGAAAACCCAACGCCCGTCAGCGGCTCCAGCGTTGCGATTGTCCTATAAAGCCACCTCAGCGACATCAAGATCGAACATGCGAGGAAAAGCCCCTCAGAGAGCCTCGCCACGCTGATCTCGTTGCGGTCCAGGAACCTGTTGAACTCCTTGGCAAATCCCCAAATTGCCCTGAATAGCCAATAGATATTGAAAAACGGTATCAGCAGGAATCCGACGGCCTTCCCGGCGGATGTGCTCGCGTGGCCATCCTGAATCTCCACCCAGACCTTGTAGATGAAGACCATGAAGACCAAGAACGCGAGTATATCAGCGATCCCCGAGAGGAACGCCAGCATGGGGCACCCACATTGCAGCCAATCATAACCAAAGCGGCTCGCCTGCGAGTGTTGACGAGCGAATGCGAGCGCCGCGCACAGCGCGTACGCCCAGATGAAGAAGTTGGCTGATATACGTTTCTGATTCACGGTGTCCCCTCCGGTCATGGCTGCTACAACAGTCTAATACTACGACGAGAATAGGCCAGATTGGTGGGATTTTGTCCAGACCCTTTGGGGCATTCAGACCCGAATCTTTCGGTTCGGCGCTGAAGTCTGGAAGATTGTTGCCTGACACGTCCATTGCCCCGACGGGGCAACAAAGGTGATCTGCAAGGCTGTTTAAGCGGTATAGATGACAGTTCTTGTGGTTGATGATACCCCAGATGTATCGAAATAAGCTCTCATGGCCTTCTGAGGTCAAGACAGGTTCCCTGTTCTTGGTCGCGAAGACGATGTGATAATAAATCTGCGTGTAGGTTGACATTCTTTTCGGTCTCGATCTGTTTATGCAGCCCTTTCAGGGCTGAGCAGATTTTCGGTTCTATCCCGATCTGTAGGTTAGCACCTACGGCTATTAAAATTATACCCCTCTGGGGTATTTCCGCACCGCGCGTATTCCTACCTGAAAAAAGAGTGGACTTTTTCTTTTTGTTCTCCTATGGTGTCCATAGTTGTGAAAAATAAAGAATGAGCAAAGGGACTCAAATAATGGAGCAACTGACGCGGCGGCAGGCACAGGTCTTGGAATATATCACGACGTACGTCAAGCAACATGGCTGTGCGCCGAGCCTGCGGGAGATAGCAGGGCGCCTCGGCGTCAGCTCCGTCGGCTCGCTGCACAAGCATCTGGTTCACCTTGAGCGGAAGGGCTTTATCCGCCGCTCTTGGAACAAGAGCCGGTCGATTGAGCTTGTTCGGGAGCAGAATCCCTTCTCGCGGTCGCGGGTTCCGCTTGTGGGCACGGTTGCGGCTGGTCTGCCGGTCGAGTCGCTTGAGGACGTTGAGGAGGTCGATTTTGCTGAGATGCTTACTGGAGAGCGTGATTGCTTTGCGCTTCGAGTTCGCGGCGATTCGATGGTTGACGATCATATCGCGGACGGGGATTGCATCGTGGTCGAAAAAAGGGTCGAGGCGCGAAACGGGGAGCTTGTTATCGCGATGGTTGATGGCAGCGAGTGCACGCTGAAGCGGTTTTATCGTGAGGGCGACAATGTTCGGCTTCAGCCGGCGAACGATGCGTTTGAGCCGATAATCGTCTCTGGGGAAAGGGTGAGCGTTTTGGGCGTCGTTCAGGGCGTTGTAAGGAGATATCGATGAGTTTCGTTCATCTGCATTGTCATAGCAATTACAGCCTTTTGACGGGCGCGAGTTCGATAGGCGACCTTTTGGCTCGCGCAAAAGAGCTCGGCATGAGCCATCTCGCGTTGACCGACACCAACAACCTCTATGGAGCTTTCGCGTTTTGCAAGGCGGCCGATGAGGTGGGCATTGAGCCGATTGTCGGGTCGCTGGTGGAGTTTTCAGATGGCGATGTGGTGCTTCTAGTTATTGATGGTGAAGGCTACGGCAATTTGTGTGAGATTTTGACGCGGCACAATGTTGATGGCCCGCAGGATTCCTGCGAGGCGCTATCCATATATCATCGCGGCCTGATAGTTCTTGTTCAGAATGTTGAGCAGGCCGGACGGCTGCGGGAGGTTTTGCCGAAGGGCGATTTGTACCTCGAGATGCGCATAGAGAGCTTGGCGGCTCGTCACCAGATTGCGCAGCAATATGGTGGTGCATTTCCCGAAAACAGCGGGGGGGGTGCCCACGGCACACGGGAGAATCCTTTAGATTCTTGCTTTTACTCTTCGGCTCGCACGTTCCGAGCTCGCCTCAACACACACATGGAATTCGCTGCGGCTGCCCCCAAATCTTTGCCTCGTGTGGCGACGGGGCCGGTCTTCTTCGCCGCGCCTGGCGATTACAACGTCCATCGTTTATTGACGGCGATTCGGCTGAATCAGATGCTCAACAGTTTGCCCGAGTCGAAGTTCGTGTCTAAGGAATGCTGGCTGAAGTCGGCGGCCGAGATGAGCCATGCCTTTGCGTCTTATCCTGAGGCGGTTGCGAACACAATCGCGATTGCTGGGCGGTGCAAGTTCAGGCTGCGGGCGCGTCCGCCGATGTTGCCAGACTTTCCTCTGCCGGACGGCGAGATTTCGGCCCATGAGTTTTTAGGCAAGATCTGCCGACGCAATCTAGGCGTGCTTTATCCCAGCGCGGATAAGCGACGGGTTGAGCAGCTTGAAAGGGAGCTTAAGGTCATCGGCGAGATGGGGATGGCGGCCTATTTTCTGATTGTTTGGGACATTGCGAAGTTCGCGAGGCGTCAGGCCATCCCGATGTGGGGTCGCGGTTCGGCGGCCAACAGCCTCGTCTCACACCTTCTAGGCCTGACGCAGCCGGACCCGCTCAAGTATAATCTCTATTTTCCGCGGTTTTTGTCCAGGGGCCGGGAGGGTTGCCCGGACGTTGATCTCGACTTTTGCCACCGGCGTCGCGACGAGGTTTTGAAATACACCTTGCAGAAATATGGACGGGAGCACGCGGCGCTGCTCTCGACGCACGTGACGTTTGGGGCGAGGGGAGCGCTCCGCGAGGTCGGGCGCGTTCTTGGGCTCTCACGAGGCGATCTCAACGCGCTCACAAGCGGCATCTCATATTTCGGCTCGACACCGCTCCCGGAGATGATAGAGAAGGCGCCCGAGTGCAAGGGTCTTTTGCTCAAAAACAAGAGCTTCCGCAAGGTAGTCGCTATGGCGGAGCGCATACGAGGCTTCCCCAGGCATCTCTCGATACACCCCGGGGGGACGCTCGTTAGCCGCGGAAAACTCAATCGGCACACGCCTCTTCAGCGCGCCTCGCAAGGGCTCATCGTTACGCAGTTTGAGATGCACGCGGCCGAGGCGACAGGTCTTGTGAAGATAGACCTTCTCGGGCAATGCGGGATTTCGGTGATTGCGGACACGCTAAAGGCCGTGAGGGCGAACTATGGCACGTCGCTCGATTTGGAACGAATCGACCGGCAGGACCCGGAGACGCTCAAACTTTTGGCCGAAGGGCGGACGCTTGGGTGCTTTCAGATCGAATCGCCAAGCATGAGGAATCTCTTGCAGCGTTTGCGGCCCAAATGCGAGGACGACGTGATAATCGCGATTGCGCTCGTTAGGCCCGGGCCGCGCGAGGGCGGTATGCTCGATAGGTTCATCCGCCGTTTTCACGGTCAGGAGCCGATAGATTACCTGCACCCGGCGCTTGAATCCGTTCTCGCCGAATCGCTTGGGATCATCATGACCGAGGAGCAGGTTATGCGGCTTGCGGTCGAGGTGGTGGGTTTAAGCGATGCCGAGGCACACAGGATGCGGAAGATGATAACCAAGGGTCGTGAATATCCGATGACGCGGCAGATCGAGGCGCGGTTCAAGGAATGCGCGGTTGCGAAAGGTTTTGAGCGAGAGTTTGCGGATAATCTTTGGGAGCTTGTGTCGCGCTTCGCCAGTTTCAGCTTCTGCAAGGCGCATGCGGTGTCTTATGGCCTGTTGTCGTATCGGTGCGCGTATCTGAAGGCGCACTTTCCGGCGGAGTTTCTCGCCTCGGTGCTCAACAATCACGGCGGTTATTACAACACGGCGGAGTATGTGCAGGAGGCGAAGCGTTGCGGTCTTGAGGTTCAGCTTCCATGCGTCAACCATAGCCTCGCTGGGTTCTACGGCAAAGGCGCCGCCATTCGCATCGGCTTTGAGCAGGTTAGCGGGCTTAAGCAGAAGACTGTGGACTCGATACTTGGCTCGCGCGAATCTGGCGGCGCATTTATAGACCTTGCTGATTTTATTCTTCGTGTCCAGCCCTCTTATCAAGAACTTTTAGCCCTCATCAGATGCGGCGCGGCGGATTGTTTCGGCCTGTTTCGGCCACAGCTTTTGTGGCAGGCGATGCGCCTTCACCCGGCTCTTTCCTTTGAATTGGAGCAAGAACCTCTGCTTTCTGGGGTCAACATTCCGCCGGCGCTGCCGGTTCCGCCCGAACTGCCTCAATACACGTGGCAGGAGATAGAGAAGATGGAGTTTATGATACTCAATGTCGATCCACATCAGAGGAGCGATTTGATGGCGGAGCGGCGCGGCTTCGTCAAAAGCTCGCAGCTCGCAGAGCACATAAACCGGAAGGTTACGATCTCCGGGCGAGTCATCACAGGGAAGAGGATTCGGACGAAGAAAGGCGATTATATGAAGTTCGTGACGCTGGAGGACAACGATGGCCTCGTTGAGGTCGTTTTGTTCCCAAAGGTCTATCAACAATATGGCGCCAAGACCATCGGCACGCCGAAACTCATGGTGAACGGCATCGTGCGCGACGAGGGCGGGAGCCTGGTCTTGAACGCGGAGATGGTTACATGATGGCAAGCAAATCAATGGGTCGTCGCCCGGTTTCAGCCGATGCGATGCAAAATGGCTATCATTATCCTAACCCCCGAATTCATTCGGGGGCTGCACCGGAGACCGCCGGCCACCCTACATTCTCTTCAGAAAGGGATTTGAGGGAGGCCTCGGCCTCATCGGGGCACCATGCTGAAGAGGCTGTCCAATAAGTCGGGAGTAGGCGGAGAAGGCTTTGCTGGGTTGTTTCCTT
>JAGHCW010000006.1 GCA_021160245.1 bacterium | reverse complement strand
CCCGCACCCTCCTCGCCCCCTGCCCCGGCGGCGCCCCGGCTCCATTGGCCTGAGAGCCCCAGTTAGGAAGGATTTTAGGACATCATCAACGTTGCCACTTGTCCAAGCGAAAATTGGAATCCCAAGCCCCATCAGCATTCCCTCAAGATAGCCGGAGACTGCCCCGCAGATAAGAACGTCCAGCCGACTGTCCCCGAGTCTCTGTATCCGAAGCGGCAAGTATGGCTCGGGCAAATCCATCTCCGCCCTTGCGACCTCCTGCAAATCCTCGACTTCAACAACCAACAGCCGCTGCGATGTATCCATCAACGGCGATATTCTATCTTCCCAAATCGTGATCCCAATTCTCATCTTTTTCATTCCGCAATGACCATAAGCATTCTGCGTGCCAAATCCTCGAAAATGTAATGATATGGCGGTAGATCGCCTATTGGACGCGAAATAGGGCTGTCGTAATGGGCTGGGATGGTGATGTAATCATCGAAGAGGAGTTGCAGTTACGCAACCTAATGCCGCCGTGAGTTGCAGAATGCAGCGCTATGGCAATAGGCGGGAAGGTGGATCATGCAGGAATCGCCTCATCGCCCGGCTTCAGCCGAGGCGATGCAAATGGCTATCATTGTTCTAACCCCCGAATTCATTCGGGGGGGGTCGGGCAGCTGACACCTCTCCTCGATCCGCTCCAAATGAGGATTCCGGTTAGGGAAGAGGGGAGCCTTGCGTCCTCAAGTCACCCGACCGGAAGTCGGTTTTTAATGCAATAAGAGCCATCTATATGATCGCGTTGAAACGCAGTCAAAAAGCGGCGAATCAGGCTACATAGAATCCAAGGTCACGCCGGCAAGAGCCCGAGACGCCTCATCTTGCGCCAGAGTGTTGTCTTGTGAATCCCAAGCTCTTTTGCCGTCGCCTGGCGATTGCCCCCGTTTCGCGCAAGGGCGTCCATGATGAGGCGCGCCTCTAATTCCTGAAGTGTGCCCGTGGAATCGCCCGCTTTATTAGGCATTTGAGGCTTCAGATTCTCTGGTAGGTGCTGAGGCAGGATCATATCGCCCGAGATGAGCACAAATGCCCGCTCGACGATGTTCTCGAGCTCTCGAATATTACCCGGGAAGTCGTAGTTCATAAGTACCGCCATGGCTTCAGGCGCCATGCCCGCAATCTCCCTGCCAGTGAGCCGATTGAAATGCGTTATGAAATGGTCCACGAGCAGGGGCATGTCGCTCTTTCGATCCCTCAATGGAGGGAGGCGCAGCGTCAGGACGTTTATGCGATAGTAGAGGTCAAGCCGAAATTGGCCGGCATCAAGCAGTTCCTGCAGGTCCCGATTCGTGGCTGTAATCACCCTGACATCCGCAGTAACCGTCTCTGATGATCCAAGAGGCTCATAGGTCCTGTCCTGCAAGACTCGCAACAGCTTGACCTGCATGGCGGGCGAGATATCGCCGATCTCATCAAGAAAGATCGTGCCGCCCTCAGCGTGCGCGAATCGACCCTTGCGGTCAGACTTTGCATCCGTAAAAGCGCCGGCCTTGTAACCAAAAAGCTCGGATTCCAGAAGGCTATCGGGCAGTGCCCCGCAGTTCACAACGACGAGCGGCCGATCTTTTCGAGGGCCAAGATTGTGGATCGCTCTTGCCAAAAGCTCCTTGCCCGTTCCGCTCTCGCCCTCGATTAGGACGGTGCTATTGCTATCCGCCACCGCCGGAATCACGTTGAAAAGCTCGAGCATCGCGGGATTCTGGCTGATGATGTCGGCGAAAGTGTAACGGCTCTCGAGTTTCTTCTGAAGCTCCTCAAGAAGGCTTAGGTCTCGAAATATCTCAACGCCGCCGATGGTTCCGCCCTTCTCATCCACAAGCAGCGCCGTCGAGACGCTTATCGGGACCCTCTCGCCGATGGAATTGACGATATAAAGCGCCTTGTTCACAATCGGCTCGCCCGTCCTCATCGTCTCCTTAAGCGCGCAGTTGCTCTCACAGATACTGCCCCTCAACACCTCCCAGCACGGCTTGCCAATCGCCTCAGCTCTCGGCATCCCGGTTATGCGCTCCGCGGCGCGATTAAGCAGCGTGATTCGGAAATTCCGGTCAACCGTGAAGACGCCATCGTTGATTGAGTCGAGAATGACCCTCGTGTGCCTCTGATTCTCTCCGCTCATCGCCCTCCCAGCCTAGATGCAAATTGCAACATTCGCGCACAGCACAACCCGCGCGGCGCTGCCCGTGTGCCAATAAGTCCGCTATCGAGATATTATTCGCTCATCTATACAATAGCGTCGCGTCGCGGGAAAAGCAATGGCGCGTTCGCATTGGGGGTTGCATTGTGCAATCAGCGGGGATACATTCGTACACAGTTTTGCTTCTGTTGGCGCTTGTAGTATAATGAATACCGGAGTTTTTGTTAAATCAGAGGAAAGCAATATGGCGTCCTGTTCGGATAGGGATTTCGTTTGGTGCAAGATGGGCAACTGCCTTGAATTGTGCTGCAAATGGCTCCGGCAAGGGGTTTCATTGTGGAGTCATCCTCCATGGCGCAGCCTATTCGACCGATTTAAGTATCCCACGTACGATTCGGGCAAATCGCATCTCGCTGTCTTTCTCGTTGCGATTCTGTCGTTCGTAGCCATGGCAATTTTGGCTCTTCTTCTCTCCGCAGTGCCCTGGCCTTCGTATCTGGTCGATTCTGCTAGGTATCTTTTGAGCGCATTAGCTCAATCCGTGGCGGCCATATTGGCAGTGAGCTTTACGGTAGCATTTGTAACATTCCAGGTCGCCTCATCGAGGCTTACGCCTAGGGCTGCGGGCATTATTCTCCGCAGTCCAGCCTTGCATCACCTTTTGGCAATTGGGGCTGCGACGATCCTCTTCACGCTTATATTCCTGATTCTCGTCCCGACACCGGAGAACCTTTTTCCGGATGCGTGGCTGATTGGATTGGCTGTCTCCGCGGCCATTAGCGGCGTTATGGCGGGATTCTGCATACTCGTCTTGACCGTCCTTTTCTTCGTTTACGCGTTGGACTACGTAAGGGCCGAGACGATTCTGGACATGCACTCAAAACTCCTTGGAGATCAACAGAGTTGCCTTCAGCAGGATGACAAGGATCGTGAACGTCTATGTTCTGATATCCAAGAAGAGCTCCAGGTACTCACTGAGCTTGCCGAGATGCTCATCAAACGGGAAGACGCAAAGACGTTCAAACTGCTTATGGAGCGGCTGAGTGAGCCCTTTGGACAAGCACTTGATATCCAGGATAGGATCCCGCCGGGGCAGGATTTCCAATTCGGACCGAACGATTTTGGACTCGTTGGTATCTACACTGTATCCACGATTGGTGAGTTGATTGATTGCGTTGACTCCTTTGCCGTCAAGACGCGATCTCAAATTTCGCAGACGGAATCTGAAGACAGAAAGAAAAAGTGGAGCCAGTTTGAACAGGATTGGATAGGTCCGATTTCCACGACTGCAACATCTCTGTTGGACATGTGCCTAAGAGCGAATACGACCGAGCCACTGGAGGCTGTTCTGGGGATTCTGCAGGACCTACAGAAGCCCTTCGGATCGGAGTTCATTCGATCTCACCTGGAGCTTTGGGGATATAACGTGGCAATGTGCATTCAAAAACTAGATCGTGCCGCTCACGCGTCAGGGCTTCACGCTCGAGCACAGAAGTCGGGCCCCATCGTATTTCAGGACGAAAAACGAGAACACATGCGAGTTTTGATGGATGGCCTTAGGGATGTTATTTGGGACTGTTTCCGTCACAATGTTGATCAAAGACTAAAAATTCTCGATTCAATCGTCCTGAGAACATCCTATGATATGGAAGCCGCAGCTCCGATGTTGAAACATTGGGGTGAATCCAAAGAAGCGATCCGATTGAATAGCAGTCATTTGGATTTCGTCCGCGGAATCACATGGGCTGCTTTTTTGAGATCGGCGGCAATGTCTTTCAGAAAAAGGTGGGACGTTATCAGGGGTGCCAGAAGGAGAAGGATTTTGTGGAGTTTGCCGGTAAATTCTTCAATCTCGAGACGAAATACGGCAACATCAAGGACTCATTTCTTGAAGATATCTTGCAGTATGTATGGTTGCAGAAGAAACAAAGATCTGAATGTGTAGTGTTCTGGCTCTGGCTCAGAATTTACCTTGCCGAAAATCTTAAAATCTGGCCGGTTACGAAATGGGCGCCCGCTCGCTCATTGGACCGAGGGCTAGTGGCCGCCTTGGATAGAGCGATAGGACAGATGACCGGGGATACATCGATACGTATTCTTCTGACAGGTGTTGACAGAGATAAACCTGAAGCAAGCCAGCTGGCTACCACGAGAGTGAATGCGGCTTTGGATGGCCTGCGTGAAGCTTTTCATCCAAGCGATGACTCGTAGCTTCTTAGGGATCTATTGCTTAGTTGGGAATACTCATTGGTCCCTACCCCAGCCCTGTCAACACGTCTTGCAGCCCATCGTTCTGTTGGCTGCTGTGCCTGCTGTGCCTGCTTGTCAAACGTGTCTGAAGCTGTGACGCCCTGCAATTGCCCTCCTCAATCCACGATCACCATCGCATCAAAGAGGCTGTCCAATAAGTCGGGAGTAGGCGGAGAAGGCTTTGCTGGGTTGTTTCCTT
>JAGHCW010000040.1 GCA_021160245.1 bacterium | reverse complement strand
GTAGTACAGATAGACGGCGGACCCAAGCGAGCAGCCGGCGTCATTTGCGGCGGGCTGAATGAAGATATTCTCAAACGGGGTGTTCTCTCGTATCTTGCCGTTTGCCACGCTGTTCAGCACCATTCCGCCGGCGAGGCAGATGTTCGGGCTTCCGGTCCGTTCATAAAGGACGTTCAGCATCCTGAAGTACTGCTTCTCCAGCGCTTGCTGCAAGCTGGCCGCTACGTCGAAATAGACGCTCTCCATTTCGCTCTCGCGCTCACGGATGGGAGCAGTCTCTGCAATGAACTTGTCGGAAACCGTCTTAAGCAATCCATAGCGCTGATAGCCCAGATAGCTGAAATCGAAGTCATACTTGCCGTTACTTCTGGGCAAGATGATCCTGTCGAAAAGGTCCTCATACTTCGGCTCACCAAATGACGCAAGCGCCATGACCTTGCCCTCACCGTTGCATATCTTGAAGCCGAGATATTCTGTTATCGCTCCATAAAGCTGGCCGAGCGACACAGGAAACTTGACCGTTTCAAGTGGCGTAATATCTCCGCCCCGCCCGTGCGCAAGAAGCGTGCTGTCGTGTTCGGCATAGCCATCCGCGACGAATATCGCCGCCTCATCAAAAGGCGAGACGAGATAGCAGCTTGCGGCATGGGCCTTGTGATGATCGACAAACTCAAATGCTGGCAGGTTTCGGCCCCCCGTCTCATCGAACAGCGAGAAAAGAACTTGCTTTGCTCGGAGCATCGAGGCGATGCGCCTCACGAACGGGTTTATCGCAGCATTACGCTTGAAAAGCGAGAGTGAGAATGGCAGGAACCTGATGAACGGCAGCCACTTGTAAAATATCTCTTTGTATGGGTTCCAGAAGAATCCAACACGGTCAACGTCGCTGAGCTTTATCCCCGCAAAGTCGAGGCAGAACCTGATCGCGTTTTCAGGGAACTCATAGGCATGTTTTCTGCGGGTAAATCTCTCCTCCTCCGCAAATGCAAGGACCTCACCATCCTTGACGATGCAAGCCGCCGAATCGTGCAAGTAGGCGTTAAACCCGAGAACGAACATGTCTTTTTTGAACTCCCATTGTGTTCGCTGCAACCTTTAACCCGCGGGGCCGAGAAACGAGCTGATAATATACTCAGAAGGCTGTCAAAAAGACAAGCGATCTCTGTCTGAGTAATATATATCTGACAGAAAGAAGAACAAACATTCGGCGGAAATGGCAACAAAAGGGAGATGCGGCGCCTCCGCATTCGCTGCCTACCGGGATCATCTCATATAGCCCAGGGCTTTCAGTCCCTCCCGACGCCTCGCATTGATCGTCGCCGGCTTGACCAACCGCAGTGGGGCCTTCTCTTTCCCCGACGTAGCCATTACGAGAATACCCTCCTGCTTCCCTCTCTCATTCAGAAGGCCTATCAGGTCGTTCATATCGGCTAGCGCCTGCGACCGGGAGATGCTGAATGGGTTGTCGGTCGGATGCGCTCCGCCTGAGCCTAGCATGATCTGTGCTAGGCATTCCGAGCTGCCATCGATCACAATCTCCATCCTAACTTCTGCATCAGCGGGCTCGATCTCAAAATAGAGCGTGCTCTCGTATGTCGTGACGTCCTTTACAAACTCTATCGTATTGTAACTGGCATTCAGAGCCTCGCCTCCACATGGAAGGCTGTAGATGTTCTTTATGGCGCCATCCGTCTCGATTCTGCCCGTGAACTTCGTACGCTTGCTCGGCGTCGAGAAGACGAGGCGCCAGCCGGGCCTATCGAGCTCATAGAGCTGCTCGGATGATTCAAGTCGTAGAGATCGCGCCAGCTCGGGCTCTCTCAGTGCTAGATTCTCGTTCTCGCCATCATCATGCACAAGATCAAAAAGGGACTCCAAGTTGCGAAACACAAGCCCCTTGTAGTTATAGCGATTTGCGGAGATGTATTTGTGGGAATGAAATCGGAGGCAATTGCGCCTGATCCCCTGAGCAACCGTCTCTGAGATGTAATACTCCTCGCCTTTGATGCCTGATTTCAGGCGAGAATCAAGCCCGGAAAGCAGCGACCGCCCGTCTATATCATCAGGCGTCTTGATGCCTAGGCCATCAAGCACGCTGGGCAGCACGTCTATCAACCCGACCTGTTGCTTGATTCTCCGCCCTTTGATTCGCGAATGGGGTAATTTTATGATAAGAGGGACCATAATTTGCTCGTCAAAGAGCTTAAGCCCGTGCCCAAACGATCTATGCTCATAGAACTCCTCGCCGTGGTCCGAGGTTACGACGATCATCGTCTTATCCCATATCCCGAGTTCTTTTAGCCGTTTAAATAGAAAGCGGAGCTGCTCATCGACGAACCTTATCTCCCCGTCATATAGCGATGTTATGAGCTCGATGTCCCTGTCGGAAGGTCGTCTTCCTCTGCCAACAAACGCGGTAATGGGGCTTTTGTGCTCCTTCTTGATGTCCCCGGCCCGCTCGCAAAACATTTTGTCATAGGGAGAAGGCGCGTTGTATGGATCGTGGCAATCGAAAATGTGTAGAAAGAGAAAAAACTGCCGTCCGTGATGCAGATCGAGCCAATCCAGTCCCTTGCGAACGATCGTATCTGCTCGCAAAGGGTAACGGAAGAAATACTCGTCGTAGCCCTGAACGAGGCCATAGTCGGGGAACAAGTAATCAAAACTCCCAACGCCCAGTGTCAGAAATGAACTACTGCGCAGAACCTCGGCAATGGTGAGCGCCTCGTCTGAAAGACTCTGATAATAGTTCTGCACGCCGTGTCTCGAGGGCAAAAGACCCGTAAGAAGCGAGGCGTGCGCCGGCAGCGTCCAGGGCGCTGGCGTTACGCATCGCTCAAAGAGGAGAGAATCGCCCGCAAGCTCGTCCAAATTCGGAGTCGTCTTTCGCTCATGTCCCAAGCACGAGACGTGGTCCGCCCGCAGTGTGTCTATGCTGATGAGGATGACGTTAGGCCGGCCGGCCCATTCATTTTCGGAGAAGACATGCGGGTTGCTCCAGAATGCGTAGTCGAATCTGTTGTCCGGCGCCCGCTTGAATGGAGGCTCCACACGGTATGTACCTCGGGTGCTGAACTCGAGCCGGACCGACTTGCCCGCAAACTCGGAGAGATCAATCCGCGCGTCGAACCACTTGCGGTCCTCCTTCCGCGCCTTCGGGTTGATGTAGTCACTGAACAGCACGCGCCTTACCTTCCCGTCCAAGGCCGTGACCTCAAATAGCGTGCCATCTCCCAGCTTCGACCAGGCCTCCGGGGAAATCCCATAGCCGAAATCCAAGACACCAGCTGCGGGGACTTGAACCTCAAACTGCATCGTCAACGGGCTTGGAGCAAAGACCACGCTCCGCTGCTCGCTTGCTATCGTGACTTTCTTCTTCATCCCGAGCCGATTGGCCGAGATGTAGGAGTCGTTGTTGGTCGAAACATCGGCAAACTCGCGGATGATCGATTCAGACCCGGCGAGCAGAAGCTTGCCCTTCTCAAGCGAGTCGATCATGTTCCAACCGCAAACTGGGGCAACATCGGAATCGTGGCGATTAAGCGCCAGAAACAAGACCGTCAGGACCACTGGGACCAAGGCGACAACAAGAACAATTCGCGCAACTCTCATTGAGTTCTCCCTAAGTACTAAAAGGCAGAATATAGCAGGACTTGTGGCTATGCGAAAGCACCTTAATGTGTGTGAGGAGCATTCGTATTCATTTGATGGAGCCGCAACTGATGAGGCCCACCAGGATGATCGTGTGAGCTCCCACGTATGAGTTCACCGACGGTGCTCTACATCCCCAAAGAGGATTCACAGCAATAGCCGTGGGTACCACCCACGGATCAAAGCAGTCAGAGCAAGCTGGGGCCCAGCGGATTTGGAACAAAGAGTCGCTGCGGGAAATGTTCGACCCGGCGTCGCGCCGCTTTTATGCACAAGCCCTTCACGGTCTAGAATGCGGCGCATATTGAACCGATTCCGTGGGTTGCCACCCACGGCTACCGTAGTAGCTCCCCTTCAGGGAGCCAATAACCCAACCATCACCCAATAAGACCAAGAACACTTCCGACTTTGTGTACCACTTTTGGGCGACAAGACGATTTGTGTGCCGGATTTCCAAGAATGTGAGACACAAGATAGTTTGTGCACATACTATGCGACACAAAATCAAGAGAATCCTCCAGCCTCCGCTTCTTGACATTAGCGGGCGACTCAGCTAGCTTAGTAGCGCTTGTTTGGCTTTCAGTCACCAACGTTTTCTGGAGTCGCTTCTCTTGCGCTATCTTGCCAATCGTCTTGACCTGCTTCCTTCGTATCCTTTTGCGCGTCTTGACGCAAAGAAAGCCGATGCTCTGGCGTCAGGAGTTGATGTCATCGATTTTGGTGTCGGCGATCCTGATCTGCCCAGTCCGCCGGATGTGGTTCAAGCTCTCTGCGAGGCGGCGAAGAACGGCAAACACCACCAATACCCCCCCTATCGCGGAACGGCGGACTTTCGAAAGGCTTGTGCCGATTGGCTGGCTAGGAGATTTGGCGTGAACGTTGACCCAGACAAGGAGGTCATAGCGCTTATCGGCTCAAAAGAGGGCCTTGTTCATCTAGCTCTCGGCGTCGTCAGTCCGGGAGACGTAGTGCTCTGCCCGAATCCAGCGTACCCCGTCTATCACTCGGCGGCAGTCATTTCCGGAGGAGAGCCGGCGCCCTTGCCACTAATTCCCGACCGGGGCTTTTTACCTGACCTGTCTTCGATCGACGAGGCCATCGCCAAGCGCGCAAAGCTGATGTTTCTGAACTACCCGAACAATCCAACCGGGGCCTGCGCGTCAGCGGAGTTCCTTACTTTAGCCTCGCAGTTTGCGCGGGAGCACGACATCGCGCTCTGCCACGACGCGGCTTACATTGAGACCATTCTTGACGGCTCATCTCAGCCGTGCCTGCTTGCATCCAGCGGCGACAGGCGGAATCTTATCGAGTTCTTTTCGCTCTCGAAGACGTTCAACATGACGGGCTGGCGCGTGGGATTCGCGGCGGGCGATAGCGGCTTGATTGAGGCGCTGGGAAGTATGAAGAACAATCTTGATTCTGGCGTTTTCGTTCCGATTCAGATTGCAGCGATTGAGGCGATGCGAAGCTGCGGCTCGTTCACGTCAGGAGCGAATGGGATTTATCGGGAGCGGGCGGAGCTTCTGGTTCCGGCGCTTCGGGCTCTTGGTCTTTCTGCGAGCATCCCTCGCGCGACGTTCTATATATGGGCTGGGCTTCCCGGCGGAGTTCGTGCTGCTGAATATTCTGAGCAATTGCTCGATCGCTTTGGGATTCTTGCAACGCCCGGGACTGTTTTTGGTGAGCATGGCGATGGCTATGTCCGGTTTTCGCTGACACTGCCCACGCAAAGAGTCCGCGAGGCCGTCGAGAGACTGCAATAAGGCAAGAGCACTGGATTGATGCATTCGATCATCATCTGAATGAACTATGCAGAAATGATGTAAGGGAGTGAGAGAATGAGTCCCAAGACGATAATGATAATTGGAGCAGGCTTCCTCCAGCTGCCGGCCATTCGGATAGCGAAGGACATGGGTCTGATCACCATGGTGACGGACATGAACTCGAAGGCGGTCGGGATGCGCTATGCAGATATCCCTGTTATTGTCAGCACACGGGATATCGAGGGAACGGTTCGAGTTGCCAGAAGCTACGCGATGCATCGGAAAATCGACGGCGTTATTACCGCAGGGACGGACGCCTCGATGACGGTTTCAGCGGTGGCGAATGCTCTAGGACTGCCCGGGAACAAGTTTGAGAATGCAGAAGCTGCAACGAACAAGATAAAAATGCGTCGGCGGTTTCAGGAGCACAACGTGCCATCACCCAGCTTTCGGGGGGTTTGGACCTTGCAGGAGGCATTCCGGGCAACGGACGATCTGGACAGCTTCCCACTTGTAGTGAAACCCTCGGATAACATGGGGGCGCGCGGCGTAATGCGCGTTGACTCAAAGGACGATATCCCCGAGGCGTTCCACCGAGCGAAGGAGGCCTCCCCTTCAGGGGAGCTTATCATAGAGGATTTCATGGACGGCCCGGAGCTCTCTATAGATGCCCTGGTTTGGAAAGGTGAAGTCCGCCTCGTTGGGATAGCTGATCGGATCATAGGTTTTCCCCCGTACTTCGTTGAGATCGGTCATACGATGCCCAGCATTCTCCCGAAGGAGCAGATCGATGACGCTTGCGAGGTGATGCTTCGGGGCATTAGGGCGCTCGGTCTGACGATTGGAGCAGCCAAGGGGGACATCAAGCTAACTTCCAAGGGCGCCATGATCGGCGAGATAGCGGCCCGGCTCTCCGGTGGCTTCATGTCGAGCCATACATATCCGCTCTCAACTGGCATAAGTAGCATCAAGGGAGCGATAGAGATAGCGCTCGGCGTTGAGCCCACGGGTGTGGAGCCGAAGTACAGACGAGTTTCAGCCGAACGCGCTGTCTTCTCATTGCCTGGACAGATAAGAAAGATAGAGGGCGTGAACGCCGCGCAATCGATACCCGGAGTAGTGGAAGTTGTCGTCAATGTCAGCCCCGGCGATTATGTCCATGCACCGACCTGCAATCTCGATAAACCCATAAACATCATAACCGTTGCCGACACCCGGGACGAGGCGATAGCCGTGAACAAGGCCGCCCAGAACCTGATCAACATAGAGATCGGTAAGCAGGTGAAGCTAACCCACAAGATTCTGCGTGACAACGCGCGTCGGCTCATGGGTCTTGCCTGTCGAGCCTGTGAAGTCTGCGATGGCCGAGATTGCCCGACTTCAGTGCCCGGCATGGGCGCAGTCGGCACCGGCGCCTCGTTCGTGGCAAACATCAAGTCGCTTAATAAATACAAGATCAACGTTCGCTCGATTCACGGCGTGCGGAAGCCGGACACGTCCTATGATCTCTTCAACTTAACGCTCAGCTGCCCCATCTTGGCAGCGCCAATGACCGGGACGAATTTGAATATGGGCGGCGCGGTTACCGAAGAAGAATACGCGAGACTTATAGTAACCGGCTGCAAGCACGCCGGGACGGTTTGCTTGGTTGGCGATGGCGCTTTGCCGACAATGTATCATGCTGGTCTGGGCGCGATTGCGGAGTGTGGTGGCTGTGGTATTCCGATCTTCAAGCCGCGCGTCAGCCGAGACGCTATCTTGGAGCGAATTAAGGCCTCAGAGAAGGCGGGATGCCTCGCGGTTGGAATGGATGTCGATGGCGCGAGGTTCTTGACGATGGACATGATGCAGCAACCGGTCGAGTCGAAATCCGCCGAGCAGCTGCGGGAGATCATTGCCATGACGAGATTGCCGTTCGTCGTTAAGGGCATAATGACGGTTTGGGACGCTGTGGCAGCCGTTGAGGCGGGCGCTAGAGCGATTGTTGTCTCGAATCATGGCGGAAGAGTGCTGGACAACATGCCGGGAGCACTTGACGTTCTACCGAAGATCGTCTCTGTTGTCCGAAGAAGAGCGAAGATTCTAGTAGATGGTGGCGTCCGCTCAGGAGCGGATGTTCTGAAATGCCTGGCGCTGGGGGCTGAGGCGGTGCTTATAGGGAGGCCGATGGCGATTGCGGCTTTTGGGGGCGGCATTGACGGCGTCGAGTACTATATCAACAGTCTGAGGGAGGAGCTTGAGAGTTCGATGGTTCTTACGGGATGCGAGTCCCTCGATGACATCACGCCGGATGTTGTTGTTCAGGTCTGAAGCAAAAGACCAGAATTCACATCGCATAACATAGAAAAGGCCCCCAAATGGTTGAGAAATTGGGCTTCAAGTCTGTATCATTTGCATGGCTTGATGTTGACGAGAAGGAGCTCAAGGGCGGCAAGCGAGCGATATTGAGGAATATCTCCTTCAGCATTGGGCCGAGGGAGGTTTTCATAATCGCCGGCCCGTCCGGTTCCGGCAAGAGCACGGTGCTAAGACTAGCCAATCGCCTGTTGATTCCGACTGGAGGCACAGTCTTCTTGGACAGCCTAGACACGCTTGAACTTGACGTTACTCAGCTGAGGCGCCGCGTCGGTCTAGTGCAACAAACGCCAGCTCTTTTTGAGGGCACGGTTCTTGACAACATAATGTTCGGCCCCCGGCTAAATAGAGATGAGACTGGCGCCATGAGCTATGAGGAGGAGAAGAGACAAGTTGTCGAATGCCTCGGCATGGCCGGCCTATCCGGCGATTTTATTGAACGCAAGACCGCGGAGCTGTCTGAGGGCGAAAAGCAACGCGTCGCGATTGCCCGTGTGCTCGCAAATCAACCGGAGGTCTTGCTCATGGACGAGCCGACCGCATCGCTCGATCCGAGCGCAACTCTCGCCATTGAAAAGCACGTTAGGCATCTAACTTTCGAGCATGGGCTCTCGGTGCTCTTCGTCACGCACGACGTTGACCAGGCAAAGAGAATCGGCGACCGCGGTTTGTTGCTGGTAGATGGCCAGAAGGTGGACGAAGGCCCGCTTCCAAAACTCTTCGATTCGCCATCAAACGACCAAACAAAGGCGTTCGTGAACGGAAACCTGTAGCCCAGCGTTGAGGCAGGGCAGAATCTTAAATCCGGCAAAGAACTTAAGCGCTGCGTTCGGACTAGAACAGGAACGCGAGCCCGGCGAGGTACATATCAGCCTTCAGCCCGTGATTTGTGTGGTAGTGATCGTACCTCACATCGAGATTGATTTTATCCAGATGATTGCCGCCCATCCAGGCCGGTGCTCCAGCAAGGTTTAGCACGTCCAGGATGAGGCCGCCGCCAACCGTGTCCGAGTTTGTGGGGAAGAGTCCCACGCTGAGGTCGCCGGCGGCGCCATCTTCACGAATGTGGTAAACCTCTTCTTGCTCCTCATTGAGGCTGGAATCGTGCTCCTTGTGCATACGGTATCGGGCGAGGAGTGTTATGTCCTGCAAAATGTATTGATAGGCCTTAACCTCAAACGTGTCGGAATAGAAGCGGTCCCCATCCTCGGAGTAGCGGTAGTAGCCCTGAATGGAGGTCCGGGTTGGCAGATATTGGTTCAACTTGGCCGAGAAGTCCCACGTGGCGGGCAGATCGCTTTGCGTGGCATAAGATGCGCTGAGCTGACACATTGTGTATTCAGTGAGTATCTGCGTAACGGTAAGCGAGACAGAATTAGTGTATGACGTAGTCCTGTCGCCCTCCCAGTCATTAGTGAAGAGACTGTATTCCCAATAAGGCGTCAACTTGGCGTCTATATAGGAATAGGCGGCCTCAATTGTTGTGTTCTGCTCAAAAAGCGGCTGGGAATAAGAGATGTTGTAGCTGTTCGACGACGGCTTACGTATCTTGCCCAGCTTGTCCTCCATCTCATGCATCAAGTACGCATCGGTCAGCCTCATCGCCGCCTCAGAAAACGTATAGCCAAGCACGACCTTGCCCTCCTTGAAGGTCTTCTGCTCAACTTGAAGTGAATACTGATCGCCATGCGAGTAAAAAGGCTTCTTATCGCCCTGCCAAGAGCCGAACTCAGTATTGAAATACTTGATGTCGGAGTGTATATAGGACGCCTTTATCTTCGTCCACTCGATAATCTGCTTCTCAAGCCTGAAGGCCATCGCATCCTGATCTGTATCATCGTCATCAGTGTAGTGAAAGTAGCTATATGTGAACATATCCTGGCTGCCCCAGCTCTCCACTGATGAGAGAAGAGATAACGAGGCGACAAAGAGCAAGACCACGCAGTACCTATTGATTGTATGCACAAGACCCCTCTCAATTGGCGAAATTTGCGATTCGTGACCGGATTCTCGGCCAGCCTTCAAAGGTTGGTTCCGTTCATTCAATGTCTTCACGAGATTTCAGCGTCCGGCGCAGCTTACGCAACCGCCTCCGCCACCACCAGCCCCGGTCACCCACGTCCGCTCAGCGTCGCCAAAGACGAGAAACTCAAGCGATGCGACGTCCGGGTTTATCTCATCGAACAACATTATAGGATCGGTCAAGAACTCCATCTCGTAGGGCTTTACAGTCGCGCAGCCCTGGCAGGTCGGCAAAACGATCGCGAGTAAAACCAGAAGGATAGGCCATCGACGGATTATTATGCCGGCGGACGTCGCGCAACTCCCCCTCTGCTCTGTGCCGTTGGTGCAGTCTTTCATTTCAATAGTTCCTCCACCCTCGCCGTTATGATCTTCTTCATGGTGGCGCCACCCCCAAAGTACTTGTTTTGGATCACACCATTTCTGTCAATCAGAACCGTCGTGGGAACCCTAAACGCCCCATACTTCTTCGCCGCTAACTTTCCCGGATCGTGGAGAATGTAGAAACTCACTGGACGCCGCTTGAGGAAGCGGTTAAGCTTCTTCTCGCTCTTGTCAATTGAGATCGCTAGGACAACGAAGCCTTCCTTGTATTTCTTCCGGTAGAGCTTCTCATAAAACGTCATCGCCTTCTTGCATGGCACGCACCAGGTTGCCCAGAAATCAACAAGCACAACTTTGCCCTTGAAATCCGACATAGAGACCATCTTCCCGGTCTTTGCGTCTTTGAGCGTGAAATCCGGCGCTTTCTTATTTGCGGGTTTGACATCGCCGGCAAAGGCCGAGGCGGAGAGAGCAAGTATCACAAACGGCAGGACTATGAGGGCCAGCCGAGCACGAGACCTATTAGTGTTCATAATATCTCCCTAATCTGATGTTAAACATGAACAGTCATTGATAGATAGCAATCCAGGGCGCCGCTGTCAAATCGAACTGCGATGGCCCAAAGAATTGCTCGAGCTTTGGCAACAAGCATTGCTCCTTCCCATTTGTCCCTCTTTTCGCCTTGGGCAACTTCGACCAAAACTTCACGCTTTACATCCGGCGTGCTGCAAGTATATTAAACAGCGTCAATCTGATGTTGGTCATGAATCATAATGAGGCGCAGGTGATCAAATCGCGAGGCCTCGCGCCGGCAGTTTTGGAGGTCTTAGCATGAAGCAGCCAATCGTAACGCTCACGACAGATTTTGGGACCAGAGACAACTACGCGGCCGTGATGAAAGCCGTTATGTTGAACATAAACCGTGACGTCACCGTAATTGACATAACTCACGAGATCGGGCGCCACGACATAATGGAGGCGAGCCTCGTCCTCGCGAACAGCTATCACTACTTCCCAAACTGGACGATTCACGTGGTGGTTGTTGATCCAACTGTTGGAAGCGGAAGGCGGATGCTCTTAGCATCGATCAATAGCCATCTCTTCGTCGCGCCGGATAACGGCGTGCTGTCTGGGGTCTATCAGGACCCAGAGGACATCAACGTTCACCAGATTGAGGCGGAGCATTACTTCTTAAGGCCTCTCTCATCGACATTTCACGGTCGGGACATCCTTGCCCCGGTGGCTGGCTGGCTGACCAAGGGAGTGGAGGTTGAGAGTTTTGGCGATAAGATAGATGATTATGTTGATCTCAAGCTGCCTGTTCCCGAGGTCAACGAGGACGAGGGCATGGTCGAGGGCCAAATAATCCACATCGACTCGTTTGGGAACTTAGTTACGAACATAACGCGGGCGAGATTCGACGAGATGCTCGAGGCCTCAGAAAATCATCAGTTTGAGCTCGCTGTCGGCGACCATGTCATCAAGGAGCTTAAGCACTTCTACGCGGAATGCGACAAGCAAAGCCCCGCTCTGTTGTTCGGCAGCACTTCGCAGCTCGAGGTCTCCGTCAATGAGGCGAGCGCGAAAGAGGTGCTTGGTTTTGACAAGGGGCAAAAACTGACGCTTCGGTTTTTGTAGTTGGCAGCTTGTTCGTCATAGCATCTGCGGAGGCGGATTGACAGTCAAAGAAGTCGTGTAATGCCCCGGATCCCCAACCCGCATCACAGCGACGTGGGCAAAGAGCTGCTGGCGAGAATACTCCGGCAAGCTGGCGTCAATAGAACCGATTGGGAAAAGCTGTAGAACAGGCAAATCACGCTCATCGCCCGGCGAAAGCGGTGGCGACAGCTTGGCTATGATTGTATTAACTCCCGGTTTCAATCGGGAGGCCCCAGGACCCCCACACGCTCCTCCCCATTCTCCTCAGATCAAGATTTCGGGGAGAAGGAGGGAGGGCGACTCAGCTTCCAGACCACCCGCGTTTCAACGCGGGTGAGACGACAGCAAGTTCCTACCTACAATCCGGAGTCACATCTCATTTGACCCATGAACCTCGGCAACCGACACCGCTTGGTACTTGTTAAGAATCTAGATTGCCTTATTATTAAGAGCGAAAAGACAAACGGGGATTGAATAAATTGCTTACAAACGTGGTTGAAAGGATTCTTGACGCCATCCGAGTCGCATTCGGCAATCTGCCGTATCTGTATCTTATTCCGCTCGTGGTCGTCCTACTCGTGCTTCTCGTTAGATGGGCGACGAGGCGCCGGCAGAGGGCGCTGGCGCGATTTGCTAATGCGCCGGTTCTTGATGGGCTTTTATCGTCGGTCAATCCCTCTCGGCAGAAATTGCGGGCCGCGCTCATCATCATCGCTATTGCTCTTGTGCTGCTTGCGCTTGCTCGGCCGAGATACGGAGAGCGCGAGGTTCAGCTTTCCGCCAGAGGCGTTGACGTCGTCATCCTCTTGGACACATCGCGTAGTATGCTTGCTGAGGACATCGGCCCAAACAGGTTCGAGCGGGCCAAACTCGAGATACTGCGCCTCATTAGCCACCTTCGGAGCCACCGCGTCGCGCTGGTCGTATTCGCAGGCCGGGCGCACGTGCAGTGCCCGCTCACGATGGACTACGGGGCGTTCTCGATGTTTCTGAAAAGCGTCCAGGTCGGCTCGGTCGAGGTTGGAGGGACGGCCTTGCCCTCGGCGATTGAGAAGGCGTGCAATCTTTTTGCCGCTGGGGAGCAGCAATACAAGACGCTGGTTGTCTTCTCGGACGGTGAGAGCCACTCGGGCGACCTCGAGGCGGCGGCACGGGAAGCGAGTAAGCAAGGCGTTATCATCCATTCGGTCGCCGTCGGAACCGCTCAAGGCGCGCCCATACCCGTCCGCGAGGAGTCCGGGGGATTGAAGGAGTATCGGAGAGATAGAGACAGGAACGTCATCATCTCAAAACTCAACCTGACGGGGCTTGCGAGGGCCGCGGAAATCACGGGTGGGAAAACCGTGCAGCTCTCCGGTCGGGGCGGCGGCTCGGGGCCCATTTCGGCTGCCATCGCCCAGATGGTCAGAAAAGAGTTGCAGTCCAGAACCGTCGTTGTCTATAATGAGAGGTTCCAGTATCCCTTATTAGTCGCGATACTGCTCATTATTATTGCGTTGGTCTTGCCCACCAGAGCGAAGAACGCCACCGGGTCGAGGCGCGGGGAATGATGAGGGAATTAGGAGTTTTTATGAGGTTAAGAGGTTCAGGAGAGGCCAGTCTTTGGGCATTGACGAGCATTCTGTCGATTGCCGCGCTGGCCGGAGTTTTCGTGTTCACGGCCGCGCTCACATGGAAGGACAAGCCCTCCCAGCAGATCGAGCAGGCCCAGAAACTATATAACGAGCAGAAATATGACGAGGCGCTTCGCAGGATTACTGAGGCGCAAGTTGAGATGCCTGATAGCCCCAGTTTGCAGTATAATCTTGGTAATGTCCTTTACAAGCAAGGCAAGTTCGACGACGCGCGGGCGGGCTATCATATCTCGGCTCAGGGAGATGATGAGCGGCTGAGTCGATACGCGACGTACAACATGGGCAACGCCTCGTTCAAGGCTGGCGACCTTGATGCTGCGATTGAGTCGTATCAGAAGGCTCTGCTTCTGGATGCTGGTGATGAGGCGGCGAGGTTCAATCTTGAGCTTGCGCTTCGAGCAAAGGAGCAGCAGGAGCAGCAGGAGCAACAGAATCAGCAAGACCAGAACCAACAGGACAAGAAGGACGAGGATAAGAAAGAGCAGGACAAAGAGAACCAATCTGGTCAGACAGGAGATGACCAGAAAGATAAAAAGCAGGATCAGAAAGAGGATACAAAGCAGGAGAATGAAAAGCCAAAGGACGAACAGCAGAATCAGCAGAAGGAAGAGGAGAAACAGCAACAGGCCCAGCAGGAGGATGCAAAGAAGAAGCAGCAGCAGTTGACAAAAGATCAGATTGAGCAGATTCTTGCAGCGCTCAGGGAGCAAGAGGAGCAGGTGCAGGAAACGCTGCATAAGAAGAGCTCAGGCTCAGTGGCTGTTGAGAAGGATTGGTAGTGGTTTCGTTCGGTCGCGCGGTTTCGGTTTTTTCATTCATAGGGCTTTTCTGTCTTCTCGCTGTCGGCTCGGCGTTTGGAGCTGAGGCATCGCTTGATGCGACGATCAGCAAGAGGACCCTCTCTCTGGATGATCTAGTTACGCTGACGGTAACCGCCACCGATATCGATGGCGAGCCGGAGATGCCGGATATCTCCGGAAGCTTCACGATAGTCTCGCGCAGCACGTCAAGAAGCATGACGATAATCAACATGCAGGTCAAATCGAGCACGCGGTACACTTATGTTCTCAGGCCAGAGAAGAGCGGCAGGAACACAATCCCTACTATTACAGCGCGGGCGGGCGCAAAGAGGCTGAAAACGGCGCCGATAACAATCAACGTGCTGGAACCCAAGAGCGGCTCAAGCGAGGCAAGAGTTCTAAGGCCACGAGCAGGTCAAACGCCGCCAGCGGGTAGGGGGGAGCCCGAGCGTTTTCCGGCGGCGGCCGGCGATGAGAACATCTTCGTTCATCTTACTGCCGACAAGAACGAGGTCTTTCTGGGTGAGCAGATTACGTTGACTTTCAAGCTCTACACCAGAACCGATCTGGCATCGGCAGATTACACTCCGCCGGCCTGCACGAATTTTTGGAAGGAGGATATTGAGGAGCGTAGGTCGTACAAGGCAGTTGTTGATGGCAAGCGATATAGGGTTCAGGAGATCAAGACGGCGGTATTTCCAACCAAGACAGGAAAACAGAAGATCGGCCCGGCGACAATTGACTGCACCTTCGATACGTTCTTCTCTTTCAGGAACCCGTTTGGGCGTTCCGGACAGATGCGGCCGAAGAAACTGAGGACTGAGCCGATAGTAATCTCCGTTATGCCGTTGCCTGAAGGCGCGCCGGAGGGCTTTTCTGGCGCGGTCGGACAATTCTCAATTGTGGGAAACGTGGACAAGACGAGTGTGGACGTTGGGAAGCCGCTCACTTTTCACATAAAGATTTGGGGCACAGGCAATGTGCAGACGATTCCGCGAATCGAATTGCCCACAGTTGACGGCTTTGATAAGTATGAACCAGACGTCAGGGAGGTCATCAATCGCAAGACCTCGCCCATAAAGGGGAGCAAGACATTCGAGTTCGTCATGGTTCCCAAGCAGCCGGGCATTCGTTCCCTGCCAATTGTCGAGTTCACATATTTCGACCCGAAGACGAGGCGATATCGGACTGTTAGCACGAGAGCCATCTCCATAACGGTGACCGGCTCGCTGCCACCGGCGACCGCTCAAGGCTCGGGTGGGGGTCTTCCCCAGAAAGCGGGCGTCTCGCAGCTCGCGACCGATATTCATCACATAAAGCCCAAGATGACAGGATTCAGAAGTTCCCCTCAGGACCTATTTCGACGCCCTGTTACGAAGTGGTTGCTCTTCCTTCCCGCGCTCTTTGTATTCGCGATTTGGGCGAAGGGGATCGCTCATCGGAGTCTATTCAGAGATACCGGGGTCGCTCGGATCAAGGCCGCAGGCAAACATGCGAGGCGGGAGCTCAAGAGAGCTAGGGCCGTGATGCGGCCTGAGGCCGCCGGCGAATTCTATTCGCAAGTCGCGAAATTGCTCACTGGTTATTTGGCCGTGCGATTCGACGTGCCGGCCCCTGGCATCAGCGCGATGACCATTGGCTCTCTCGTGGGCGATTCGGCGGAGGGCAAGAAGGCGTCTTCACTTGCGGCCGAGTGCTTTGAGCTGTGTGATTTTCACAGGTTCTCCGCGCAAAACAGCACTGAGGAGGAGATGAACGAGGTGTTATTGAAAATTGAGGAAGTCATCACAACGTTGGAGAAGCTCAAACCCGCAAACCGAATTGACGAGGCGAAGACGCAATGAGAGTGCCTATTCTAAATCGCACATCTTTGCTTAGTATTTGCGCGCTCGCCCTAATTCTCTTGCCTGCGTTTTCTGGCCTAGCGTTCTCCGAGCCTGACCCAAAAACCGCTATCGATCTCTATAACGAGGGTTGTATCCACTACGAGCAGAAAGACTACGAGGGCGCAAAGGACAGATTCCTGACCCTGGTTTTTGCTGACTGGCATAATGCTGATCTCTTTTACAATTTAGCCAATTCATACTTCAGAATGGGTGATTTTGGGCGGGCTATTCTCTATTACGAAAAGGCCAAGCGCATCTCGCCGCGAGACGATTCGATAGCGCACAATCTGAAACTGGCGAGAGCAAACATCATCGACAAGACCGAGCCGGCGGACCGCAATATCGTCTCAGAGCTGCTGGTTGGTGTCCATTCAATGTTGAGCCTCAACGAGTGGACGATCATCTCACTCGTGCTATATTTATTGGTGATGCTCTCGCTCGCGGTGATTCTGATCACGAGGGACACGCTTCTCAAGACAGATAACAGCGGAGCGAGGAATGTCATCATCAAAATATCAAAACGAGTTCTCATCGTGTCTCTGATTTTGCTTCTCTATTGCGGGACCAACACTCTGGTCAAGGCGTACGCCTCGAACCTGGAGAGCGGCATAGTCGTGGCCAAGCAGGTCAAAGTCAGGAGCGGGCCTTCTGAGGATTTCGCCGAGGTCTTTGAGCTGCATAGCGGCACTTCTGCGCGAATTCACACAACCAAAGAGGGCTGGCGGCAGATTAGCATTCCTTCTGGGCTCTCCGGCTGGCTTCCAAAGGAGTCACTTGCTACTATTTAAGCCTTCTGTCACCTAAGACCTCCGGCCGGCGACTCCTTGCTAGAACTTTGCAATAATGCAACATAGTAAGTGGTATTATGCGCGCTGGGAGAGAGAATAAAGATGAATTGGTCAAGAATAATGCGCAGCAGACTCATCACTTGGTCAGCGGCCGTGCTCTTGCTGCTCATTCTAGCGCTTCTTGTCGTTCCCCACTTCATTAGCCTCGACGGCGTTGCGCACGACCTTGCGAGGAGTCTATCGAACGCAACGGGCTTGAAAGTCACGATTGGCCACGGCCATATCGCCATATTTCCCGACCTGAGCTTTGTGGCATCGGACATCAGAATAGCCCATGCAAGCGACGCAATAGAGACGTTTGAGATCGAGAGCGTAAGGGTCGATCTCGATTTCTTCTCGCTAATTTGCGGGCGGGTACTGGTTGAGGAGGCTCACGTTTACAGCCCACTTATCCGGATAATCCGAGACTCTGCGAAAGTCTCTGGTGTCGAGCACGAGAAGAATGACGAGGCGCTGAACCCATTTGAGTTGCTGGCGGTTAAGAATCCGTTCGGATTTCTGGATACGGTGGATGAGCTGCCGAATAGTCTATCTATCTTCATAAGTGACGGGCAGATGGTCTTCTATGATGCTGCAGCCGATGATTCCCGGGTGAGAGTGACGACGTTGTCGGACCTTGAGGTGTCAGTTATGGGTATGAACTCATATAGGCCTTTTGAGGTCGAGATGTCATATAAGCTCGGAAAGGAAGGGCGTGCCGGCGAGGCTCGAGGCTCTTTCAATATAGCGCCCTCTTGCGGCGATATGCAATCTGCGGAGTCCGGCATATCTCTCACTGGCGAATTGATAGCAACGGATGTTCTCATCGCTTCTCTACGCCCATGCCTCTCACCTGAACTACGGGAAGCCGGAGTGCACGGTTCACTAGACCTGCGATTGAAGTTGGCGAAGGTTTGTCACGAGCAAGCGACGGCGCATGGCGAGATCAATGTCTCAGACCTTTGGCTTTCAAAAAGCCTGAATCAACTCCGCCCGCCTCAAGGGCATCACGCTGAGATTTCATTCTCTGCTGACTTGAATTCGGAGCGAATGTCCTTGCGCCAGCTTGTTGTCAAGCTGGACGATTCGGTGGCGAAGGGTGAGGCCGATATTAGTAACTGGCTTTCGGATCGGGCAGAAGTACAAGGCTCGATCTCGTTGCGCTCCATACCGGTCAAGACTATCCTAGATTTGATACCGGCTCCGCTGCTGCCCACAGATACTAGCGACGAGTTCAAAGCCATGGACATATCAGGCGAGCTCTGCGACCTCTCGGCAGAATTGAGGGGCAAGGTCTCGGATTTGAGCTCGTCAGCGTCGCTTTTTCCAGCGCAGCTCTCGGCTTCATGTCGGTTGACGGGTGGGGCAGTCTCGCCGGCTTTTAAGGGGATTTCTGCAAACACCGTGGAGAGCCTTGTCTCAATACGCAACGGCGTCGTGTGCTTTGAGAATATTCGGGGCAATGCCGGAGTGCTAGTTGATGGAGTTCTGAAGGCTCCGATTCCACTTGAGGGCGAATGCGGTATCGGGTTTATGAAGGATGTCGAGATGTTGCCGGTCGATATTTCGAGCGTTATGCGGACAAGCAGCAACTTGAACAAGCGAGCGCTTGATGCAGTAGTGGTCGTTGGCGCTCGGGCGACCTCGTCACTACTCAGCTTCCAGCGTGTCTCAGACGCAATCCCGTCACTCTCGTCCGTCTCGGGCGCCATGATGGAGCTTGGCCGTGCGGAGGGTAACATAAGAGCGGGCGTGAAAGTCCTGTCATTCCTAGCCAGACCATATAGGGCGGAGTTTCTAGCCACCTTCGGTCTCTCCGACGGGGGGCTTCGACATGACGCTTCCGGCTTTCAACTCAGAGGCGCCTCGGCCGAGGTCAAACTATCAAACGACGCGCTTGTTGCCGATCTTAAGGCGCAGCTAGACGATCAATCATCCGTCATAGCTGACCTTCACATGGACGCTCCTTTCGACGAGACCCCAACTTGGGAGACCAACGGCCGCGTCGAGCTCGCTCTGCCACATCTGCTCGCAAGGCTTGGAGCGATTGACGCGGAGGAACTGACAATGAGCGGCATCCCAACTCTGGTTGTCAGACTCGGCTCATCTCCCGAGGGGATAAAACTCGCCCTCTCAACGGATATGAAAGAGCTCGACATTCGTTTCGGAGACATCCTCTGGAAGCCCACCAACGAGAAGTGCAATTTTAGTCTTTCTGGCGTTATCAAGGAGTTTGAGAAGATCATAATAAGCGATTCGCGATTGGATATGGGCGGCATATCAATACAACTCACCGGCGATATAACATCGCCATCGCAACCTCGGTGCAACCTATCCGCCTATTTACGCGAGACTAAGGTGCAAAATGCTACAGCTTTCTTCCCTCCATTTGCGGATTTGGAATCCGACGGTGAGATATCCGGTTGGGCAAGGCTCATGTCGCCTGCAAGACAATCAGAGCAATCTGCAGGGCGAGGCGACTCGATGGCCGAACACCTATTCGAGGCTGGGATCGCATTGGAGATCGACGCCCAGACGGTCGATCGATTGCTTGGTGCGGAAGTTATGCCTTTGGCGCTTCAGCAAGCAAGTCTTAAGCTCGATGTCTTATCTGGCAAGATAAGTACTCTGATGAGCGCCCGATTTCCCCTAAGTGAGCCGGAGAGCCTGCAATATGAGGTCGGCGCCGACGTTCAGGACCTGACTGCCAAGTATAAGGACTTCCCGCTTCCCCTGACTGGTCTTTCCGGCCGCATTGAGATGGCGAACGAGACCCTCAGGCTATTGTCCCTGAAGGGACTGCTGGGAGGCAGCGAGTTCGAGGTCTCCGGCCAATTCAAAGAGCCTTTGAAAGCACTGCTGAATGACAGGGGTTGGGACAAGAATGAACTCGAACTCAAAATCGCCTGCAAGCCATCGCTTCTCGATATAAGGACGCTATTGGGCTCACTCCTGCCCGAGGACGTGGCCATATCCAAGCGCGCAGCCCTGGAGATTCAGGCGCGAGGAAGCCTCACCGATCTCAAGTTCAACTCGCGCCTCGACCTCGGGGGATCGCGTCTTTCATGGGGTGATGTCATCTGCAAACCGGAGGGAAAGGCGTTGCGGCTCAGTCTTGCCGGGCATCTTGCGGAGCTTAGGCGTGTCCTCATGGAAGAAGGTCTGCTGACCATCGGGTCATCAAACTTCTCATTCACGGCAGATATCGCGGACCTGAAAAACCCCGGAGTGGAGCTACAATTGGCCGATGGCGCCCTGAAGACGAGCGATCTTACGTTCCTTTTCTCAATGCTTGAGCCTGGGAAGTCCAAAGGCGAGCTCGGAGTGAAATTGGCTGGAATGCTGGGCGGCGATAACTCAGAGCAGCATAATTTCCACGCCACACTGACCGCAAGAGACGTTGGCTTTCAGCTTGCCGGAGCAATCGAGGCCATCAGTGACTTGAACCTTCTTGTGGAGGCATCCTCGGACACGATAAGCGTAAAGAAGATGAATTTTAGCGCCGGGAAATCCACTTTGAGCATTGATGGTGAGGCTAGGCTAAAAGATTCGGCCTTGCGGCTTGACGTAGAATCACCAAGACTCGACATCGCGGACATCGCGGCCGCGCTTTGGCCGGCGTCTCCGAGGGAATCTAATCGACCGGGCGCCTCAGCTGCAACCGTCACGACTTCGGACCTGACTTGGCTCTGGTCAACACCACTCCTTGCTGATGGGCGTATCCAGGCTGCGACAAGGATAGACGATTTGAGGTTTGACGGCCACGAATTTGGGAAGCTGAACCTCGATCTGCCAATCGACCGAGGCGCTCTATCCGTTAAGGACCTGACCTTGGCTCTCTGTCAAGGCAATCTCCGCATCTCTCTTCTGACAGACATATCTGCCGCTTGCGGCTTCGATATCCGGACTGATTTCACGCTCGATGATTACGACGTGAAGGAGATGCTTGACCTACTTGGCGCCAAGAGGACCTTTATGACCGGCAAGGGAAACATCTCGGGCCGTATTCAAGCTTGTGGCAATGATTCTGACGGCCTTCTGCGGTCGGCCGACGGACAATTCAGAATCCGGATGAGAGATGGGATAATAAAGAAGTTCGGCCTGCTTTCGAAGATATTTTCTCTGCTCGATATTCTGAGGGTGTTCAAGCTGGATTTCCGGGATTTCGCAACGACCGGCACGGCATACAGTTTGATGAGATGCACGGCGACTCTGAAAGATGGCCAGCTGCACACAGACGACCTTTTCCTCGACGGCAGTTCGATGAAGGTGACCGGTATGTGCGACATTGACCTGGTCAACATGAAGATCGACGGGTCCATAGGGGTCTTTCTGCTGCCAACGATGGGCATTATCGCGAGCAAGATACCGCTGATGGGGAGGATCATAACACACGAGAACGAGACGCTAATCGCATCCTATTTCCGCGTCAATGGGGACTTGGCGGACCCCAATGTCCAGTCGGTAGGCGTCGAGAAGGTCAAAGAGGGAACCAAGTCCCTATTCCGTCGTCTGTTGACCGTCGAGCCCCAAGACAATGAATAATCCGGCCGTCAGAATCCAATCACTATGACAACACCAAGAAAGGCCACGACGATTGCGGCGAGCTTCCTCATTGTCAGGGACTCCTTCAGGAATAGGCCGGCGAAAACGAAGATAAAGATAATGCTCATCTGGTTGAGAATCGCCGCGATGGAGACCTGAGTATATTTCATCCCGGCCACCCATAATAGAACAGTTGCGTATGGTCCGAATAGGGAACCGAGTAGAACATGGCGCACGTTTGCGCGGGGCCACATTCCCTTGATAATCTGCCATCGATTTTTGCGCAGAAGCGTGATCAGAAGGAGTCCAATTGTGGCAGCAAGGAGCCTTGTCTGCACTATCCAGAGCAGCGATTGCCTCGAGAGAACAGGCTTAAGGATTATTCCTCCAACTGCCATCAGGACAATGCCCAGGAGACCCTTGAGGACTGCCGATGTAAGGCCGTGGCCTTTGAGGCGCCGTAGCTGGCCCATATTCACTGATGCGATGAGTATAGCGGCAACCACAAGGGCGGCGCCAAGCAGGTCGGAAGCGGTTAGCCTCTCGCCCAGAAAGAGGAAGGCAAGGACTATGACGCTTGGCGTGTAGAGGCAATCAATAATGGCCCATAGGCCAGCGCCGATTCTATTGAGGCTCGAGAGGAAGAGATTGTCCGCGATAGCCATGCCGACGAGGCCACTGATGATTATTGGCAGAAAGTCTTCTCGAGGCGCGTCGATGAGAATTGGCTGGTCGAATGCGGCCATAGTAATCGCAAAGAGTAGCGCCGCGACGAGGTTTTTGACGAGATTGAGCGACATGGGCGGCATGGTCTCTCCGCTCTTTTTGAACAGGCAAACCGCGATTGCCCAGCAGAGTCCGCAAGAGAGCGCGAGTGTCTCTCCAAGATGCGCCTGAATGATCTGCATTTGGGTCGTCTAGCCTCGAATCTCGCGATGGGCGATCGCAAGGCTCTTTCTTGGTGAGGCCAGCCCTTGCCTTAAGCTCGGGCTCAAGAGGGACACGCAATGTAAAATTGCATGTGACATGCTCTGCTGGCGTTCACGCCTATTGGCCACTACTTGACGTGGAGATATGGGAAGAGCTGTGACGTTTTGCCCTGCTTGTCTGTGGCCACAACCTCCAATAGGAACTTGCCCGGAAGTAGCGCCAACTCATCCCTAAACGACCAAGTTCTGAAGTAGGCGAACTTGCGAGAGACCGGGAAGCTCTCGAGCATAATTCCGGTCGGCTCGCAGTTGAGATAGAGCTCCGCCTTCGCGATCTCTGTTGCCGCCTCGGGGTGCTTGACTAAAATAGCGACCTGGGCAAACGGCGCGCCCTCGTATGTGTCCCAGCGCATCGTGCCGCCCATTATGACTGGCGCATCAGTAACGTCATCTGCCATCTTAGAGGCAATAAGAGGATTTGGCCCCACGACCCGCGGGCCTCTTTTGAGTGCGATCGCAGAGTTCATGTAAGAGCTAACGGTGCTGGGCGCCCGACTTGTAACCTCACCAATGCTAACGTAAGGCCATTCATCAGACTGCGCGCCATCGCTGTCCGTCGCGACAACCGAGATGAGGTGATTGCCGGGTTGAAGCGTTCCCTCTTCAATGTTCAGTGTATTGGTGTAGCAGCCATCCTGTTTGTAAATGTCCCCGTGTGTTCTGTCGTCAAAGAGCAGGGTCCCGGTCGGCACACCGTCGAGGTGAAGCTCAACACGTAGGAAACCAAAATCGTCCTCCACGTCTTCCGCGAATGCAAAGACAGTTACAGCTCCCCCCATATCAGAGGTTACGTCAGCCTCCTGGCTAAATGAGACCCAGTCAATCTTGGGCGCTCTTGGCGACGGCATTTGGCGGAAGCGAACGTACTCTGAATAACCGCTTTCATTGCCGCGAACATCAAGTGCCGTTACAGCGAAATACACCTTTGGCCGGGCGATATCGCTCAGCAAGATTGTGAACGAGGTGGCATCCCCGAGTTCGATCGGCGAATCCCCCTGCGGAAGGCCCTGGCCCTGAAAGGGGGGATATTCCTGATTCGAATCGTAATGGAGCTGAAAGCCCGCTAGGTCCGCCGCTTCAGGAGCCTCCCACCGCAACGTAATGGCAGTGTTCTGAGCGTCGCGGGCATAATAGAAATCCCCGGGCGGAGCCGGTGGCGCCGTGTCGGTCGGGCGCAGCGTCGGGTCACCAAGAATCGTGATTCCATAGAACCAGCTTATATCAGAGTCCGAATAGGGCGCCTTGCCTGAGAACCAATGCCTGAAAGCATCGCCAATGCTAGCTCCCCCAGAAAGCTGCTCGTACATGCTGGTTCCGTAATAAAGCGAGCCGGCCTTCGTTGAGCCTATCGAACAGAGTCCATTCGTGTTCTCGCCGAAAATATACCATGCCCCGAAATAGTCCGGCTCAACATATCTGGCGTTGGAACATGAGAAGGGGACTAGAAAGAAGGAGTTGATAGGTAAGCGCGACATCTCATCGCTATAAATGAGCGAGTTCATGTCCCGCCACTTGAAGGCGTGCGTCTCGGGGCTGGAGTGGACCATTACGTCAACCCATTCATACCCCTGGGAAATTCGCTCCAAATACTCCTCGGCATTAGTGACTTCCCTATCGTTGATGACACGATACTCGTCATAGAGGCTGCCGACTGCCTCCTCCCACGGCCTCGTCATGTGGACCCAATCATCGTCTATGAAAAGCAACGCCCGCCGCGGAAGCGCGAACTGCCCGGTCCGGTACAAATGGTTGCGCTCAAGGTAACGATTTATATATAGCGCCTCGTCACCTTCAAGCGTGGATGGGGTCAATCTTCCGAGCCATATCTCGGGCAATGTGTCTCCGAAACTGCCGTCCCTGTGCTCATCAAACATCCCGTCGGCGTCAAAGTCCATGAACCGCCCGTCGAGGTCTTCGTAATAGAGGTCGATGGGGAATATGGCCGCGTCATGGTCGAAATCGTCCGCATGAGCGAACCAGGGGACGGGGAAGTCACCTACGAGTATGCAACCCAGTAAGCCCTCATCGCTCGCCCAAAGATCATAAAGTGAGTCGCGCAGCTCTTTCGGCGTCTCGAACGTCCCAGCAACTAGCAGAACTTCGAAGCCTTCGCTGCGCATGTCTGCCGCCCAGATGTGAAGATTGTCCTCCACATAGGGGAAAAGCTCGGTATTGCACAGAATAAGTACCCTTCCGGCCATTTCGCCCTCCAGCCGGTACGGAAAGCTAGTTACCGAAGTTATCTCGGTCTCCTGCGGAATCAAATCCGCCAGATAGTCCTCGTAGCCCACGGAGAACTCAAAATCAATTGGCAGCCACAACGAGGCGAGCTCGTCGGCCATCTGCTCAGAGTCCGGCTCATCAGCTAGGACTAAGCCCGGCGACAGCAACGCCAGTATGCAGCATGTTGTTATCAGTGCTTTCATTGGCCATAGCCTCCGAATAGGGTTGAACCGGTTCTTCTCGTTCTTTTCTGAGTCCTTTTCGCCCGTATGGGCGTGACGTCTTTATCAGAGCATTTTCGCCGAATATCGCTCAATTGACACCGCCTCACCTGTCTCTTCCGATATATCCACGATTACCGCGTTGATGCCTCTGTTCCCTTTTGCCAGCCGGAGCGAGCGAGAGATGCCCGTCCGGAATCTGTAGATCGAGTCCTCCGGCCTGAATCCTATCACGCTGTCGAAGGCCCCGGTCATCCCGGCGTCCGTGATATAAGCCATCCCCTCAGGCAGAATGCGCTCATCCGCCGTCTGAACGTGCGTATGGGTTCCGATCAGCGCTGAGGCGCGTCCGTCGAGGTACCAAGCCATAGCCTGCTTCTCAGCTGTGGCCTCGGCATGAAAATCGACAATACGCACTTTCGCGTCCTTGCCCTCCGCCTCGAGTATTCGGTCGATGGTCTGGAATGGGCAGTCTAGTTGGTCGAGAAACGCCCGGCCTGAGATATTCGCGATCAGAGCTTGGCCCCTCTTCTGCATGGGGACCAAGATGGCTCCAGAGCCCGGCAGACTATCGACATAGTTGGCCGGCCTTAGCAACCTCGGTTCGATGTCGAAGTACTCATAGACCTCCTTCTTGTCCCATATATGGTTGCCAGAGGTGATCACGTCAACGCCCGCTGCGAACATCTCCTCTGCGACCGGCTGGGTGATGCCAAAGCCCCCGGCGGCGTTCTCACCGTTCGCGATGCAGAGTTCGATGTTAAATTCCTCAAGCAGAGAGCCCAAGTAGTTACTGATAACAGAGCGACCACATCTCCCTACAACATCCCCGATGAAGAGTATTCTCAAAACCAGCACTCCCGTATATCCTGTGGACTGCGGAGATCGGGGGCCGGAACATAATCCGTCCGCTTACTTCGCGTACTCAATTGCCCTTGTCTCTCGAATCACGGTAACCTTTATCTGACCCGGATACTCAAGCTCGTTCTCTATCTTCTGAGCGACTTCACGGGCGAGTGTCAAGGCGCCATTGTCCTGCACTTCCTCCTGATCAACGAGTATTCTAACTTCCCTGCCCGCCTGAATCGCGTATGTCTTGTTGACTCCTTGAAGGACGAGGCGATCTGCTCCAGCTTCTCTAGGCGCTTAACATAGCTCTCCAAAACCTCGCGCCTTGCCCCGGGCCTCGATGCCGAAAGAGCGTCGGCGGCCTGAACAAGAACAGTTGAGATTCTCGCCTCGCAGAGATCGTTGTCATGGTGCATTGCGATGCCCTCGACGACAGCCTTGGACTCGCCGCATTTCCTGGCTATCTCCGCTCCTATCTCGGCGTGAGTGCCCTCCACCTCGTGGTCAATGGCCTTGCCTATGTCGTGCAAGAGTCCGGCTCGCCGGGCCAGCCGAGCATCCACGCCGAGCTCGCTCGCTATCACGCCCGCAATATGGGCCACCTCTTTTGAGTGCTGAAGAACATTCTGCCCATAACTCGTCCGATATCTTAGCCGGCCAAGTAGCCTCACAAGCTCCGGATGCACCTTGCCCACTCTGGCCTCAAAGAGAGCCTGCTCACCCTCCTCGATCATCTTGGACTCGATCTCCTTCCTCGCTTTGGCAACTATCTCCTCGATGCGCGCGGGGTGAATCCGTCCATCCTGTATGAGGCGCTCGAGGGCGACCTCGGCTATTTTTCGCTTGATGCCATCAAAGCAGGAGATGATCACCGCCTCAGGTGTATCGTCAACGATAAGGTCAACACCGGTCGCGAGCTCTAGCGCTCGAATGTTTCGACCCTCGCGCCCGATTATCCGACCCTTCATCTCGTCGTTCGGAAGATACACTACTGCCACGCTCGTCTCAGCCGCGTATTCGGTCGCGCATCTTTGTATCGCCGTGGAGATTATCTCCCTGGAGATCTTCTGAGAGTTCTCTCGCGTTTCGGCCTCAACGTCCCGTATCGTCCGAGCCGCCCGTTCCCTTGCGTCACAGATCATCTCATTCATCAATGTCTCACGCGCCTCGTTCCGGCTGAGCCCGCCGATTCTTGCGATTTCCTGCTGGGCTTCCCTGAGCAAAACGAGTCGCTTCTCCTTCAGGAGATTAAGCTCACGTTCTCTCGCAGCTGTCTCTCGCTCACGCTTACCGAGAAGACGCTCTCGTTTCTCAAAGCTGTCCACACGACGGTCGAGGCTTTCTTCTTTCTGCAGGAGCCGCCGCTCAAATTGGCGCAGTTTATCGCCCTGTTCGCGCATTTCACGCTCGAGCTCCTCCTTAAGACGATAGAGCTCATCCTTGCTTCTTACCTGTGCTTCTCGTTTGGTTGTCTCGGCTGCCTGTTTGGCGTCTGCGAGTATCTTCTCGGCCGTTTCTTCGGCACGCTTGATCTTTGATTCCGCTAGGTATTTTCTGATGTAGTACCCGGCCAATAGGCCCGCGATAACTACAACAGCTAGAACGACTTTATCCACTTCAATTCGCCACCTTTCTAAATTGACTCTCAATCATGCATTGAACAAGAGAGAGCTGGGAATTGTGCTCGATAAGCAAGACTCGATTGAGGACAATCGAATGGCTGCAAAAATGAAGGAGTAATTTCGGCCCAGGGCCAACTATAAAAGGGGCGGACCTGCCAAAAAGCCGTGTGGCAAGGCATTATGAGAACCCATCGACGTAGGTGGGGTACCCCTAAGGCACTTCAGGCTACCCTGCGTAAAGCACGGCGTGCGCACCATGCCTGATTGAGGAGCCCCATTCTCATGCTGTTGGCTCAATGCCCGAAAAACCATCACAAACGTCTTAGCGCTTGATCCACCCCGACTAGTTCTCTCCAATACGCCCATTATCGCCATGTATTATTACTCCGCCGCTTTTGCCCGGCAGCCTGAGACCTACTGGTCCCCAACTAAGAGCAAAAGCCGTTCACTTTCATGCTCGAATTTATCTCGAAGCGCCCGATACTCCTTCTTCAGGACTCGCAGCTCGAAACCCATCTGCATAAGAGTCAGGATAGGAAGCCCTGGGCTCGAATGCACACCCACATGATCCTGGAGACCTGCAGCTATCTCATTTATCATGCTCGCAACCTGCTGAACTGTGCGAGCATCGTAGATGCTCTTAAAAAAATATCGCTTTCCAAGAACCTCAACCTCAACATCTCTCTGAGGACTCGGAGTATCGCCTCTATCAAGCAGCTCCACAGCCTCAAGGTCCAATCAGTCTAATCCTCCTCCGTTTCGAGAAGAGACAATAGCCCCTCGACCTTTCCCCGAACTATTTCTTGTTCCTGCACAAAAGATAGATGTTTCTCCTTTATCAACATAAGCTCATCAACTGTCTGCTCAAGTCCGGTCACCTTCAGGCGTTCCTGTTCGAGCTTCTGCTCCAGCTCGTTCTTCTCATCTCTCAACGCCTTTATTCGCCTCTCAACGCGCTCAAATACGTCTGAGAAAGCCGATGGCTGCTCCACCGTGTGGCCTAATCTGGGATCATCTTCCATCATCTGACTCCTTCTGCAAAACGAGACTGGTCAAGGCCTCAAACGCATCCGGATCAAACACCGCTATTTGGGAGAGCACCTTGCGGTTAAGCGATATGTGCCTCTTCTGAAGACCATCTATGAACTCGCTATACTTCAATCCCTGGGCCCTGGACGCTGCGCTGATGCGCAATATCCAAAGCCGTCTGAAGTCTCTCTTGCGGCGTCTCCGGTCTCTATATGCGAAAGCCAAGGCCCGAAGGACCGTCTCATTGGCAACCCGATATAGATTGCCGCGACTGCCGCGATAGCCCTTGGCCATCTCAAGAACTCGCTTATGCCGCTTTCTTTTTACAATCGAGGATTTTGCTCTTGGCATTTTCTATCCTTTCTAAAGTAATACCTAATCAATAAACTACAGTATATTGCATCCGGCATCAAGAAAAGCAATGCGTTCATTGCCATTACTTAATTCACGGCCGGGAATCTATCCTGTAGTCCGCCCGCTGAATAATCTCTGAATGTGCCGTGCAAGCCTGCTATAGACCTTCTGTCAGCGAAAAACAGTCTCGCCCGATGCACCCATAGCTGCCGCCGTCGGATTCTGCTCGCCGAAAATCCGCAAACATCATACTGCGATAGATGACAAGCCCGGCCCAAGCATGAGGCGCAGAAAAGCTCCTGCAATCTGTCGCCAGAATCTCACAGATAGACCGTTAGGAATATGGTATGAGCCTTGCGATGTTCTTCCTGTCGGCCGAGCTCACAATAGCCGGTTTGCCAAGCCTGTTCTTGCGCTTCCTGCTTTTCTTAGTCAGGATGTGCCCTTTATTGGCGTGGCGCCTCACTATCTGACCTGAGCCGGTGACCCTAAAGCGTTTCTTGGCCCCGCTTGATGTTTTCATCTTCGGCATTGATTTCTCACTTATTTGTTAATTCCCATTCTAAACTTTTGTCCCATTCAGAGCAGCATCCGCTTCTGATGGCTCGACGACTTTCTTGGGCTCTACTTTTTTCTTAGGAGACAATATGACAGATAGGTTCCGCCCCTCGAACCGTGGTATCCCGACCGTCTGCACTTCATCCTTCAGACGCTCCATTATTCTATCAAGCAGCTGACGACCGTAATCCACATGCAGCTTCTCTCTACCTCGAAACCAGATGCTTATCTTGACCTTGTGGCCGTTATCCAAGAAACGTTTGGCATGATTGAGCTTGAACTCCAGATCGTGCTCGTCTGTTCGAGGCCTGAATTTGACCTCCTTTACCATAGACTTCACCTGCGTCTTCTTGGCCCCATGTACTTTCTTGCTTGTCTCGTACTTGTACTTGCCGTAGTTCATTATCTTGCACACTGGTGGAGTCCCTCGCGCATCAACCTCCACAAGGTCAAGATTACGGTCAAAAGCCCTCTGCAAAGCCACTTCCAATGGCATTATCCCAAGCTGTTTGCTGTCCTGGCCAATGACCCTGACTTCATCGGCTCTTATGCCTCTATTGACGCGAACCCGGTCATTCTTCTCTATCGGCGATCTCCTTCAGTAAAAATCACACGCTTCTGCGCCTCTTCCCGGGCCATCGAGATAAACTCGTCGAGTTTCATCGCCCCTATTTGGCCCTCGAAGCGGCGCCTTACAGACACACTGCCCTCTGCTTGCTCCCTCTTGCCTATAATCAAGAGGTAGGGCAGCTTAGTGTGCTCCCTTATCTTGAATCCCAATTTCTCATTCCTGTCGTCCAGCAAGACTCTAAAGCCCGCATCCAATAGATCATCGCGGACTTTGGAGGCGAATTCATGCTGAGTGTCGGTAATCGGCAAAACTGCAATCTGCTTGGGAGAAAGCCAGAGTGGGAACGCTCCGCCACAGCTCTCAATGAGGGCCGCCACGAATCGCTCCAACGCCCCCAGAATCGTCCTGTGAATCAGCACCACATGCTGCTCTGATCCATCACTCCCAATGTAATCTAGGTCAAGTCGCTTCGGGAGATTGAAATCCAGTTGAATCGTGGCGCCCTGTTGCTTATGGCCATAGATGTCAACCAACTGGAAATCGATCTTGGGACCATAGAAGGCCGCCTCGCCCAGCATCTCCCTGAAGTCCAGGGACTTTGCCTGAAGAACCTTGCGGAGGATTGCCTCGGACCTGTCCCAGACCTCCGGATCGCCTATATAGTCCTGTCGCTTTCCCCTGTCCATGAGCGAGAGATCGATACCAAGCTGCTCAAAGCCGAAGACTTTCAGCATGTGAAGCGCAAGGTCCACAACGGAACCGACCTCCGCTTCCACCTGCTCTGGCGTGCAGAATATATGGGCATCGTCCTGTGTGAATCCCCGGACCCTGAACATGCCATGGAGTGTCCCTGAACGCTCACGTCGATAAACCGTGCCGAGCTCCGCATACCTTATCGGCAACTCCCGGTAAGATCGAACCCTCGAACGGTAAACTTGAAGGTGCATAGGGCAATTCATTGGCTTGAGGACGTACTCCTCATTCCCAACAGGGAGGATATACATGTTCTCTTTGTAATAGCTGTAATGCCCTGAAGCGTGCCAAAGCGAGCTCTTGGCAATGTGGGGAGTGCTAAGCAATTCGTAGCCTCGCTTGAGGTGCTCTTTCAGCCAGAAGTCCTCTATGATGTGCTTCAGCATCGCGCCATTGGGGTGCCAATAGACAAGACCGGCCCCGGCCTCCTCGTCTATCGAGAAGAGGTCGAGCTGCCTGCCCAAAATACGGTGATCACGCTTCTTCGCCTCCTCAACAAGGCGAAGGTGCTCCTCAAGCTCGCGCTCATCTGTAAATGCCGCTCCATATATCCGCTGAAGCATCGGATTGTGCTCATCGCCAAGCCAATACGCGCCCGCAACTGACGTCAACTTAAACACGCCTAACCTGCCGGTGGACTCAACATGAGGGCCGCGACAAAGGTCCACGAAATCGCCGTGCCTATATAGCACGACCTCCTCGTCGTCGGGCACCTTTGACAAGAGCTCCAGTTTGTAACTCTCGCCCTGCGCCTCAAAGATACGACGTGCCTCTTCCCTGGAGACAACGCTTCTTTCGAAAGGAAGGTCCTTCGCGATTATCTCCCGCATCCTCTTCTCTATTGCGACGAAGTCCGAATCGCTGAATCTGCTCTCTTGATCGAAATCGTAATAGAAGCCGTTCTTAATCGCCGGCCCTATTCCCAATTTCGTCCCGGGGAAAAGCTGCTTTACGGCATCAGCAAGGACATGCGCCGTGCTGTGTCTATACTCCTCAAGCCCCAGCCGGTCAGATTTATTGCTTATTTCGTCTCTCAATTCGCTACTCACTAGTTATATTCAAACATATATTCCATTTGGATAAACCCGTGCATTGGGGGAGACGCGAGCCGGAAATGGTAGGCACGGGCGGCTTCGAACCGCCGACCTCTACCGCGTCAAGGTAGCGCTCCACCCCTGAGCTACGTGCCTACATGTCGATCAATCCCTTGGTAGGTAATATCTATCCAAATAAATGCAAGGGAACTCTAATACTAAACACCTGTTTATGTCAAGTCCTTAGGGAAGGAGTTTCCCCAACATAAAAAAACAAAATAAGCGAGGCCATCTCAATCAAAGCCCCGGATTCCCTAAGAGCCCCCCGCCCGGCAACCTCCATTTATATTGCCGACGCAAACTCCTGTCTTCGCTCTAATCTCTGCAACAGCGGACGCCAGCGCCAAACTTCGCCATTTCCGGATAATAGGAGCCTCGGAAAGAACACCTAGTCGCAAGACCCCCATGGAACGAGGCGCCTCCGCGAATGACTTTTGAGCTTCCGACTGCCGGCCCGGTTGGATTCTCATAGACTGATGACGAGTAATAGTCCGCCGAATAGAAGTCGTTCACCCACTCCAAGACGTTGCCGCTCATGTCAAAGGCGCCATAGGCATTTGTGCAGCGCCCTCTATCACCGGACGGATTTGCGGGCTCATCGCTCGCGACTTGCGTCCAGCACATGATATTGCTGTAACTGTCTCCGTAGGGATATATCCAATCCATTGGGCCCTTGCAGGCCTTCTCCCACTCCGCCTCGCCGCAGAGTCGTTTGCCCTGTTGGGAGCAAAGCGAGTTCGCCTCGAGCCATGACAGATTAGAATCAGGCGTCTCTTCCTCTTGATTCGGATACTCAAATACGTCAATGCAATAAGAATCCAAAAACACCTGATGCAGGGGATACTCGTCTAGATAACCCATACCGGATGTGTCGCCCATCATAAACTCCCCAGCTGGAACTCGGACCATTCCTGGAGGACAGCCTTCCGAGCTCGAGCTCACGTCGAAGAACGCAAAACTCACATCCTGAAGAAGATTGTCGGAAGAGCCCGCCTCCATGAGAGCCACGGCGAAGGTATGCGTCCCTTCGACAAGAATCGGCGGGCCGCTGCCGGGAATCGGGCATGTGAGAAAGGCAAATGTCCCCATAGCAAAACCTGAAGGCAGGGCTACTTCAGCCATCCCAGGCGCCATCTCACTGGACCAATCCGGATAGAAGTACGGTGTCCCGTCAGGCGCTAAATACGCCATGTAGAAGTCCACCGAGCGCTCAGTGCTATCGTTGCTCACAGTAAGCAGGACCTCCAAGCTGTCGCCGAACGAATACGCGGCGCGGTCTGTTGTCACCTCAACGCATGGCGACTCAATCGCCAGGGCTGCACTTTGGAGGCCGAGCAAAGCCACAATCATTAAAATAGAAGCCAATCTTATCTGCATTCTCAATCTCCTTCAAAAAAACTTGCTCACTTTAAGCCCAGCAAGTGGTTGCTACGATTATCATACGGCACAACTTTGCTCCCTTAAGCGAGTGGAGGCACAACTCTGCTTCCGGCTCCCGAATGCCCTGGAGAGTTGTCAAAAACCTCTATCACATGATAAACGCAGGCGATGAAGTCAGTCGGTCCGCCGTGGAAATAGGAGTGGACTAAGTTGATGTACTCAGACTCCTTCTTCTCTTCTTCGGAGAGCGTTGGGTCGCGGTGGTGCATCAGTCTGCTTATCGTTCTGAGCTCATAGGATACGGAGTCCAAAAAGACCACGGTCGAGATTGGATTGCGCATTTGGTTTGTGAAGCTGTGAGTCTCAAATGACGGCGATGTGTATAGCTCTATGGAGCCCTGCTTCGTCCTATCCCAGATCGTGTCGTCGTTGTAGTTCCCGATGAGTACCTGGAGCTTAGCGCTCATTGGGTGGTCTTTGGTCATCTTAAGCCGGTCGATGATCTCATCGATGCGGTCCGGTTTCGGAACCATTCCCATCCCTTTGTATGCATTATTGATGACGAAATCACTATCCCCTCGCCCGAAGCGGGAGAATGTCGCCACAGCGGCGTTATGAGGGCCGTCATAGCTCATCGCCATTTGGCCGCTTGCCATATCCTCGAGCATCGAGACCCGGGAGCTGAGGTTCCAATCCAGGAACTCCTGCGGAAGCTCCCTCACCGGATAGACGTGCCAAGCGCCGCCAATCCTAGCCAGTATGCGCTCCGGAAGGTCGCTGCTATCTACTGTGTCCTGAATGAAGTAGTTTCCAGCCCAATAAGACGGTCCGCCGTCCTGTGCGCTTGCCCGCCTGACCAAGCGAGGCGCAAATAGCGAGCAGAGCATTGAGACGCCGCCCAGTTTTAGAAAACTCCTCCTGTTCATTTGGCAAGCCTCCTCGAAATACAATTTGAGCATTTACGACTTTGAGAATACATTGAGTTTGATACTACTGTGATTTTGTCTCTGGGTAAAGCTCGGATCGAACACAACTGCGCCTTCTCCGGAAGGGATAAAAGTTATGATGATCGTTGGAATGCACTTCTCAGCCGCCGGAGGGGTTTACAAGGCCGTTGAGCGGGCGCATGAATTGGGCTGCAACGCCCTTCAGATATTCGCTCAGAATCCCCGAAGCTGGCGGAGCAATGCGCCCTCCCACACGGACGTCAAGACCTTCCGACGCCTCGTGAGTGAATATGAAATCGAGGCGGTCGTTATCCATACACCCTATCTCATAAATCTAGCAAGCCCTGACAAGGAGCTCGTGGCAAAATCAAGACAGGCCATCAGAATTTCCCTTTCGAGGGCCGATCTACTCGGAGCACAAAACGTTGTGACGCACATTGGGTCCGGAAGGGGAAGACCTGTCGAAGATGCCATCAGGGCGGTAGCGCAGGGTCTTGATGAGATACTCTCTGATGAATATGAGGCGCAGCTTGTGCTGGAGCTTACAGCCGGCTCGGGTAACATAATTGGCTCGACGTTTGCGGAGCTTGCGAGAATAATCGAGGCGTCGCACGTTGAGAATCGGCTTTGTGTATGTCTTGATACGGCACACGCGTACGCATCTGGCTATGACGTGGCCACACGCGCGGGGCTTGAGGAGACACTTGATGACCTTGACCGGCATATTGGATATCACCGTCTGAAGGTCGTCCATGTCAACGACACGAAGGTCAAGCTGGGCAGCCACGTTGACCGGCATTACCACATAGGGTTAGGCGCCATCGGCCTAGATGGATTTCGCAACATCGCAAATCATGAGCGACTGTCACATCTCCCGTTCATACTGGAAACGCCCGTGGATGACGAATGCGGCGATAGCCAGAATCTGAAGACGTTCACATCGCTTTTCAACAGGGCCTAATCTGAATTGACTGTCCAATAGGCCAGGTCTCTTTATGATGTCACGGGAGATCTCATTGTGGCATACCAGATGTGGTGACAGGCTTCTGAGAGACCCTCAAAAGCCCGTCTATCCCGTTTTTTGCGTTGCGATTGTTTTCGGTTTCTTACTGCAATGTGAATGTCGCGACGCCTATGTCAGAATATGGCGTCACGGTTCCGGGCTCTGCGAGCGCGGTGAAGAGCCAGAACTGACCGGCCGCGTCAAATGGCGCCATTGCCGGCAGGTCCACTTCCCAGAAGACGTCCTCAAGGACCAGCCCCGGTGGCGCTTCAAAGTTGGGCATGAGCGGAAGTACACCTGGCTGCCACCAAGCATCGAGGGTTGGAATCCAGAATGTGCCGTCCGGCGCCATCATCAGCATGTAGAAGTCGGTGTCCAAGGAGTATGGTGGGAATTGGAGGTCCAGCGATATGTCGATCTTATCGGCAGTTAGTGAATAGAACTCGGCGTTGGTGTAAATATCTGCGAATGGCTCTCCATCGAGTGTGAACTCGCAGCTAGCGAAATTTGAGACGAGGTTCAGCGTGCCGGGTTCAACGGCTCCAAACCAGAGAGTGTATGTTCCCGATTTCGCGATACCCGGCATTTCAGAGGGCAGCGTGGAGCTCCACCACTGCATCGCCAGGTCATAGCCCGCACCGATTGGGAAGTCCGTGGCGACGGGGAGTATGCCGTCTATCCACCAAGTAGCCAGCGAACCCGACCATTGCCGCTCCTCGGGACCGCCCAGATCGTATATCAGGATGAGATAGACATCGACCGTGACCGGCTCACCCGTGTTCTGCACCGCGATATTCATCTCGAGCGTGTCGTCAAATTGATATGCAGCCGCGTTCGTGGATATATCAACCGTCAGTTCGCCTTCCAGGACGCCCTCTCCAGCAAGATCGACAGCGGACGAAGGAGAATCAGGATCATCCGACGTGATCGTCAGTTCATCATTAACTTCGCCGACGCTATCCGGTGTGAAAGTCACGTCAATCTCGAACGTTCCGGACGGCGCGAGGACTGCCGGCAAGGCGCCAGTGTAGCTTATCGTGAAGATCGAAAGCCCAGTAAGGACACTCTCTATCGTAAGGTCTCTGTCGCCGTCGTTACGAACAACCAACGTCTCTTCCGCGTGATCGCCCGTCGGGACCTCACCAAAGTCGATGGAGTCCGCGCTCAACCAAATCTCCGGCGCCAGTATGTGGTAATTCGTGGTTGCACCGGGTCCTGCCGGGGCCGCCTCAATGTTCCCCGCGTTGTCTGCGCAAACCGTGTAGAAGTCATAGAGACCCTCACCATCGGGCGCTGTGAAATCAAAACTGCCCGAGGTCCCGGGCAACGCTGCGCCCCAATTCTGCCAGGCTCCGCTATCTTTGCGATACCGGAGCTTCGTCTCCAAAACACCTGAGTCCGTGTCGGACGCGGTGAAGTCAACTACTATCGGCGTCGTCGTCGCGTCTGCGGGCGCCGTGCAGAATGATTGAGGGGCAACTGTGTCGTATTCCGTCGTATCGTCAGCAGCCTCCGGAACCGCCTCGACATTTCCGGCGCCATCGGTCGCAATCGTGTAGAACTCATAAGTCCCATCAGCGCCGGGCACGAAGTTAAAGCTACCAAAAGTTCCAGTGCCGGCGAGGCCGCTATCAGTCCAATCGCCGCCATTCAATCTGTACCAGAGATCGACTGCCGCGATTCCGGACGATGGGCTGTCGCCCGCTGTGAAACCAACCGCGATCGGCGATGAGTTGGCAAACTCTGGGCTTTCGCAGAATGATTGAGGGGCAACTGTGTCGTATTCCGTCGTATCGTCAGCAGCCTCCGGAACCGCCTCGACATTTCCGGCGCCATCGGTCGCAATCGTGCAAAACATATATGTCCCATCGGCTTCTGGCTCGAAGGCGAAGCTGCCCTCAGTGCCCGCCTCAGACAGGCCGCTGTTGGTCCAAATGCCGCCGTTTACTCTGTACCAGAGATCAACTGCAGCGATTCCTGAAGATGGGGTGTCGCTGGCTGTGAAGCTCACCGCGATCGGAGATGAGCTCGCAAACTCCGGGCTTTCGCAAGATGAATGAGGCGCGGTCGTGTCGTATTCAGTAGTATCGTCCGCTGCCCCCGGTATCGCCTCCACGTTTCCGGCGTTATCCGTTGCGATTGTGTAGAACTCATACATCCCCTGGTTTCCGGGCGCGAAGCTAAAAGCGCCGGACGCCTCAGTGGAGGAGAGACCACTGCTCGTCCAATCGCCGCCGTTGAGTCTATACCGAAGGATAACCTCTGCGATTCCGGACGTGCCGTCACTCGCTGTGAAACCAACCGCGATCGGCTTTGAATTAGTGGAGCTTGGGCTGGTGCAAGATGACTGAGGCGCGACTGTGTCGTATTCAGTTGAACCGTCCGCTGTCCCCGGCGCCGCCTCGACGTTTCCGGCGCCATCTGTCGCGATTGTATAGAACTCATAAGCGCCGTCGGCAGCGGGCACGAAGTCAAAGCTGCCTTCGGTACCGGTCTCTGAAAGGCCGCTATCCGTCCAATCGCCGCCGTCTATACTATACCAGAGATCAACTGAGGCAATTCCTGTCGATGGGCTGTCATTTGCCGTGAAGTCCACTGCAATAGGCGATGAATTTGCATAAGTTGGGCTAGTGCAGCTGCTCTGAGGCGCGACTGTGTCGTATTCTGTCGAGTCATCCGCCGCGATCGGCGCTTCCTCAAGGTTTCCGGCGCCATCTGTCGCGATTGTGTAGAACTCGTAAGTACCATCGCCATAAGGCTCGAAATCGAAGGAGCCAATAGTCGCCGACGTGCATTCATATAGTACCCAGGCGCCTTCCCCAAAACGAGAATAGAGGCAGACCTCAGCCACGAACGACCTGTCGTCCGACGAGGTGAAGCTCACCGCAATTTTAGAGCTGTTTGCCAGATCAGGGCTTTCGCAGGTTGATTCAGGCGCGACGGTGTCAAAACCGGTAGTGTTATCAGCCGCAACCGGCGCGGCCTCAACGTTCCCGGCGCCATCTGTCGCAACTGTGTAGAACCCGTATGCGCCATCGGCTGCGGGGGCGAAGTCAAAGCTGCCTTC
>JAGHCW010000010.1 GCA_021160245.1 bacterium | reverse complement strand
GAACGAGGCGCCCGTAATCTCCACATTGATCTCCGAGCCGTCAGCGCGAATGTCAACCGACTCGGCGTGAAACTCACCCTCTGTCGCGGGATGGCTCAGGAACTTCTCGAAGACGTGTAGATACGCAGGATGAACGATGTCCTTTCCCGAAAGAGATGTGAGCTTATCAAGGGAATATCCATACATACGACAGGCAGCAGGATTGGCTGAGACGATTCGGCCCTCAAGGTCGAATACTAAAAGACCATTGCTCACAGAATTGAATATGCACCGGTATTGGTCCTCGCTTTGCCGGAGCTCTGCCTCCGCGCGGACCCGCGCGACGACGTCGCCAGTGTGCGCCGCTATTGTCTCGATTGTCTGGCGGGTGCTTGGGGGGATCTCATCGCTATCGTGTGTTGAGACATTGAGCAGGGCAATGGTCTGTCCCTCATGCTGAATCGGAACGACAGCGATTGCGCGCAGACCTTCGGCGAGCTTGGTCTCATCCATACCCGTCAACAGTTCCGGATAGCTCCTGTAAACTGCCTCGCCTTTCATGACGAGCTTCGTGCTGGGGTCGTCGAGCCCATAATAAGAGCTGGTCTCCACGAATCGCGCCGAGAGCTCTCGATGGTGAACCAGATCGAGACCACCCGTAGAACTGTCAACGAGGTAAATGCCTCCGCAATCGACGCCGTCAAGCTGTAAAACCGCCGCAAGCAACTGTTCCAGCGTCTGCTGCACGCTCGCAGTCTTGCTAAGCGTGACCCCCAGGTCCCGCTGGACGCGCAGCGCCTTTCTCGCTCGTACGCGCTCCGTGACGTCTCTCAGGATCCCCACATAACAGTGAACCTCCCCATCCTCGTCGCGGAGTGGGGAGATTTTCATCTCGCAGATAAAGGTCGTTCCGTCCTTTCTTCTGTTCAGATGGCTTCCTAACCACGTCTTGCCGGAAGAAACCGTCTCATAGATGTCACGCTGGATTTCTTCCGTCAGGGGCTCCGCGTTGAGCAAGTCAGGCGTTTCTCCAAGAAGCTCTTCCTTTGCATACCCGTATAGCTTCTCCAACGCGGAATTGCCATAGGTGATGCGATGATCGGTGTCTGTAACGAGTATCGCGTCCGTTACTTGTTGCGTAACCGAGCCAAGAAACGCCGACTCCCTTTCAGCGCGTCGCAGCTCCGAAACGTCCTGCATGATGCCGACTAGACCGGCTGCATGGCCAGGGGCATCCTTGAACGTGGCCTTGCTGATTAGGAACTCTCGCCGTTCGCCGTCTGCGCATAGCGCTTGCCCCTCGTACGTCCGCGCCCCGGCCTCCTCGAAGAGGAGTTCATCATGCCCTGCATGCTCGTCCGCAAGGTCGCCGGGAACCACATTAGGGAGGTCGTGGAGAGAGCGGCCAATGATCTCATCTCGCGGCAGCCTCATTATCTGCTCCGCGAATGCCTTGTTGCAGGCCTTATACACTCCGTTGCGGTCCTTGTAAAAGAACGGGTTGGGAATCGTGTCAATCAGGACGCGCAGCAGACCTATATGATCGCGCAGCGACTTCTGCGCTCGTTTACGCATTCTTCGACTGTAAAGAAGCCTAAGGATGAGCAGTGCTTGGAGTACCACAAGAGCAAACGTCCCACAGATATAGCCCGCATATCTAGCGAAAAAAGATACTGGCCGATTGATGATCACGCTTCCCTTCGGCAAGTCTGACGCCCTTAGACCAAAGCGCCTCATCGCATTCCAGTCGAACATATAGACGTTGGGACTCTCCAGAACAATGGGTACCATATCGACCGGAACGCCTCGCAATATCCGCTGCGCCATCTCGGCCGCTGTTCTGCCCTGCTCGAAGCCGCTAGTCATCTTTCCCCCAAGAATCCCATTGACCAACATGAAATCCCATGAGTTGTAGACCGGGAAATTGCAGCTCTTGGCAATCAGCTTAGCACTCTCCTTGAAGGACAGGGACCTGCCCTCTCGGTCTTTGTAGAAGGACAGCTCGAGGCCCACGGTGTCGCCAGGCAGTGAGCGAAGCGACTCCCGCAACTCCGACACGGTCTTGTCTGTGAAGTAAACAAATTCAACCTTGTCAACGAAGTCGGGCGTGATCCTCCGAAATCGCATGGTATTAGCCTTGCCGGTCATAGTCTGGTCACTGATGACCGCTATGCGGCGCGTATCAGGATGCAGTTTCAAAATAAGCTCGACATTGCCCGCAAAATCAGGCGACTCGTTCACCCCAGTTATTCCCTCGTGGCCAGCAATCCGTGCGTCCTGGAAGTCGTTAACGCCACAGAACACGATTGGGACGCTAGGGAAGAGATCATCGCGATTGGCGAGCAAGAAATCGAACGCATTGTCGTCTGAAGAGATGATTAGCTCAAACTTCTCGGCGCTGAACTTCTCCGCATAGATATCTCGCAGCTGGCTCAAGTACGAAGAGCTAAAATGTCGCTTTGTGTCCATGTACTCAACATAAAGCTCAATGTTATCATCGACCACAAAGACGGATTCCACTCCCTTGACTATCTTGTCCGACCACGCGTAGCCCTTGTGGTAGGAGTTCAGGACTAGCACCTTCCGGGACTCCTCGCCCAGACCCAGAGAGGACGCCATGACGCTTAGTACGGTCATAAGAAAAAACACGGCGAGGGAAATGAGCGAGGCGCGCCAGGACGCAGGATGCAGCGCCGGCTGGTTGCCACCGGTTTGCATTGGCTTATTCACGCAATGGCTGTCTTTCAAGAAGTTCACCCCCTAGACCGCGATAACCCGAAGGTTCACAACTCAACAAGTCCCGACAGCGCAAAGAGTCGCTTCAAGTGGGCCAGAAGTCAAGTGAGATTGCCGGGTCTGAATGATGAGAAGTGCTCATAGAGGCGATGCCGGCACGAGCATCCGGATTTGTATGTTCCGCGAGCTGCACCCAAGCCCTGGGGATCAAGAGGAGATCACATCGTCCTCTGCAATCAGCAGCTGTTGTCGTGAGTATCTTTCGTAATTAAATTTACCATCGTTTGCTTCAATTGCTCGAACTCATCTATAATCATCTTGAAAATCTCCGACGCACTGCCCAAATCACCTTTCTTGCAGAGCTTTTCCATCTCAAACGCTGTGTCCCGCAATGCAGACGCGCCTACGTTGGCCGAGGCGCCCTTGATTGTATGTGCTTGGCGCTCTGCCAGAGACGCATCGCCGTTCTCAAGCGCCGTCTCCAGCTTCTTGATCTGAAGAGGCATATCCTGAAGGAAAATCTTCATTATCTCTCTGACGATCGCCTCGTCACCGCCCAATCGCTCAAGCAGCTCTGTATGGTCAAAGGCTGGCGTCTCTTCCGGGGCCTTGTTCTTCGGCCGCTTCTGCTTGACGGCTGCTGCCTCATCTGAGGCAAGCCACCTCTCAACAGCCTCGGCAATGCTCTGTGAGCTAACCGGTTTGGACACGTAATCATCCATGCCGGCGTCGAGGCACTTCTGCCGGTCACCCTGCATTGCGTTGGCAGTCATGGCGATGATGGGGATATGAGCGCCGGCTTTTCTTTCCAGTTTTCTGATGGCGGCAGTCGCCTCATAGCCATCCATCTCTGGCATCTGACAATCCATCAGCACGATGTCATAAGGAATCGTCTCAAGGGCATTGACCGCTTCCAGGCCATTGGCGACCACGTCGGCCCGGTAGCCCAACTTATCGAGGATCTTGAGCGCGACCTTCTGATTGATGATGTTATCCTCAGCCAGCAGGATGCGAACTTTGCGTCTGCGATTCTCAGACACAGCGTGCCTGGTGAGAATCTGGTCTTGCGAGGGTTTGTCAGCGGTCTCGCGGCCCAAAACCATCGTGAGAAGTTCATAGAACTGTGCCTGCTTCACGGGTTTCGTCAGGTACCCGGCGAATCCGATCTCCTCGAGCCTTGCTGCGTCGCCCCGCTGGCCGAGGGACGTCATCATAACCAGTATGGTGTCCTTGAGCAACGGGTCCGCCTTGATCATCTTACCCAATTCATCGCCGTTGGTTTCCGGCATAAGCATATCCAGGACAGCAATGCGAAATGGGTCATTCTCCTTAATGGCCTCATGAAGTCTCGCGATGGCGGCCGTCCCGTCCGAGACCTCCTCGTGGCGGTATCCCCAAACACCCAGCATACCCGCCAGCACACGGCGGTTCGTCTCGTTGTCATCAACGCCAAGCACGCGCACTCCGCGGATGTCCTCGTCCCTTGCCTCGTGGATTGCTTTCTTCGGCCCCTGCTTCTGCAGACTGGCCGTGAACCAGAATGTTGAGCCTTTGCCCTCCTCGCTCTTTACGCCAATTTCGCCACCCATCTTTTCCACAAGCTGCTTTGAGATATTCAGTCCCAGTCCGGTTCCACCGAACTTGCGCGTTGTCGAGGCATCGACCTGTGTGAAGGCCTCAAATAGATTATCAATCTTGTCCTGAGGGATGCCGACGCCTGTGTCCCTCACGGCAAAGCGCATCATAACGCGCTTCTCATCCTCATGGACGAGGCTCACAAATAGCGCCACTTCACCCTCAAGAGTGAACTTCATCGCGTTACCTAATAGATTCATCAATATCTGCCGAAGCCGACCCGGATCGCCCCGAAGCAACGCGGGAACATCAGGCTCGATGAGGCAGGTTAGCTCCAGATTCTTCTCGTGAGCCTTGATAGCGATGATATCAACCATATCCTCAAGACTAGTGCGAAGGTCGAAGTCCAGCGACTCTATTTCTAACTTCCCAGCCTCAATCTTTGAGAAATCGAGGATATCATTGATAATCGTCAGCAGTGCATTCGCGCTGCTTTGCACTGTCTCCGCGTAATCCTGCTGTTCTGAAGTCAGCTCCGTATCGAGCAAGAGGCCGGTCATACCAATCACTCCGTTCATGGGCGTCCGTATCTCATGGCTCATATTCGCCAAGAACTCGCTCTTGGCTGCGTTGGCCACCTCCGCCTCCACAGCCAAACGATTGGCCTGACCGATCGCATTCTTCAGCTCAGCGTTCGCCACCTCGGTCTGCAGATTTGCCTCCCGCAACGCATCCTCAGCCCGCCTGCGGTCTGTGATGTCGCGCACTACCGCCTGGACCACTATTTTGCCGGCCAACGTCATACGGTTCAGCAAAACTTCGGCCGGAAATTCGTTCCCGTCGATGCGCTTGTGAACCCAATCGAAGCGACAGCTGCCCTCTTTCATGGCCACGCCTATCCGCTCGTTCGCAAGACTCATCGAATCTTCGCCATTCGGCTGAGTCTCCGGCGACAGCTCGGATGGGTGCTTGCCGCAAAATTCATCCCGCTTCTCACAGCCGAAGATCCCAAGTGTCGCCTCGTTGCAGTCGAAGAAGCCCTTCTCGTCAAGCAACATCACGGCGTCGCTCGACGAGTCATATAGGGTTCGGAACTTGACCTCTGATTCGCTCAGCGCCTCCTGCGCACGCTTGCGCTCGGTGACATCTCTGATAATACCTACCGCACACCACTTGCCCTGAATCTTTACCGACGACATCGACAGCTCGATCGGGAACCGGGTTCCGTCCTTCCTGAGCGCAGAAAGCTCCAGCGTTTTCCCAACGGCCGCTCCCTCACCAGAACCCCTGAACTTGCCGAATCCGACATCGTGAGCCTCGTGATACTCAAGTGGGGCAAGGGTCCTATGCAGGTCCTTTCCAATAATCTCGTCACTTGTGTAGCCAAACATCTTCTCGGCCGCATGATTCCAAAATGTGATATCCCCATCATTATTCATCATGATAACGCTGTCTTGCGCCGACCGCGCGATTGCCCCGAACCTCTCCTCGCTCTCCCTCAGCTCCTCCTCAGCCCACTTCCGCTCGGCGATCTCCCTCTTATATCTCGAGATTGCAGCACCAAGCCTCCGGTTGAGTCGCCTCGTGTGGACTGTGAACAGAATGTTCACGACGAGAACGAGGATGATCCCCACAAACCACGGCCAATAGCGCCGGATAACATCCACGGCCGTCATCTTGCCGTAGTCTTCGTATGGTTCGACGCGAAGCTCCTTGAGGCAATCATGCACGGGCTGATAATTCAGAGGAACTGTCCAACCAGCGCATTCAGCCGCTTTAGCGGCGGCGCAATCTGGCGGCATCGAAAGCAGCGCGCCAGCGACCTTTTCCGCAAGCTCGTTCGGCGTCTGCTCGAGCTTGGCCAGGGGCCATTCCGGATAGGCCCGCGTCGAATGCAAGAAGGGCAGTTCACAGCTTCTGTCCGTATATTCATGGAGCACCCGGAAATCATCCAGGCGTATCTTGCCCTCCTGCGCCATTCGCTCCAGAGTATCAGTCCTGACCGTGCCCGCATCGACCTTGCCATCTCTGACCGCATATACAACCGCGTCGTGTGTGCCGCCGAATTCCAGGGCCGCGAAGTCCTGACGGGGATCGATGCCGCTATCTTTCATCTCGCGCCAGGCCGCGAGCCAGCCCCCCAATGCCGTCTCCTTGACGGCCATGAAGGTCTTGCCCTTCAGGTCCTTGAGACGCTCGATGTCCGTTCGGGCAGCCCGGTAAAATATG
>JAGHCW010000204.1 GCA_021160245.1 bacterium | reverse complement strand
GCCTCTTTCGCTATCGACGATTGATGCCTTTGCCGAGCGATACAAGGCCCCTCTGCTCGAAGGTTACGGCCTGACCGAGGCGTCCCCGGTTGTCTCGCTGAATCCCATCGACGGGGTCCGCAAGGCCGGCTCCATAGGGGTCCCACTGCCGGGCATTTCGGTTCGAGTCGTTGATGAAGCCGGGAGCGACCTGACGCCTGACGAGATTGGAGAGCTTCTCGTGATGGGGCCGAATGTGATGCGTGGGTATTTTGCAGACGAGGCGGCGACCGCAAAGCGGATCATAGATGGCTGGCTTTTTACGGGCGATATGGCGAGGATCGACACGGATGGGTATATTTACATTGAGGACCGCAAGGACGACATGATACTCGTTCAAGGGGCCAATGTCTATCCGCACGAGGTGGAAGATGTCATCAAGGAGATGCCGGGCGTGCTTGAGGTCTCGGTCGTCGGGCTCGCGGATACCCATCAGGGGGCCCGCCCGGTCGCGGTTGTTCAGCCTGCGGAAGGCGCCTCGCTTACGGAGGGAGACGTGATTGACTATGTTAAGCGCCGGCTCTCAAATTACAAGGCGCCCCGGCAAGTTTTCTTCTGGAAGGAGCTTCCGCTCTGCCCCTTGGGCAAGCCATTGAAGCGCGAAATCCGACGGATGCTGGGCAGTTGATATTTGTCTGATTGATGGATAGTGATAGCAGGAGCAGCGATGGGTAAGCGAGCGAACATAGCGATTCTGGGCGGGGGCATACTCGGTCTTTCTGCGGCGTATAACTGCCTGAGCCGAGGCTTGGGTGACGTAACCGTTTATGAGAGCGACGAGGAGCCGGGCGGTCTTGCTCGCACGTTCGAGGTCTGTGGCACGCGACTGGAGATGTATCACCATTTCCTCTGCGACACCGACCGGGTGATATTGAACCAGATGAGCGAGTTCGGGCTGTCCGAGCATATAAAGTGGGGTGATTGCCGAATGGGGATGTTCTCAAGCGGCCGCCAGTGGGATTTCACGACTCCGTTGGACCTGCTCCGTTTCGGCGCGCTCAGCCTTACGTCACGCCTCCGCTTCGGTCTCGCCATGCTTCTGCTTCAGCGAAAGACGGACTGGCGGCCCCTGGAGAGCGTCTCGGCAACCCGCTGGCTTAAGAGATGGACCGGCGAGCGGGCATACGAAGTCGTCTGGTCACACCTCATGAAGAGCAAATTCGATTGCTTTGAAGACCAGATACCGCTCTCTTGGCTCTGGGCAAGGACCACGAGGCGCGCGGGTTCGAAAAGGGAGGGCAGCGCGCTTGAGCACTTTGGCTACGTAAGCGGCAGTGTCGCCATTCTCATTGATGAATACATGAAGAGAATCGCCCAGATGGGTGGTGAGGTTCGAACTGAATGCAAAGTCACCGGAATCGAAAGGACACGTGAGGGTGAGTTTCAGATAGAGTCGAAGCTCGGCAAGCGTGTGCATCGCGCGGTCATATCATCCATACCGCTACCGGCGCTGCTTTCGGCGGTCGATTTCTTTCCAGACGGCTACAGGACGCGGCTTGCGTCGATCAGATATCAGACAGTTCTTAACATGTCGATCATCTTGAAAAGGCCTTTTTCCAAATTCTTCTGGCTGAATATCGGAGACAGCGCCATCCCCTTCCCCGGTATTATTGAGTTCTCGCACCTCCGCCCGGAGTTTGATGGTCGCTCGGTAATTTATCTGCCGAATTATTTACCCGAGGAGCATCGGTTGAATAGCCTATCTGATGAGGAGTTATTCGATCAGTTCGTCGAGGCGCTTGGGCGGATATCGCCCGGTTTTACCGCCGATCAGATAGAGAGTTTTCACGTGTTCCGGCACCCACACGCGGACCCCTACTACACGCTCAATTACTCCAAGTTGCTGCCGGAGCACAGCACGCTATTCAAGCGGTTCTACATCTACAACACAGCCCAGATATACCCGATCACGAGAAACGTCAGTAACTCGATACTTTTTGGTCAAGACGCGGCGAGGCTGCTCGAGAAGGACCTTAAGGGCTGATGATAGACGTTACTGATTGCCTGCAGGAGATAACCGAGCATGTCTGCCGGAATGTCGGCGAATTCTCTCACATAGACCCACAAGCGCTGTTGCTTTGCTTCGCTAAGTCTAGAAAGCGATCTCTGCGGGGGGTCTATGCCAAGATATTCCCCACACGGTTCCCGGGCGGCAAGGCGAGCATTAAGCATCGCGGTCGGGAGTTTGCCTACCCCACAATTGAGATAGGCGAGCGGCGGATTCTCTATGTGCTATATTTTTATTTCCCTAGATTCCAGAACCTGCGGTTTGAGACGAAACTGCTGACCTTATTCCACGAGCTCTATCACATAAGCCCTGAATTCGACGGTGACATTCGCCGCTTCCCCGGCAAGAATTACGCCCATGGGCATTCGCGAAGAGCCTTCGATGAGCGGCTGAAGGCGATGATTGATGGCTACATCTCACGCTTTGCGGATGAGGAGATTCTGGACTTTTTGCGGATGGACTTCGACCAGCTGAGGGAGCGATATGGCCGGATAACCGGGACGACGATGAAGATGCCCCGGGTACATGCTGTGGTCTGAAGCCAAGTCCCTTTCGCCGCGACTCGAAGCAGAGCACTACAGCCGGCTAGCATCGCGGATGATGATGCCGTGCCGCAGACCCCTGTCGGAAACCGTCATCGAGTCGGCGCCGAACAGGTTCATAATGGCGTGAAGGATTGAGAGTCCGGCGTCTATAACAGGCGCGCGGCCCTTCGGCAGGCCAACAACACGATGGCGCCGATCAAGCGACATCGCCCCAAGCCGCTCGATGTGCTTATGTAGAACACTCCGGGTAACGCTTGAGAGATGGACTCTTGAGGGCACGTATGGGTCGAGTTCATCCCGCATGGCCACGAGGGTCGTTGCGGACCCACCCACGCCGACCAGGAGCGGCCTCTCTGAAGCCCGGTTTGCGGATTCCACGAGCGTCCGAACTTCCTCAGTGCAGAGCGCCTCGTCAATCTCCTTCTTAAGCTGATATGACTCCCCTGTCGATATAGGGTATGCGGAAATGAAACGGTCAGTGAGGGCTAGGGCGCCGATGGGGATGCTGACGCCGATATTTGGAGACGCGGGCGCCCTCCCGGATGCAGCCCTCCCAAACACGAGCTCGCTGCTACCCCCACCCACATCCATAACGACTACCGGCCTTGCCCGGGTCAGAAGCCCTTGCGTCGCGCCCCAGAATGTAAGCCTGCCCTCCTCCTCTCCCGATATGACCTCGACAGAAAGCCCTGTCTCACAGCGGACTCTCTCGATGAACTCCTCGCGATTCTCCGCCCGTCGAAGCGCGCTTGTACCAACGAGTGATATGTGGCCCGCACCGAGCGCCTTCAGCCTTTGCACGTAGTCCACGACGGCGGCAATCGTCCGTCCCTGGCTCTCAAGGGCGACGCTTGAGTTCATCTCCGTCCCGGCGCCAAGTGAGGTTATCACACTCTCACTGATGAGTTCATGCCATGCTTCGTCATCGCTCCGTTCGGCGGCCAGACAGAGCACGGAGCCGGTCCCTATGTCGATTGCGCCGTATATCATTATAATTTCTCCCTATTGAAAGTATGCTCGCGAAATGCAATGGCCATTCGTATCAATTACGGCCGCGTTGACGCCGTCGGTGTTGGCTGAGCAGTTAGCTCCGCCGACGGAGATAATCGCCCGCCCGGGTGGGTCGCCATCGCCTATACTCCTTGCTACTATCCTGCGAGGCGCGACAATACCCGTGGAGCCGATCTCCTCGCCCGCGTCGATCTTGATGACGACCTCCTGGACCCCCGTCCGCCACACGGCAGAGCCAAGGGAAGCGTCCATTATCCCCACAAGGGCAAACGAGGCGCCCAGGTGTGGTTGGACTTCACGAGGCGCGCCGATTCGGATCATCGCCCTGAAGAGCTGGTTCCACGTCTCGTTGGACGGCCGACCCCTAACGCACATTATGATTATCGACCCGGATGGGTTCCGATTTAAGTATTCTCGAAGTGAGGCCGGCCTATCGTTCGGGGCGGCAGAACCTTCAGCGACCGGGCCCTCATATTTGTAAATGTGGCACGATGGATTGGGACCTGTCCTGCCGCCGCATTGCAAGTATGGTTTGCATCTCGCCTGAACCTGAGCGATCAGGCTCTTCATTGCCGGAAAGACGGAGAAGAGCTCTAATGAGGATGAACTGATGGCGAAGTCCCGGACGCCAGCTGAGATATAATCGACGAATACGGGCGGTTTCTTGCAGAAAAGAATGGAGTTGATGAATGTCTGACCCATATCGTGGATCGAGTATCTCCTGCTGCTCTCAAGGTCTTGTCTGAAATGGTCTTCGAGAAGGGCGGCAAGTGGGATCGGCGTCTGAGGCAGAGCCGTTCCCTCATCAACCTGCCGCCAATTGCGCTCAAAGCCATCTCTCGCGGCACAGACCTCAGCGGGGTAGTCCAAAAGAGTCGTGACGGGCATGCATGAGGCGCCGAGGATGATGATTGACGCAAGCAACGGGGTTAGCAAGCGGGTTCTTCTTCCGACGGCCCGTGTGATAGAGATGGCTCCAACCGCTGCCAGGATCCCCACCGGGGGTACGAGCCACGCCCAAGCAGCAGAGCCCAGGTCGAGTGACATGGGCTTCGTCCAAAGAAAGAGCGCGGCATAGCTTGCAGCCCAGATGGCCTCCCGCCGGCGCCTCGACACGGCAACGAGGACCCCTATACCCGCAAGAATCATGATTGGGAGGCCGAGGTCGGTGGTCATCTCTTTAAGCATGGCCCACGCTGAGAATAGGCCGTCAGAATTGCTATCTATGATAGCCCACTGGCGTCTGCTCTCGGCGAATCCCGCAAGCGCGAGCGGCAGGCGGGTAATCGCGGGCAATAGCCCGAGAAGGAGGCCGGCGAGCGCGCCTGGGATCAAGGCGGCCGCCAAGAGTATTCTCTTACGCTTCTCGACCGTCCATATCGCGACAGGCAGGAAGACTAGGGCGGCTGGCTGAACCGTTGCCGCGAGGCCAGTCAGGGCTCCCGCGAGACACGATGCGGTCCATTGTGGCCGGCGCGTGGCCCAGACGCATGCGGCCCAAGCGACGAGGTGGGCGAGAACATATACTGGTCTTGGGCAGCCGATGAACGGTGAGAAACTGATGGATAACGAAAGAGCTGTGAAGAAGGCCGCCGAGAGAGCAATTGCGTCTGAGAATAGCATCCGAGCGATGATGAAAACGAGTAGGATGCAGATCGATGGCGCACCGGCGGCAAGAGGCGCAAGGGCGACGGTCGGGGCTGGCCGCGTGGGGTCAATATGTATCGCGCGGTCGAGGGAGGGTGGATGAGTGACCCCGCGTGGGTCGGGTCCGCATATCATTATCTGGAGAATGAATGGGAGCAGAACCAAAGCGATCAGGGCGAGCCAGGTGGTGAGCTTGACAGAATGTGTGCCTAAGATCATTTTGGCAGCTTTCGGAGCGCCTCGTTTATTCGCTTTTCGCTACGAAAGAGCGTCTTGGCGTCGTTGAGAGTCCGTTGCGCGTTGCCGATCTGCCCCAATTCGCCATAGACGCGGGCGAGGTCGAGATAGAGCTGAAAGTCAGGCTTGCTGTCGATACACTTCAAGAGATGACCCCTCGCCTCGGTTTGCTTGCCCATTTGCTCCAGCAGCATGACCATGTTGTGGCACGCCTCGGTCATAGTGGGATCGATGCGTAAAACGTTTTCATACGCCGTTACGGCTAGGCCCCGTCTGCCCTGTTGGGCATATACTGCGCCCATGTTGAAGTAGGCCTGCAAATAGTCCGGGTCGATTGCTAAGACCTGTCTAAATCGCTGTATCGCCCTGCTGGGCATGCCCTTGTAGGCGTAAATCGACCCGAGATTGAAGACGGAATGCCGGTCGTTTCTGTTGCATTCAAGCGCTGACAGAGATTCGCCAATCGCCTCGTCAAACTTGCCCATGTTCCGAAGGCAGACGGCCGCTAGATAGTGGTTCAGGAAGTCCGAGCCGCAGAACTCAGAGGCCTTTTGGAAAAGCGGCAGAGCGGATGAGAACCGCCTCTTTGACTTGAGCGTTAGCCCCTTTGAGCGGTAGTAATCCGCCAGATATTCCGACGAGGTGAGCTGCAGGATGCTGACGACCAGGACCAGCGTCAAGACAACCGCCGTCCGCTTGATCGCAACCTTTCTATTTATGGCTGGTTCAGCGGGCATATATTGCGCCGGTGTTGAGGCGCCGGAGATGAGGCCGCAGAATATGAAGAACATCATGGTTGTAACAGGCAGATGCAGCGGAAAGCTGAAGAGCGAGTGGACGAGCATCGCGGTGATGCCAACGAGAACCGCCTGGGACATCAGCCGGGTCTGTTGGTTTTTTGCAGATTTTGCCACCGCGAATCCGCCTTTGAAGATGGCCGCGATGAAGAACAGGAAGGCCACGAATCCGAAGGCGCCGAGTTCCGCCGCAGCCTGCAGGAACTCATTGTGCGTTTTTTGGACCTTCCTGAATCGGCCTGTTATTCGATGTTCTTTGACCGACCTGTACTCCGGATAGCGCATCTCGAAGTTCCTGAAGCCGACGCCGAGCGGCTCATCGCGTATCATCTTCAGCGTGGATCGCCAAGTAAGCAGCCTGAACTGGACAGGCTTGTCGGAGAGATCAAATGTGGCTGCGACCTTTTCGGTGACCAATCTCCTGGTGGATGGGATGAGCAACACCACGATTGAGACTCCGAGCAGAAGCGGCGCGATAAGAACGACCAGTCGCGTCCACCTGGGTTTTCCGGAGGCGGAGCGTGCGATACTCGGGAGGATATACGCCCATAAACCCCAGAAGAGCATACTCGCGACGAATCCGATCCAGCCGCCCCGGCTCGCCGAAATCAGAAGATAGTAAAGCTGAATGAAGAGGCACGCGCCCAAAGCTGCATAGACCCAGACAGCGGTCGCGCTCACGAGAAGCGAGATGGTGGCCGGGATGCACATTATGATATAGGCCGCGGCGAAGTTGTTGTGCCCGATGGTTGTGGGCGTTTGGAGTTCACCGTAGTTGTCGGGAAGGCGTCTCTGTCCGAGAATCTCGTAGTATTGAATCACTCCGAGCAGGGAGACGAGCGTGCCGACTATGACAACCGTTATCAGGACTTTCTTGAGGCTTAGGCCGAGCGATGACAGCGCATGGCATGCGAAGAGAAGGACGAACATGAGGAGTAGGTTAACAGCGCCCCGAGCGGCCCAGGGCTTATTGGCCGCAAAAACCACCGAACCAAATAGAGAAGCGATGAAAAATAGGGCCGGCGCGACCATCGGGCCTTTGATGAGAAGTTTGAGCTGCGGGCCAAGCGTGAGCCCGACCATGGCAAGAAGCAGCGGAATGACTAGCTGCAATGAGGCGAGCTTGATATAGCTGAATCTGTCCTGGGTATATGTTGTGAAGACGAGCGGAATGAGCGCGAGAAGCATCAGTAGCAGAATGCGAGCCGAAAGAGCATGGATGTTGCGAGCTTGACTCGTCCCTTGCCTTTTCGTTGCCCTTCTCAACTCTCTTCGTCGTTTGGAGCGTGGCACTAAGCTATCCTCTCTGCGCCTCGTTCAATCCGCAATGTCGGAGTTAGTATTGATGTGATGTGCCAGGTTCTCAAGATACACGATGAAATCAACATTGTGAACGAATATCCCGTCGGGAGCCTCAATATAGGCCGGCGCGAAGTTGAGAATCGCCCCTACGCCAGCCGCAACGAGTTTGTCGGCAACATCCTGGGCGGCAGAGCCCGGGACTGAGATAATTCCTATTTTAATGTCCCTTTCTTGCACCGCTTCCGGCAGGGAATCGATATGTAGCACCTCCATATCCAGGTCCCGGGCTTTGGTCATTCGCTGGGGATATTTGTCCAGAATGGCCGCAATCCGGAAAGGACCTTCTGCGCGACGGGTGTATCGAACAAGAGCGGTTCCCAGCCTTCCGGCGCCAACGAGTGCGACATTCCAATGTTTATCTATGCCGAGCGCGGAGATTAGGCCGTTCTTGAGTACTGCAATGTCGTATCCCACGCCTCGTTTGCCGAGTGATCCCAGGAAGCCGAGGTCTTTTCGCACGAGCGCAGATGAGATTGAGAATCTGTGCGAGAGTTCCTTTGATGAGACGCTTTCCACTCCCTTGCACTCAAGTGCTTTGACGTATCTGAGGTAGAGCGATAGGCGGAATAGGGATAGAGAAGGCATCCCGGAGATGCTCTTATGATTGTTGTTCGTCATCTTAGTCTAAGTTCCTCTGCTCTGCATTGGTTTGGCCTATAATCTCCCCAATAGCGTTAGGCAGGAAGCGAACCAAGTCGGATGCTATCAGGCTCGTCTCCCCTACAGACTCGGCCGCGATGTCGCCGGCCAGTCCGTGGACATAAGTGCCCAGTTTCGCCGCCTCAAGAGGCGCGAGCCCTTGCGCTGCGAGGGCTGCGATTATTCCCGTCAGGACATCCCCGGCGCCCCCAGACGCCATTCCCGAGTTGCCAGTCATATTGATGAACGCGGTCCCATCAGGCGCCGCAATAATGCTCCTTGCTCCCTTCAGAACCAGGAAAGCATTGTGGTCATGAGAGAACATCCTTGAGGTTGCAAGCCTATCCTCAAGTATCTGTTTCACCTCAAGCCCCGAGAGCCGAGAGAACTCCTTTGGGTGAGGCGTCAAGATGATGGGCGACTTTAGGTCATCAAGGACCGAGACTCTGGTTGCGACCGCATTCAGGCCGTCGGCGTCGAGGACGATTGGTATCCCGGCGATTCTAGGCAGTAACTCGAGGACGAATTCAATGGTCTCGGGGGCGACTCCGATGCCCACGCCGATAGCAATGGCCCGGACGTTAAGCTCCGAGATGGCCGACAGCACGGAGTCTATCGCCGCCGGGCCCACCGCGCCGGGCGCCTCCTCAGAAAGAGGGATGGTCATCGCTTCCGTGAGCTTCGTCTCCAGAATCTCGTTTAGGGATGCGGGTATCGCCGCGCTGCATAGGCCAGCCCCGGCCCTCATCGTGGCTTCGGCTGCAAGCGCGACAGCGCCGGTCTTGCCCGTTGAGCCACCGATGATAAGAACGTGTCCGAAGGTCCCCTTGTGCGTATCGCGCTTGCGCAAAAAGGCGCCAAGAGCAAGCTCGTCAGCGTCGAGCCGAAAGGTCGTAATGCCCTTCGATTGAATCACGCTCGGCGGTATTCCGATGTCCGATACGATCAAATCGCCCACATATTCCGCGGCCGGATAGAGTATCTGGCTGATCTTGGGGAGGCCGAAGGTCACTGTGCACGAGGCGCGGATTACGGAGCCTAGTATTTTTGGTGTGTCCGACGAGAGCCCCGATGGGATGTCAACCGAGATAACGAAGGCCGGCACGCTATTGACCACCTCGATGACATCTCCCAGATAACCCGAAACGCCTCTTGAGAGTCCTGTTCCCAATATCGCGTCAACGATGATATCGGACGAGAAGATGAGGTCGGAGAATCCCTTGAAGCTCTCGGCGTCCGGGGCAGTTTCAACTGGAATACCGAGTCGAGATAAAATCTCAAGGTTCAATTTCGCGTCGCCCTTGGCCTGATCAGGCGTTCCCAGGAGAATTGTTCTCACGGGGGCCCCCATCAAGTTGAGTCGCCTGCTGACAACGAAGCCATCTCCGCCGTTGTTGCCCCGACCACAAAGCACGACTACTTGCTTGGTCTCGAGGCTCTTGAAACGGCCCTTGAGAGCCGCAACCACACTCATACCGGCGCTCTCCATAAGGACGGGCCCGGGAATCCCTATGCCTCGAATCGTCTCATCATCAATTGCCCTTATCTGGGCGGCGGTTACGATCTCCATCGTGACATTCCTTATATCAATTTTGAGCAATCAATGGCGAGATCGTAGCTGATGTGGTCGGCTGAGTCAATCGGGCAAAGTCCGCTCTACACCTTGAGGAGATCAAGCATCTTTAAGGCCGCATCTTGCGATATTTGGTTTGCGGCAAGGGCAAGCTGAATCGCCCTCCGACCGAGCGTCGTGTATAGATCAAGAAGAGCCGGCGAGCACTTACTCATCCACTCAATGTGCGCCTCGATCGAGCTAATGTCACCTCTCGCAAAAGGGCCAGTCAGCGCCGCCTTGGGCCCTTGAGAACGGACGTTCTGTGCCGCCGCCTTCGCCAAATGCGTGAGCATGTCAAGCCCCACGTCGCCGGGGACGCCGGCCGCCTCGTGAATCGAGTGCGCCTCGTTCAATAGTACAACGAGGAAGTTCGAGGCGATGACGCAAGCGAGGTGGTGGGCTACCTTTGATTCGCCCGATAGTTCAACGACGCTCGCGCCGAGCTGCGAGCTGATTTCCGATGCCATTTTGATACCGGCCTCCGTGCCCGCCTCAATGCAGAAGG
>JAGHCW010000122.1 GCA_021160245.1 bacterium | reverse complement strand
AGTCAGATCACACCAAAGCAAAGTCCAATCGCTCGAAAAATGAACCACCGCAAACCAATACCTCGATATTCATCAGGCCTTATTAGACAGCCTCCAAAAGGTGGTGTCAAGCCACCACCAGCCAAAGCGGTGTCGAGCCACCGCACTCCGAAATGGAGTAGCACGGTTGGGGTCATCTGATTCGTGAGCCCTCAACTGCAGAGTTGACATGGGAAGTGGTTGCGGGGATATTCACAAGCACAATTGCGCCGACCTTTGGGCACAGATGCTTTGCATTTATAGTTTCAGCAAAGTCGCAGGAAGGGAGTTTTTAGATAGCGGAACGTGTAGTTATCATCTCACCATACTCCGACATGTCGTCGATGGGGCCCAGAGTCCTTTCCGGCTGCCTCAAGCAGGCTGGCTTTTCCACCAGGAAGCTGTTTCTGCCGGTAGATGAGGAGAAGGGCGATATCCCAGCGGGTCTGTTTCTCTATCCCGAGGGCCTTCTGGAGCAGATTGCCGCGCTGTCAGAGGGCGCGCTTTTTATTGGCATCTCGATTATGACCAACTACTTTGACCGCGTGGCCCAGCTCTGCATGTTTCTGCGGGAGAATCTCAGCGTCCCCATTCTGCTTGGCGGCATTCACGTTACGCTTATGCCGAAAGAATGTGCCCAGTTTGCCGATTACGTCTGCGTTGGCGAGGGCGAGGGCGCAATTGTTGACTTTGCGACCGCGCTTTCCGAGGGCAGCGACGCCTCGAGCATACCGAATCTCTGCTGCCTCAAGGACGGTGAGTTCATTCAGAATCCCACGAGGCCGCCGATCGCCGACTTAAACGCCGTCCCGTTTCCCGATTACTCCTTCGACGACGACTATGCTCTTAGTGGCAAAGAGCTCAGGAAATTGGACCTGGACCTGCTTAAACAACTCATGTCAACCTCCGCGCCGGGCAAAGATACGGTCGAGGCAAAGCCCTATTACATAACGATGATGACAAGGGGCTGCCGATACACCTGCACGTACTGCTGCAACCGTGCGCTTCTTCGGCTGTATGGACAGAAGGCTTATATGAGGCGCAGATCGGTCGAGAATTTGATTGAGGAGCTGACTTGGGTTCTTCAGAACTTACCTTTCGTTGAGCTCATTGTGCTTGCCGACGATTCGTTTTTCGACGTTGACGACGGGCCAATACAGGAGTTCTGCGAGGTCTATCGCGAGAAGATCGGGCTTCCTTTTTACTCGCTGAGCACCCCATTTGGGCTTAGCGACAGCAAGCTCAGTATGATGGTGGACGCCGGCATGGTCTATCTGCAGATGGGCATTCAGACCGGGAGCGATCGGATTCGGAAGATGTATCGAAGGCCGTCATCGAACGACGAGATTGTCAAAGTGACGAATATGCTCGCGAGTTACGTCCCGCGAATACTGCCGCCTCGCTACGATATAATCATCGACAATCCGATGGAGACGGACGATGACGTGATTGAGACTATTCGTCTTTTACTGAGACTTAAGAGACCATATTTCATCCAGTACTTTAGCCTAACTCTCTTTCCCGGCACCGAGCTTAGCGCAAAGGCCGCCGAGGCCGGGCTAATAACCGACTGGCGCGAGCAGGTCTATCGCAAGCAGCGTTGCCACAAGCGTCGCACGTACCTGAATTTCGTGCTTGGCCTCTTCAACACGCCTGTTCCGAGGGCTATCATCCGGCTATTGGTGACGAAGCCGGCGCTTCTTATCTTCAATCGGCCCTACTTTGGCAAGCTGCTTCGGCTCATCGTGAAAGACTGAGCCTCGAGATAGCATGACAGACCTCCGCAAACTCGCCAGGAACGTTGCCCTAAGAACCGGCACTGAGGCGTTCAAGAAAATCGTCAGTTTGGCGTTCGTGGTCTTTGTTGCGAGAAAACTGGGCGCTGATGGACTTGGGCGTTATAGCTTCCTTCTGGTGCTGGTTACCATACTGGGGCTTGTCGCAGATTGCGGCTTCTCAACGCTCATGCTCAGGGAGATAGCGACCAGGCGACAAGACGCCCGCCGACTCCTTGGCGCCTCGATGCTCCTAAAAGGTCTCTTGTCCGGCATCACTCTGGGACTTCTATGGGTTGTCATTCGGGGTTTGAATGCATTCGGCGGCGCTGGGAGCGGCTACGCGGAGGCCTATATATTCGCAATCTATTGCATCTTGTTGACGTTTATGGAGATGTTCAACGCCTTTTTCGTCGTGGACCAGCGCCTCGACCTCGACGCGATTACGAACATCGTTCAACGAGGAGGCGCGGTGCTCTTGGGAACGGTCCTGGTTATGCATGGGATGGATGTCATGGGGATTGGCCTTGCATTCGCCATTGCGACAGCAGTTGGGGCAATCTTGGCGCTGGGCTTGGTCGTGAGGCGGTTTGGCTGGCCGATTTTCAAAGTCGATCTCGTATTGTTCAGGTCGCTAATGACTGAGGCGGTTCCGCTGGCGCTCACCCATTTCCTCTATAACATCTATTTCAAGATAGACCAGCTGATGCTGGGTTTGATGAGATCGGACGTAGAATTGGGCTGGTATTCTGCGGCCTACCGCATATTTGAGGTGACGCTCCTTATCCCCTCAATCCTGATGTTGATTGCCCTCCCTATCTTCTCACGGCTCTTCAAAAAGTCGAAAGAGATGCTAAGTCAGGTGGGCCAGCAGACGCTAGTCGCCCTCTTTTCGCTTGGAATTGCGACGTCTGTAATCATGGTTCTAGTAGCGCACGATGTCGTTAGCCTTTTTGGGCGGGATTTTGGTGATGAATCGGGGTCCACGCTTCTGATTCTAGTATGGACGGCGATACCAATCTTCAGCAATGTTGGGCTTACAACGCTGCTGATCGTCATGGGCAAGCAAACACGGATAGTGCTGTGCTTTGCTATTGGCTCCGTTGCCAATATAATCATGAATCTCATCTTAATCCCGCGATGGGGCAGCCAGGGCGCGGCTGCGGCAACTGTCCTGACTGAGGTCGCGTTATTGGGATTTGTCTATTACTTCGTCAGCCGGCATCTTGGAGGGATGAGGCTGCTTGGGGCCATTTGGCGACCTTTGCTTTGTGCTGGGGCTTCCACTGGTCTTGTTACAGCTCTCGGCCTTTGGGAGCGAACGATTGCGGCGTCTGTGATTTGGCTCGCGTCTTTTGCATTTGGCATCCTGATCTCCAAGTCAATAAAATGGAGCCAGTTCACGCTATTCCGAAAGCTTGCGGCTCTCAATGGCCGTGACGACATCGCCGGGTCTAAGTAACGGAGCTAATACGATATTATCAAAGCACACAGTTGATGATGGAGATTCAAGAACGAGAAACAGGACGACATACTTCGCGCGTGGAGGAGGGGTAACATAATCCACAATATACTTCCAATCGCCTCTTTGCTCCCCCGCTGGGTATCTATTGAAGAATATCTCGTTGCCATCCCGGTCAAGAAACTGCTTGATCAAATATGCGGTGCGCTCTTTAGAGACCCAACACTTGGCAAAAAGCAGGTAGCTCGTGGCTGGATCAACCGGCATTCGTTGCGAGGCAAAGACAGTTCTCGCTACCCTATCGGACGTCCGCATGACAACGGTGTTTGGCCCTGCTACAAATGTGGGTAGTCCATCGGAGGCGCCCGCCAGCTGAGGCGCTCCTTCCTGGAAATGAAATACGTTCTTTCCGCGAATCAGGTTCGCAATCTGTGTAACGAAGACGCTACGCCCCCCAGACCTCAGCATTGCCGTACTTCTGTCTTCGATAAGCGTCACACGACGAGGACCTACAGGCCTCATAGGGACGTTGTCCCATACAGCCGTCACGGGGAATCTGTCCTCCCATTTTGTCGATAGTTCATCCAGAGAAATACCTCTAAATATCTCCCGGCGTGAATGCCCCGGATCGACTATCACAATTGGGCTCTGCTCGGAACTTCGGATGACCTCCTTGTATTCGTACTCGGCCGAGAAGCTATCGACCTTCTTCCTCACCTCTTCAATCCCATCGTAGTCATCTTCTCTAGTATAGAGGTCGAAGAGGTTGATAAGCGGCCTGGCGTCGGTCGGATCAAGCGATTGGGCTAGCCAGTATTCTTTTTCTGCCTCAGTTGTGTCGTCTCTTTTCTCGTAAGCTTGTCCCAAGAACAGGTGGACTTGAGGCATCTCAGATGTAATCTGCTCGAGTTTCTTGAATAGCATCAGCGCCTGTTGGAACTGCCCATATTCAAGAGCCAGTTTACCCATGAAAAACAGGTCTTTGCTCCGTTCCCATAGGGGAGCGGTCGTTCTATTGGTTAGTGTTAGAGCTATTTCAAGCAGGTGTTTGCCGACATTTCGATAATCGGGATCGAGCCCCCTGACAGCCTCGAACGCCTCTCTTGCCCCTATAAGGTTTCCCCGAGCCTGTTCGAGCTCCCCCAGCCTGAACGCCGCCGCGATCTCAAATCGGTCTTGCCGAAGTATCTCCCTCAATGTGTCAATGGCATCCCTTGTAGTCCCTCTAAGCTCCTGCAGCTCTGCAGCCAGCTTCAGCGTGTGGACAGAGGAGTCGATCCTCCTCGCCTCATCAAGACAGCCGATTGCCATCGCGAACTGGCCTCGTTCTACATAGCGACCGGCCAAAGAACAATAGATTTCGCCAAGTCGGTGTCGATACTTAGGCATTTGCGTATAGGCAAGCGCACGTGTAAAACCACCAATTGCGTCGTAAATCTGCCCGAGTCTCAGGTCGTTTTCGGCCGCGGAAACCACGTGTGAGGGGGCGCTGAAGAGCTCTGCAGCTTCATCATAAAGAGCATCGGCCTCGGTATAGAAGCTCATCGTTGATCTCGTTAGGCCCATTTTGCTAAGGAGCCGACCGTCGTTCGGACTGAATCGCCTCGCGAGCTCGTACTGCTTCATAGCGGCATCCAGATAGGCCCTTTTTCGTAACCTATCACCGATGTAGGTGTGGTAATCCGCGAACATCAATTTGATCGGCCACAAACACGAGACCATGCCCAGTAAGAGAACGATGACGGTGACAATTCTCACCGACCAACGTCCAGAGAAGGCCCTTGGAGCCCTGGTAGAGAGCTCGACACAGTTATTCCGCTCAGACCTTAATGCTCTCTGAGAGAGACCAAGAACAACAGCTACGCCTACTAGACCAATAGTAGCCGTTGAGGTGATATGGAACGGAAAGCCGGTTAGGGCGGAAGTCAGAATGCTCACGATAGAAGTCATGGCCGCCGCGACGATTATGCACAGATTCTCTGTTTCGGGACTTGGCGTCTGTTTGATCGCTCTCCTGAATACCGAGATCCCAAGAACGAAGAGCGAGGCGACCAAGAAGACAAATGTCAGAAAGCCCAGCGCGCCCGTCTCCTGTGCAATCTGCAGGTATTCATTGTGAGCGTGAGCAAGCCCACCTCGAGGCGATGGCGGGATTTCTTTCGGTGGGACCGCCTGCATTTTTTTCAGGTTCTCGCTGGCTTGGGAATCGAAGTAAAGCAATTTGAAAGAGCCTAGTCCACGTCCCAGAATCGGCGACTCCCTCACCATACTCCAAGTGTTTGACCACATCGAGAATCGCTTATCCAGACTCCCTTGCTCCGAATACCTCTGTGAGATCGGGTTGTAATGGAGAAGCGCCAGCGCATAGACCAGAGCCGTTCCTAAGAAGAGGAAGAACAGGGCTCGCTTCATAGGTCTCAGGCGACCTGTTCCTCTAGAGATAAGGCCAATAATGACAAGGAAGACACCAAACGATAGTATAACTGAAATAGCGGACGACCTAGTCATGCTGGCCAAAACAGCCATCACGTATGCCAACATGATGACTCCCAAAACGACCCTTTTTGCTTTTGATCGTCTGGTTAGGAAAAGCCCAACCACAAAGGGTAACGAAGCCGAGATGAATTCGGATACAAAAACTGGGTTCCCCAAGAAACCCATGACCTTGCGCCTCCCTGATGTGAAAGTTCGACCGATTTCCTCAATCGGGATGCCGAAGATGGGGTCCCAGTCGAATGACTGGGCTATCGCCATCACGGAGTTTATGAGTCCTGTTCCAGCAATTATCCACAGAATGGGACCTGTCTTCAGCCTCCCCGATGCAAAGCCCTCGGCAGCGATTAGCGTGAAGGCCACGCCCAGAATAAGCTGCAAGAATGTCGCACGCGCCGAGTGAGGCGCCTCGGAAAGCAGAGTTGCCAAAAAGAAGGCGCCGAGGAGAATGAGGATCGGAGCTCTAAGGCCAGTTCCCAGTGAGGCTATTCGACTCTTCAGCGTGCCATCAAACACAGAACTTGCGGTCCAGCTCGTGATGAGAGCGATTGCAAGAAACTGAAAGAGCAATTCCTTGCCATAGTTCACGGACCAAGACGGCCATAGACTGAAGAATATGGGGCCAAGTAAGAGAATGACGCCAATGGTTAGCCGGGCCCAGAGGTCAGATATATTGAGCTTCAGTTGCTGCTCCTGCAATCATATCGAGTTATCCTATCCGCCATCGCTCTACGGCAGCTTATCAGGGAAGCAGAGCTCATTGATCTCAGGGCGCTCCCGAAGCAGGTCGATGAATTGTTTCACAACGGCGGGATCGAACTGTAGGCCGGAGCATCTAAGAAGCTCATCTTGCGCCTCCTGCAAAGTCATCGCGGCGCGGAATGGTCGCTGGGACCTCATTGCCACGTATGCTTCCACAACGCGGTGAATGCGTATGGAGAGGGGCAGAGATAGCCCGGACATTTTGTCGGGGTAGCCCTCACCATTCATATCCTCGTGATGATGCCTGATTAGGTCCAGGAAGCTCTTTTTCTTGTGCAGAGGCTTCAGGAGTGCCTCGCTTATCTTCGGATGCTCCTTTATGTTCATCATCTCTCTGTCGGTGAGTTCTGTTGGCTTTCGAAGTATCTTCTCATCAATTGCCTCAACACCAACATCGTGCCAAAGGCAGAGCATTCTTAAGTCTTCAAGCTGCTCCTCAGATAAACCCATCCTCTCCCCGAGAATGCTACCAATGTCTGCAATGCTCTCCGTTCGAGAAACCTCATAGCCCGACTTCAAGTCGGCATCTTGGCGCATCCGCTGCAGAAGCTGATCATACTTCTCCAAAAATTCGCCCTGCTTAGGAGACGGGTCGCTGAACGACTCCGCTACATTTATCATCCCTATCCCGTCCGCGTATTCCGACACGGCCGGCTCAACTATTGTCGAGAGTTTCTTTAGCGCCTCCTCACTCTCAAGGACAGCGACCTCAATGCTCTCGCATTTCGTCTCTATTCCATCGAAGAGGCCGTCCTTCGCAAACTGCCTCATTATGCTGACGCTAGAGAGAACCACAGCCAGCGGATTGTTTATTTGGT
>JAGHCW010000123.1 GCA_021160245.1 bacterium | reverse complement strand
GCAGAAAGGAGGTTCAGACGACTAAAGGCGCCAGAACTTATGAAACGGGTCTTTGACGGCACCGTTTATATCGATGGCAAAGAAAAACAGATTGACAAAACAAACCAAGCCGGTTAACTTCTATTTACACACTTAATGATGGTAACTCAACATTTTCGGGGGGAGACACAGCTCACCCCTTCGTTGTCAATCCTGCGAATCTTCACTAAATGCAGCACGCCCCTCGTTTTTCGTTTTGAGGCGCTGCAAATATGATGTGGGTAACAGAACCTATTATCAGGATCTCCAGAAAATAGACGTGATTTCTCAGAAGTGCGCTGTCAACGCATTTTGCCTGAGAAGTTACCGTATTCACATCGGCGGGGCTGCAGCGAGTGCTTCAAGAAGGACGGTCATCTGGTGGGTGGGATCGGAGTGTCAAAGGAAGCGCGTATGCCGAAGGAAGACTTTGGTGTGCTCACCTTTAGGTAGCTGGGAATACGATGCCGATGGCCTCGAAACGACCGCTATGAAAACGGCGATTGAGTCCTGCCACGATCTCCCTGCCGGTCAAGCTCTCGTTTGCTGGCCTCAAGCTCCTCGGGGCAAAGGAGCAGTCTGAGCGCGGTGCGAGCAAGAATCTTGGCCGCAAGCCTCGCGCAATCGAGCCCCACCTCAGAGCCGGCCACCTCCGCGAACTCCTGGGTGTGCGGCGAGACGTTCTCAAAACCCTTGCTGATAATCGGATGAATCACCGGAAGAATACGACTAACGTTCCCGATATCGTATGCGCCGGGCGATTCCGGCGGCTCCGCGCACGGGGGCATATTCTCCTGAATTAGGTACTCCTCGCAGATGTGACCGATTGTTTGGTTGACGATGATCGGCTTGTATCCGGGCTCGTGCTGGCGGATTGAGTAGCTGCAGCCGGATATCTGGGCTGAGGCGCGTACGCAGCGTTGGAATTCGCTCATCAGTTGTCTGAGGACCTTTCTGCTTCCTGCCCTTAGGCTGAACCGGGCGACGGTCTTCTTAGGGATAACATTGGGCCGGCTTCCGCCCTCGATGATGACACCGGGGAACAGCACGCGTTCTTGAAAGAGCGATGCCACGGATGGGATGGACTGAAAGAGCGCTGTGATAGCCAGCACGGGGCTTGCGGGTATGCACCTTCCGCTGCCGGGTATTTTCTCTTTATAGAACGTAACCTCCAGCGGCTCGGTCCCCACCGACCGGAGCGAGCAGACTCTCGTCTTTTGTCCCGGATGAAACATCATGGCTGCATCAAGGCCGTCGAGCTGGCCGGACCGCAGAAGCCCAATCTTGCCTCCGAAGGTCTCCTCGGCCGGCGAGCCGATAACCCAAACTTCTCCACTCTCGGCCACAAGACTGTCGGCGACAGAAATGCCCGCCACGAGACTTGCCGCTGCAATCAGGTTATGGCCGCAGGCGTGGCCGAGTTCAGGCAGAGCGTCATATTCGCAGAAGAAGCCTATCCTGGGGCCTCCCCCTTTGCCGATGGAAAACTTCGCAACGAATGCCGTAGGGAGGTCAGGTATCGCGATGTCAACATCGAATCCCCGCTCCTGCAATACCTCAGACAAAAGGGTCGATGCCAGGCTCTCTGCTCCGCTCAATTCTGGGTTCTCGAACAGCTCGGTGCTAATTCGCAGGAGCGTCTCGTCATTTCGACCCAGCGCGGCATCAAGTGCCTTCATCGCAGAATGAGGCAGCGACCCGTCCTTTACAGCTTCGTTCAAAGCTCCCTGTTATCCTCCGCAGGCTTATCATTGTCATCCGGAGAGTTCGAGGGAGTTTGCGCTTCCATGTCATCCTTGGGACTCTCAGGAATCTCCGCCTTCGTTTCTGGAACCTTTGCCGACTCATACGCTGAGTCGAAGCCGACTACTTCATCCGCCGGTGACTCAAAAGCATCTGCTATCTCTCTTGACGCGGCAAATTCCTCGGCAAGCCCCTCTGACATATCGTCATCAAAATGCTCATGGGCTCTGGCGATCGGGGCTCGCGCTTCCTCAGCCGCTTGAGCCAAAACCTCGAGCTCGCTCCGAAGCAGGTCCAACCGCGCCTCGTCATTGTCAAACCGAGCGTTTATGGCGGCAACACTGGAGGAGATTCTTGCATCCTGACTCTGTGATAGCCCTTGCAGCCTCGCGACTTCACGTTCGTGTTCTATCTGAATCTGCGCCAATTCTCTTACAAGCTGGGTGCACAGATTTACAAGATATGTGTTGATTCGATTCTGGCGAGTAACGATGAAATCAGTGTAGAGTCTGGTGAATCTTCTTATGATGCGCTTCATGAGCATAAGAGGCGCCGCGACGAGTCCCGCTCGATGCGATTCTATCTTATAGTCCATGACCAGATTCCATTCCTGGGAGGCCATCATCTCCAGCACATCGTCATTTCCGACTGCCGCCTTCACGAACTTGATCGCCAGAGCCTCCCTGGGATTCTCCCTCGATCGCTCGGAGGGTGGCCTTGTCGTATCAATGACTCTTCCCGTGGGACCATCGAGTATCTCGTGATGAATCTGTGAGGCGCGTTCCGAAAGGCGCTTCATGATTCTATCGACATCTATCTCTTTGTCCTTAACGGCTACAAGGTCAGGGCGCTGCTTTGTTGTGCCCTCTCCTGATCGCTGACTGCGATAGCGTCCTCTTGATGGTCGTCGTCCTCTTGATGACCGGCGTTGCTGGTCACCGGAGGACTCCCGCTGCTGGCTCCCGGATGATTGGCGCTGCTCGCCGGAAGACTGACGCCGCTGGCCGCCGGAGGACTGACGTCGTTGGTCTCCAGAGGAGTGCCGTTGCTGATCTCCAGAGGACTGCCGCTGCTGGTCGCCGGAGGACTGCCGTTGCTGGCTCCCGGGTGACCTGCGTCGTCGGCTGGGCCTTCTTCTGCTTCTTGTTGGTTGATCTGTCCCCTTCGGGCTCCCATCCTGTATATTCTCTTTCTCCACAACCATCTCCGTTTTCTGTGTGTTTTCCTACCGTTCGAGCTGAATGTTGAAGAATCTGTGCTTACCGACCTTCAACACCATACCTGAGGCGACCTTGACGTCGGCGTGGTCCAATGTGACCTGCTTTCCATCCAAGGAGACTGCTCCTTGGCGCACAAGCCCAAGCGCGCTGGAGTTGGATGTCGCGACTCCGGCGATTTTGAGCAAATTCGCTATCCAGACGCGCCCGTCGGTGATGTGTTGCTCATGGAGCGTCATCACCGGCATCTCGCTCGGGGCCATTCCCCTGCTGAAAACTCGCTCAAATTCCGAGGCGGCCTCATCGGCGGCCTCATCCCCGTGATATATGGCGACTATCCTCTTTGCCACCTCGAACTTAATGTCTCTTGGGTTCTTGCTTTGATCCGCAAGAGCACGCTCTAACCGTTCGATATGGCTGGCCTCAAAATCCGTTGCCAGTCGCAGGTATTCTCCTATCAACTCGTCCTTAATCGACATTGTCTTGCCGAACATATCGCTAGGTTTTTCCATGATGCCAATATAATTGCCAATGCTCTTGGACATTCGCACTGAGCCGCAAATGCCCGTTAGTATCGGAGCAAGCAGCCCTATCTGTCGTTCTTGCCCCATTTGGTCCTGTAATTGCCGGCCCATGAGTATATTAAAGGTCTGCTCCGTTGCGCCAAGTTCAACGTCCGCTTTGACCATCACAGAATCGTAGGCCTGCATAACGGGATACAGTATTTCGTGAAGGCTGATGGGCAGGTTCTTTCCCAACCGTATCGTGAAGTCATCCCGCTCAAGAAGACGGGCGATCGTAAAACGCGAGGCGAGCCTTATCACATCGGAGAAGGCGAGCTCCTTGAACCAGTCACCGTTGCATACGATCTCGGTTCGTTCGGGGTCGAGTATCCTGAAGACCTGCTCTTTGTAGGTCTTAGCATTGGCCTCGATCTCGTCATCGCTCAGCTGCGGTCGCGTCTTGCTCCTTCCGGTCGGATCACCAACCCTAGCTGTATAATCGCCAATAATCAGAACGCCAATGTGGCCCAAATCTTGGAAGGCGCGCATCTTCCGCAAGACCACGGCGTGCCCGAGATGGATGTCCGGGGCAGTCGGATCGACGCCCAATTTGACCCTCAGGGGCTTTCCTGTCTTGGCTGATTTCTCGAGCTTCTGGCGAAGCTCATCCTTCGTGTAAACCTCTGCTGTCGTTGCGTCCAGCAGTCGCATAAGAGCCCTATCCAAATCCAAACTGACCTATCTCCTACTTCAATACCGCTGTTTTCTTGAGCCTCATAAACTCTGTCCAAAGCTCGAGCGAGTCCTTGTCCTGAGCGCCATCACTGGAGATGGCCGCCAAACAACGCTTGTGAACATCCCGCGCCTGGTTCGCGGTCGAACGACGCCTCAACCGATCCAGAAGTGTCGAGAACTTTCTCTTATCCACTTCGCTCACCTTGCAGAAAGCAAGTTTCGTCAGGAGCTCTCTCTTCTCGTCAGAATCAACATGGTCTAAGAGTGCCGATAGGTCCGGAGTCCTCCCCTCCCTGTGAGAAAAGAAGCAGAAGTTCAAAGCATCTCGCAAGAACGAACTGGTTATCAACTCCAAGTCCACAACCTCCGAGGCCTGATGCAGCATGTCTCCATCTAGAAGGACTAGCCTCAACAAGCCACACTCATCACCCCAAAACTCCAAAGAGCTCGGCCCAGTTATCTCTCCCTTGACCTTCCCACCACGACGCAGCTTGTAAAGCTCGTGAAATACGGCCGTCGCATCGATACTAAGCGACTCAGCAAGCATCTCCGTATAGTGGTCGATCTCGACTTGTGTTTCCAGCTTAGCAAGATGCGGCAGAACCTCCTTCATGACCTTGAGCTTGCCATCTATGCTGGTGGGATTGTGCCTCTTGATCGTCTCTTTGATCAGAAACTCAGGGTATGGGCTTGCTGATGCGAGCGACTTCCTCGCCTCGTCTGCCCCAACCCGCCTGACGTAATCATCCGGGTCCTTATCCTCCTCAATTCTAAGGGCTCGAGGGCTTAAACCCTCGTTGCTGAAGACCTCAAAACTGCGCAACGAGGCAGTTGTCCCAGCTCCGTCCGAATCAAAAAACACGACAGGATGCTCTGTGTAGCGCTTGATAAGTCTGCATTGCTGAGGCGTCAGGGCCGTGCCCAAAGATGCGACCACATTTCTGATGCCCGCGTCGAATAACCCGATCACATCCATGTAGCCCTCCACAAGCGCCACAAAGCCCTCCCCCCGAATCGCCTCCCGCGCAACGTTCAGGCCGTAAAGCAATCTCCCCTTATGGTAAAGCGGGGTCTCGGGTGAGTTCAAATACTTCGGTTCCGCTCCCCCCTCTTTGTCATCGGATACGGAGGGCAGTATTCGCCCGCCAAAGCCGCGAACGTTCCCCGCAATATCCACAATCGGGAACATTATGCGCCTCCTGAACCGGTCGTAAAAACCCCCTCGCGGCTTCTTGATTATCAGACCCAGTTCAAGCAGAGCTTCTCTATCCCTCTCATTTTTGCCGAATTTGACGAGCAGATTGTCCCAGCCTTCCGGCGCATAGCCGATTTCGAACTTCCTGATCGCCTCATCGCTAACGCCTCTTGCCAGCAAGTACTCAAGACCGGGCACGCCAGTTGAGACATCGGCTAGAGTCCGCTGGAAATAGGCTGAGATCCTCCTATTGATTTCAAACAGCCGCTCACGCTTCCGAACGCTCTCCCTATCTGCCGTTGAGCCGCTCGATCTCAGCTCCACGCCATACCTCTTGCCGAGTGTCCGAACGGCCTCCCCGAACGTGAGTCCGTCAATCTTCATCAAAAAAGTAAAGACATTGCCACCCTCTCCACAGCCGAAGCACTTGTATATCTGACGCTCAGGGCTGACCATGAACGACGGGGTCTTCTCCTTGTGGAATGGACAGAGCCCTTTGAAGTTGCTGCCGGAGCGTTTTAGTGTGAGATACTGCGACAGGACTTCAATTATATCGGCCCGGCTCCTGATCTCTTCAATCGTGTTATCGTCGTAAAATGCCGCCATCCTCAAGCGCCCACCTTATCCGTTTCTGACAAGAGAACCCATAGATCAGAAGATCATGTCACGAAAAATAGTATTGCAGTTGGTGTCTGCTTTCAACATAGGGGATGTTTACGATTCGAGATCGGTCCTTCCAAGAATATGATGTTTCGATGGGCCCGTGGGTAAAGGTCTGCACAGGATCAAGGCCTATTCGGTATAACAAAGGCCTGCATTATGACCTCTGCCAACCCGTCTATCCAAGATTCCGCTGGATAATTATGCCAGTCGCCGCCTCCAGCCCAGTTCCCTGCAAATAACGACGAACACCCCAGCAACGGGCGTGTGCGACTCTTGAAAGCCGTCAGGTCAAGGCCACGCAAGAGGGAAGAGCCTTCCTTGCTAGAATTATCTATTCCGTAATCAATATATCAAAGCGATAGGGAATCGAGGAGTGCCCTTCGTTGTCCGTCGCCCAGAAGTAGAAATGCCACGGACGTGTCGCGTGGGATTTCGTCCTAGGATCGAGCCTGGAATTCTTCTTGATCGTATATATGCCGTCGCCGGCTATCCTATCTGGGAATGCGTTATTCATGCCCGGACCCGAATCCAATAATTCGCCCTCGAAGCCCAGGCCATAAAAGACCTCACCTGCGAGGTACTCATCCCTTGTCAAAAGGGCCTTAATCGAACCAATCGTGTTCTCCCAACCCGGGAAACTGCCCCAAAAATTCGTGACTCTCTCCTCATACTCAGGATTGCCGAAGTCGGGGTCCTCGAACGCCCCCTGGACCCTCAATATCTCCCCACTCCCTTGGGGATCGTTGGGCGTAGCTTGAGGATCGTAAACCGCTACTTCAATCGTTATATCCTCGAAGCGACTTTTCTGAAGAACGTAGGGCGGATTGAGAATGAATTCTCCCTGCTTAATGTCAACCCCAAGTACTCTCGGGCGAGTGTCATCTGGATCGGTACCCACTTCCTTTGAATGGCAAGACATCAGACTGAGCGATGCTGCCAGAACATATAATAACACTATACTTAGAGCGATGCGCTTCATCTCTCGGAGACTCCTTTCAGATTGATTCCATAATAGATCCTTAATCTCATAGATCACGTATGGCATTCTGCACGCCACACCCAATCCAAGTCAAGGGCTTTTCTCAGTGCTCTTATCTATATAGCGCCCCATTGCTCTGAACTTCCGGAATCTCGCTTCCAGCAGGTCATCAAGGGTCATCTTGCAGATAGTGTCAAGCGTTGCATCCAACTTCTCGGAAAGCACAGAAGCTGCTGCAACAGGGTCTCTGTGAGCCCCTCCCGGAGGCTCCTCAATTATGTCATCGATTATCCCAAGACCCAATAGGTCCTTGGCAGTTATCTTGAGCGCCTCGGCCGCCTCGGGACCGCGTTTGCCGTCTCTAAACAGTATCGCCGCGCACCCCTCGGGCGGAATCACAGAATATATGCTATTCTCCTGCATCATCACTCTGTCACCCACGCCCAAACCAAGAGCGCCGCCGCTTCCACCCTCGCCTGTTACGACGACGACGATGGGTGTCCTCAGCCTCGACATCTCGTAAATGTTCCGAGCAATTGCCTCTGCTTGACCGCGTTCCTCTGCCCCTATCCCCGGGTAAGCCGCTGGCGTATCCACGATAGAGATTACGGGTTTCTTGAACTTCTCTGCAAGCTTCATCGCTCTCAGAGCCTTTCTGTACCCCTCCGGATGAGGCATGCCGAAGTTGCGGTGAATTCTCGCCTTAACATCTCTGCCCTTCTGGTGCCCAACTATCACGACATCCCGACCTTTGAATATCCCAAGACCCACGACAATCGCCGGATCATCACGGAAAAACCTATCCCCGTGCAGTTCCACGAAATCTGTCGTTATCTGAGCGACGTAATCCAGCATGTACGGCCTGTCCGGGTGTCGGGCCAGATCGACCCTTTGCCAGGCGGTGAGGTTCGAGAATGTCTCATCATAGAGCTTCCGAAGTTTCTTCTTCAGAGCCTTGATACGGGACGCGTAGCGGGGATCTTTCGCCCTCGTCAACTCGTCTATCGCATCCTCAAGCTCAATTATCGGTCGCTCAAAATCCTTGATTGTCCTAGGCATGTCGTTATCGCAAGCCGATCAACTGACGATGGGGGAATATGGCGTCAAGTAAAGACCTGCCGCTCAGTATTGAGCGCTCATAAAACATTAGCCAGCATCTGATCAGCCCTTCGGAAGCCCTCTTGAACATACTGTGCATCCGGCCCCGAGTCACATTGCTCATGGCCGGGACCCCAACCGCTCTCGACTCTGCAAGATGCGAATTGCTAGTAATCTACGTTTACCGTATCCCAGTCCATCGAATACCACGCCCATCTATCAACAAGCGGCAGACCAGGCACTTGGAGAACCGCAACGAAGATGATCTCCCCTCGGTTAAGATACGAGACATCGTCAATTGAAAACACCGGCACGCGACTTGGCCCCGAGAACTTCCTCGTTAGATATACGCCTGAATCAAACGGGGCAATGCCGGCCTGAGGCAACAATGACCCCGATGAGAAATAGTAAACATCGCCTCTATAAATTGCGCCTACATAGAGGTCCACTACCGTGTCCACCAGGCCAAGATTCCTGAGATTGGCGTGAATCTGAAACCCATCATGAACGCTGCTCCGCGGTCCGGAATTCGTGGTTGTAATCGTTACGTCCGGGCCACAAGGACCGTTGGCCAAGAAGTTGCGTTGGAACTCAACAGGATGATATAGCCGACTTGTGTAAGCGACATCCGGAGCGATGCTGGCGCTCACATCAAGCGTAAAGACAATTGGCGACGCGTCATAGGAAAGCGCCCTGAACTCAAAATCTCTGTCAGGTGTAACCTCCCCACACATTGGGATGAACCGCAAATTCGCTACGCTCTCGTAGGAGAAATTGTCGCCTGCTGGAAGATACTCAAACCCCTTGTCATCTCTCAGCGTCAATGAAACCTCGTGGAGGTCGTAATTGCTGATGAATGTTATCCGACCCTCGATTATCTCGCCGCACTCTATCATCTTGTTGTGAGTGTGCGGAACCGTCGCCGAAACGCCCTGATCGTCGTCATCAACCTCAAAATCCATCACTGCAACCTGAAGAGGCGCAAGCACGCCCACCTTGACGACCTGCTCCCAGGAGTAGCCGCGAGTGTCGTTGATCAAGACAAGGAACTCAGCATCGAATACGGGGCCCTCCGATGAATCGCAATCGAAAGAGGGTGGAGTAGAAGTAAATGAGAACGGAACGAAAGTGCTCGCAAGCGGAGACAGGTTGTTGACATGAACCACGGTCGGCGACGCTGAGGCCACATACCTTGTCGGAAGGATTCTAACTGTAAGATTCAGCGACTCAACATTTTTGTCTGTATTTGTGAGCTTGAGTTGACAGTTGACATGCTCCCAGCTTTCGATCAGGCCATTCCCATTCGGGGTCTCATCTAGTAGGAAGTAAGGACCTATGTCGGCAACCTTCACCGGGCCGGCAACCTCCGCCTCAATGTCTATCTGGCCGTCTGCGACACCCGCCGGTCCAACTGTCTCAGCATTCGACAAGAACATAACTGCGAAATCATCGTGCAGGCCGGGTTCAACTTCCGACCGGTCTAGTCCGACCTCAACAATCTTAGAACGCCATGGGTCCAGCCAAAAGCCATAGGTCGAAAGGCCTAGACAATGCTTGTTTGGCCAAAGCGAGATCTTCAACGGCTTTGCCGACTCATTCTTGACAACCAAATCCCTGTGGAATACGAAGGTCTGGAAGTCCAGCGACGCGGGGTTAATCAGAACGTGAACGTCCTTCTCAGGAGCCGGGTTTATCGGTGTCAACGTGATAGTATTCGAATACTCGCTCTCCTCATGGGAGATGTCTTGCACGGACGGCAAGGCCTTGACACGATAATAGAGCGTCTGCATTTCCTCTGTTATGCCATTGTCCCAATATATATGGCGTGAGGTGCTGGAATTGCGATAAGGCAGGCCAATCCCGCTCGAAAACTCGGGCGTTGTGTCTCTCTCGATAAGATACTCGAATGCGGCTTGCACATCATCAAAACTCAACTCGATTCTCATGCCTTCAGGCAAAACGCGCCCCTCGAGAACCGGGGTAGCCAGCTTTCCAACCAATAAATCATCAGCAAAGGCCGTCCCAAAAGCTGAGAAAGCCAACACAAGCGTCAACAAATAAATAGCTCTGCGCTCGAACATATAACGCTCCTCCTGGCAAAAAATAGTGAATTCCGTAAACTCAATTACAGCGGACTATATATTAGCGCCCACTCCTCTGTCAACGAGGAGTTTCCCCTCGACGAAAACGGGAGGGAAGGAGTTGCAGTAGGCTGTTGGTGGTTCAATCAATCAACCAGTCAACCGACATTTGACGGAGCTCAGTAAACCAGAGCGACCTGACGCGAATACGGCTCATTATGATCCTATTGGAAACTGAGATCTGTATTTGGTAAGTTCCGTACATCACTATACAGCTGTCCAATAACATCTATTCATCGAAAAGGAGTCGCGAGCCATGAGCCGGACCAATTCCATGTATTTAAGCCTATTCATCTGTTTTTTTCTGGCTCTAACCGCCAGTCAGAATGCAAGTTCAGAGACTGCGGAGGGGATCTTCAAGAAGGCGAAAGCCGCGCACGAGAAGTTCCTCTCTTCATTCAAGGACATGACTATGGACCAAGAGATGGTCTTTCCTGGCAAGAACGCTAGGCAGAAGGCAACCATCAAAATGATGCACAAGGGCAATAGATTTCGCGCGGAGACGCGAATGACAGGCGCCGGTCGGCCGGGATCGGACATGCCCGCAATGACAACCATTGTGCTCTCTGATGGTAAAGATATGTGGATGGTCAGCCCGTTTGCCGGCAAGCATCGGCTGAATAAGGAGGAGTCGAAGGCCTTCAGCGCGCAGATGCACTGGACGGACATGGTTGGTGGTGATCTTGCGCTCACGGGCAAGGAGACTATCTCGGGTAGAGACGCCTTCGTGATTGAATCCAAAGGCACAAAGGCGCCGGCGGATGGCAAGATGCCATTTGAGAAGCTGTGGATAGACACAAAGAGCTACCGCATGCTCAAGGGCTCTTATAGCTCGCCGGACGGCAATGTGGTTATGCACTCATCAGACTTCCGTGCGATTCGTGGCGGCTTTGAGTGGCCATACCTGACCGAGGTGTCGGTCGATGGCAAGCTTCAGAGCAAGATGATAACCAAGAATATCAAGTTGAACTCGGGCCTTTCCGATGACCTGTTCGACCCCAGCAAATTGAAGGCAGAGGGGCCTAGCCTTCAAGAGCTTATGATGCAGCAAAGGAAGAGAGATTAGCGCCCGACAGACGCAGCTGACAATCTCGCTATCGCAATCGCTGAGAATGGAACAACGGCCTCTTAGCGTTGTTTCGATATTCACGCACTGAAGCTGAAGTTTCGCCAAAGTCTAGAGACCACATGGTTGTTGATTAGGAGAACATAAATGATAGAGAAACTGAAGATCGCGCTGATATCGTCCGAAGTATTCCCCTTCGCAAAGACGGGGGGCCTTGCCGATGTAGCAGGCGCGTTGCCCAAATACCTTGCCCGCAATGGGCACGACGTGATTGTCATCATGCCCAAGTACATCACCATCGATGACGACAAGTTCGGCCTGAAGGACACTGGAACAAAAGTGACAGTGAAGTTCGGCGGCAAGCCTAATAAACACCGCCTCTTCGTAAGCGAGCATATCCCCGGCGTTAAGACGTTCTTTATTGAGGCGCCGGCATTTTATGATCGGGATGAGCTCTACGGGACTCCAAACGGCGATTACAAGGACAACGCTCTCCGCTTCGGTTTCTTTGCAAAAGCCGTGCTTGCTGCGCTTGAGGCGATTGGCTTTGAGGCGGACATCCTGCACTGCAACGATTGGCAGACGGGCCTTGTTCCGATATATCTGAAGGAGATAGCCAAAAGAGGTGGTTTTTTGTCGAAAGCCAAGACTCTTTTCACAATCCACAACATCGCATATCAGGGGCTTTTCAAGAAGGATGTCCTTGCCGAGCTCGGGCTCTCACCGGACCTTTTCGTCATTGACGGCCTCGAGTTCTGGGGCAAAGTCAGCTTCATAAAGGGCGGCATCCTATTCAGCGACGCGGTTAGCACAGTCAGCCACAAGTACAGCCAAGAGATTCAGACGTCCGAGTTCGGCTTTGGCCTTGAAGAGATACTCTATGAACGCAAAGAGTCTCTCTTTGGCATCCCGAACGGCATCGATCCGGAGAAGTGGGACCCGGCCACAGACGAGGCGATTCCGGCGCACTATGGCGTGCGCAACACCGATGGGAAAAGGGACTGCAAGATCGCGCTGGCCGCGGAAAATGGCCTTAAATACTCGCCAGGTGTGCCAATAATCGGCATGATCACGAGGCTCGCCGCGCAGAAAGGCCTCGACATACTCTCCGAGTGTATTGAGCAACTGGTCGAGCTCGGCATCCAATTCGTGATTCTCGGCACCGGGGATGATGAATATCACCGCATCTTCGGCGACCTCAAAAAGCGCCTCGCCGGGAAAGTCGGCATCAACATCCTCTATGACGCCTCGATGGCCCAGCGGATATATGCCGGCTCCGACATATTCCTTATGCCATCGCGCTATGAGCCGTGCGGGCTGGGCCAGCTTATCAGTATGCGTTACGGCACGGTTCCGCTAGTTCGCAATACTGGTGGCCTTTCAGACACGGTAACGGAGTTTGACCCAGCGACCCGCCGAGGCACAGGCTTTTTGTTCACTGAGTACACCGCCGGGGCCCTGACGGAGACAGTCAAGCGAGCGCTGAACCTCTTTAAGGATAAGAATCGCTGGAAGAAGTTGGTTCGCAATGCGCTGGAATACGATAGCTCGTGGAACCGCTCAAGCCGGGACTACATAGAGCTCTACCGCAGGTTGCTGTAGCTGGAAGGCCGCGACTTCGAATCCAGGATTACGGAAGCTCCTGACGACTGTAACCTTGAACTTCCAGCATGACCTGCGTAGCATCATCCTCCGAATAGGAAGACCATATATCACCTCAAATGGAATGAAATAATGTCATCTCAGACACTCTGGCCTCAAAAGGAGGCAAAACGAATCGTCACCCTTGCTGGCGACCGAAAGGACGTTGTACTTCAGACCGGCTTCGGCCCGTCTGGTCCGCCTCATATTGGGACATACGGCGAAATAGTCCGGACCGGTTTCGTGGCTCTTGCGGTCAGGGACCTGGGCTACAAGCCTAAGATCATCTCCTTTCTGGACGATCTGGATGGCCTAAGAAAGGTCCCCGGGGGCTTTCCAGCGTGGCTTTCAGATTATCTTGGCCGTCCGGTTTGTGACATTCCAGACCCTTTCGATTGCTGCAAAAGCTATGCCGACCACATGCGCAAGCTACTAGTTGACATGATTGACGATGTGGGCGTGGAATGCGATTTCGTTCTCTCTTCCGAGGAGTATCGCAAGGGCAGATTCAACCCGGTCATTGACATGGCGTTGCGGAACGAGTCGCTGCTTAAGAGCATTATCGTTCCGACGCTGTCGGAAGAGGTGGGGGCAAGGTGGTTCCCGTTCTTCGTGCGTTGCGAGCAATGTGGCAAGCTCTATACAACGCGGGTGCTTTCGGCGGACATCGAGGCGCAGACGGTCGATTATGTTTGCGATGGGGAATTCGGCGAGGTCAGAGGCTGCGGCAACAACGGGACGTCATCCTATCTAAATGGCGGGGGCAAGCTGCCCTGGAAGGTCGATTGGCCAGCAAGGTGGTTTGCGCTTGATGTTGACTATGAAATACATGGCAAGGACCTGATTGAGTCTGTGGATCTTGGGAAGCGCATCATCTCAAAGGTCTTCGGCAAACGTCCTCCTCTAACAATGGTCTATGAGCTCTTTCTGGACGCGGAGGGCAAGAAGATAAGCAAATCCAAGGGAGCTGCAATCGATCCGACTTTGTGGTTGCGCTACGGGACGCGGGATTCGCTGCACTTAATTCTCTTCCGCAAGCCCAAACAGGCAAAGCGGCTCGATATAATGAAGATGCCCAGCTACGTGAGCGACGCGTTCGAGGTGGCAGCTGACTATTACGCCGAGGACGCCGATGCCCGAGCGCCTGGGGAGAGGCACACCTACGAGTTCCTGACTCTCTACTCTCCTGCTCCAAGCCAGCCTGGAAGGATTGATTTTGCGACCTTATGCAACCTCGTGGCGGCTCTCGGCGAGAATCAGCCCGAGATCATCAAAGAATACGCCGAGAAGCTCCGTGATGAATCGACCAAATGCGATGAGGCGCTTCTTGATGAGCTGGTTCTAAAGGCCATCAGGTTTGCCGATGAATTACTGAAAAGCCAGACGACTGAGGCTCTTGCTC
>JAGHCW010000061.1 GCA_021160245.1 bacterium | reverse complement strand
GCGTCGATCTGCTCCGCATATATCGCCTTGATGTCGTCGGATGTGAGTCTGTCCTTAAAAAGCACCGTGCTCTTGAGGCGCCCGACCGAGCCGGCCACATAAGCCTCATTCCGAGCGACTTTTCTGGCGATAGCAACACCCTTAGCATTGATCTCCTTTGTCTGATCACCGAGAGCAAAGGGAGAGAGCCGATGTCGATTCGCGCCGTAAGTGTTTGTCTCGAGGATCATCGCGCCGGCCTTTAAGTACTCGCGGTGGACGGCCTCAATCAACTGGGGCGCGGAGATATTTAGCTCATCGAACGACCTGTTGACATAGACGCCCTTGTCGTAGAGCATTGTGCCCATTGCGCCATCGCAGACCAGGACGCCACCCTTAAGCGCATCAAGAAAATTATGCATTAAAACCTCACTCTGTTGCTGGATATAGATTACCTACCTTGCGCATCTGAAACCGATCGTCTTGCTGGTTGAGCCGGGGTCTGAAAAGAGTCGTGCCGCACACCGGAGCAGCCTGGGGCCTGCCAAGAACGACCCACCTCTAACGACGCGGAATTGGCGGTTGTCCGGTCCCTTAGGATTGTGTTCCGGGCATTGCTGGTAGTAGGTCTTGCCATAGTAGTCACTGCACCACTGTGACACGCTGCCGATCAAGTCAAACAGACCGAAGCCATTTGGAGGCGTAATTTTGACAGACATCTTTCGTTTTCTCGTGTTCAATCCCTTTGCGAACTCATCAGGCAGATGGTCCCCAAAGGGATACACCTTATCTCTGAGACCGCCTCTGCAAGCCATCTCCCACTCCGCCTCTGTCGGAAGGCGAAATCCGCGCCACTTGCAGAACGCAACCGCGTTGAACCATGAGACCCAAGTTATGGGATAGTTCTCCTCGCCCGCCGGGAATGTCCCAGAGAGCCAATCTCTGAGGTAGTTTTCGTCCGCCTCGGCCCTGCCATCGTAGGCTGTGGCTTCCAAGAAATGTTTGTATTGACCGTTCGTTATCGGTGTAACATCGATCTCGAAGGAATCAAGCGAGACGATGTGGGGAGTCTCATCCATTGACTCCTTGGAGCCCATAATGAAGTGAGCGGAGGCTATTCTAGCAAACTCGCCGATCCCGTTCTCAGTTGGAATCGAGGCAGCGTCAACCGGCTCTCGAGCTGCTGCCCACTGCTCTTGTGCGACTGCCTTCGCACCCATGTAGTCCTCTATTTTGCCTAGTGAACCTTGCTGCTGCTTGACGAAGAAGACGAACTGCCCCTCACCGTACTCAGACAGATGCCGCGCTTGAGGCGTCTGCCGGTTGCGCGACTCGTGCGTGACTCGCTCGCGGACGAATTGATACACATCGTCAGATGTGATTATGTTGTCGCCGTCCTTGTCCGCGAATCCCTGAAGGCCCTTCAGAAAGTACTTGGTGAACAGGCTGTTGCCGCCCCAGCTGGTCCTTCCTTCGAATACCTCTTCGTCGGACTTGCCGGCCGTGATTATCCTGACGCACGGATCGGCCAACGCCTTATCTAGGGGTCTTGGGATGATGCAGGCTCGCGGACGAAGCCCGGCCATACCACTGAAGCAACAATCCAAGACAAAGAGCGTGTGCTTGGCGCAGATTACGCTCGCCGCCTCGTTTATTTCCTCCATCGATATGCAGCTGCTGTGGAGTTTCTCGAGATTGCCATCAAAAGGAATCAGATAGCCACGATAGTCGCTCTTTCTTCGACCTTTCCTTATCTTCCGCCGCTGCCCGTGCCCCGCAAAGAAGACTAGAACCCGGTCGTCGGGTGTGAGCGCTGGATTGGCGCCGAGGAAGTCATTCATCAGCTCCAATATGCCCCTTTTCGTGGCTTCTTCATTGAGAAGCATGAATATCCGATCCTCATCGAAATGGGTCTCATTTACCAGAAACTCCCGAATTGCCCGGGCATCCTTCACAGCATATTTAAGTGGCTGTGCGGCTGGGCAATTGTCTATTCCGATCAGGATGGCCCAGCTGTTCTTATAGAGCGATCCGTAGGTGATCTCCTCTCCCTGACCCTGGGCATTCACAGCGAGCGCCTTCCGGTCAACAAGTCGAGCTCCGATGAGCAGCTCGAGCTGAATCTCATTGGGGCCAGCCTTTAACGGAATATGCGTTTTGAACGGTGTGCGGCCATGAGCCAGAACGTCCAAGGAGGAATAGAACTTTCCGTTGACCCTGAAGACCATTCGGGCTGAACCCGCCTCATGAGGCGCGCCCGCTACCCAGCCGACTACTTCGACATTTGTTCCCCGAATTGTTTGGCCCTCTCTGGGATGAAGAACGGAGATCGAATCGGCAAAACCCGATGGCTTATTCCTGGCCAATATTCCTTCCCCAGAAGAGTTTCTTGCGGAGTATCTCGTAGTAATCCGTTCTCAAGCTCTGAATCAGCTTGAATCTCTTGCGAGCCTTACGGACGACCAGCTCGTCGCCGTCCAGAAGATGTATTGCCTCCTGGCCATCTATAGTGAGGTTAACCTCCTGGCCTTTGCTGTAAAGCCTTACCTTAACGGTTACGTCATCCGGGACAACGATCGGGCGCACTGTCAGTGTGTGAGGACAGATAGGCGAAAGCACGATGACGCCTGAGCCGGGGTGGAGCACAGGGCCACCGGCCGCAAGGGAGTAAGCCGTCGAGCCCGTCGGCGTGGATATGATCAGGCCATCGCCTCGGTACTTGGTGACAAAGACGTCGTTAATGTAGGTTCTGATCTCAATCATCCTGGCGATCGAGGACTTGTTGATCACGAAGTCATTAACCGCAAGCAGCTTCCTGCGCTGCATATTCGGACTTATGATCTGGCCCCTGAGCGCGATTCGCTCATCGAGCTTGAACTTGCCGTCGAGTATCTCGGCCAGAGCATCGTAAAGCTCGTCCAGCGTAATATCTGTCAGGAACCCTAGGCTGCCGGCGTTGACTCCAAGAATCGGGACTGAGAACTTGACTGCGTTCTGCGCAATGGCTATTAGCGTGCCATCGCCTCCAAACACGATGGCCATCTCGGAACCGCTCAAGAGCTCCTTTGTCGGCTTGCGGCCTACTTGGGCGTCAACATCATATCCGAATTGCTCTTCAACATTGACCTCAATGCCTTTTGCTAGAAGCCACTTGCAGGCCTGATTGACTATAACGTCGATATTGGGCGCATGAGCCTTAGCAATTATAGCGATCTTGCTGAACATCAGGTTACCTCGTTACTCAATACCGAAGAGATTGCAATCTCGATCTCCTTTGAAAAATCGAGGCGCGACTCTCCGGCCTGTTTCCGAGCAGACATCAGATATTCATAATTTCCCTTCGCGCCTCGAAGGCATGAAGGGACAATACCATTGACATGAAAACCTATTTCATTGGAGAAATTGACCACATCCTTCAGGACAGATCGATGAAGGCACGGGTCCTTGACGATGCCGCCTTTCCCAACTTTCCCTTTGCCGACCTCAAACTGTGGCTTGATTAGGGCTATGACTTCCCCACTGTCGCTAAGTAATTCGAAAGCCTTCGGAAGGATGAGCCGCAGTGAGATGAACGAGACGTCAATCGTCGCAAGTTCAGGGACATGACCAATCTGATCGCTCTCCAAATAGCGAGCATTCGTTCGCTCCATACATATCACGTCAGGTCTGTCTCGGAGCTTATATGCCAGCTGGCCGTAGCCCACATCGACTGCATAAACGAGCCTTGCGCCACGTTTGAGGAGACACTCAGTGAAGCCGCCGGTTGATGCGCCGATGTCAATACAGACCTTGCCCTGGACATCAACGCCAAAATGCTCAATCGCTGCCCTAAGCTTCTCGCCGCCTCGCCCAACAAAGCCGAAGCGCGGGATTCGGATGTCTATTTCGCTGCTCTTAACGACACGCACGCCGGGTTTCTCGATTAGACGACCGTCAACAATCACATGGCCCGCCATCAAAAGCGAGAGCGCCTTCTGACGGCTGCTCGCTAGACCTCGCTCAACGATAAGCCTATCGATTCTTACTTTTTCGCCTGACGCTTGCACTTTTTGAGCAGCTCTACTGTTGATCTGGCTATCCCCTCAGCGTCAAGACCCAGCCTCGCCCTAACGGAAGCGGCCGAGCCATGTTCTACGAAGAAGTCACCTATGCCAATGCGCTGGACCATAACCTCCGAAACACCATGCTCGCTTAATGCCTCAAGCACTGCCGAGCCAAAACCTCCAGCCAAAGCATTTTCCTCAACCGTCAGAATCGCGCCGACCGTTCGGGCAAAATGCATTAGAACATCCGCATCGAGCGGCTTCACAAACCTAGCGTCTATGACTGCCGCGTCAATCCCCTCGCTCTTAGATAATAGCTCCGCCGCATAAAGAGCAGGATGGACCATATTACCGATTGCGAACAACGCCACATCGCCGCCCTCGCGCAGAATTTCGGCTTTGCCGACCTCAATCGCTTGCGGCTCGTCATCAAGCGCAACTGAGTCGCCGGCGCCCCTTGGATAGCGAAGAGATACCGGACCTTCAATTTCAATAGCGGTGGCCAGCAAATGCTGAAGCTGATTCTCATCTCTGGGGACCATCACCACCATATTTGGCATTGTGCGAAGAATCGATATGTCGTACACGCCATTGTGGGTAGGGCCGTCATCTCCCACGATGCCAGCCCGGTCAAGCGCGATCACAACGTCTGAGTTCTGAAGACAGATGTCGTGAAACACTTGGTCATAAGCCCTTTGAATGAACGTGGAGTAAATCGCAGCCACGGGCTTGAAACCACACACGCCAAGCACACCCGCGAAAACAAGAGAATGCTGCTCGGCTATCCCGACGTCGTAAAACCTCTCTGGGAATCGCTCCGAGAACTTCTCGAGGCCCGTGCCCTGAGGCATCGCGGCCGTGATGGCAATAATCCGCTCGTCCTTCTCCGCGAGGCGCAGCATTGTCTCACCGAACACCGAGGTAAATGAGCGTTTCTTCGGCGAGGAAGGCGTGCCGGATCTCACATCAAACTTCGCGGCGCTATGGAACTCGGAAGACCGCACCTCTGCCGGCACATAGCCCTTGCCCTTCTTCGTTACAACGTGGACGATCACTGGGAATTCATAGTTGCGGATGCGGCGAAAAGTCTCGATCAGTTCTGGCAGACTATGTCCATCGACCGGGCCAAAGTATTTCAGGCCGAGCTCCTCGAACAGGATGCCAGGTACGATTACGTGCTTAATTCCCTCTTCGAGGCGCCTCGTCAGCCTGATCGCCTGTTCACCCATATCCTGCATGGATTTGGCTAGGTTGTAGATCTTGTCTTTCAGCGTCGTGTAGAGAGCCCCTGTGATGATCCTGTTCAGGTACTTCGAGAGCGCGCCGATGTTCTTTGCGATGGACATCTCGTTGTCATTGAGGACGATGATCATGTCCTTGTGCAGATGTCCGGCCTGATTAAGCCCCTCAAACGCCAGTCCGGCGGTCATTGAGCCATCGCCTATCACCGCGATAACCTTGTGGTGCTCGCCTTTAATATCACGCGACTCGGAGAAACCAACGGCGGCGGAGATAGACGTGCTGCTGTGCCCTGTGTCGAAGACGTCATACTCGCTTTCCGAGCGCTTTGGGAAGCCGCTTAAGCCCCCCTCCTTACGTATTCGATGAAACTCACCTGCTCGACCTGTGAGAAGCTTGTGAGTGTAGGTCTGATGACCAACGTCCCAGACTATCTTGTCGCGAGGCGCGTCAAAGACGTAATGCAAGGCTACAGTGAGCTCGACCGCGCCGAGATTTGATGACAGGTGCCCCCCATTTTCGGAGACAACCTCTATTATCCTCTCCCGCGCCTCCTTGCAGACCACCTTCAGGTCAGCAATGCTGAGACCCTTCAGTTCTCTGGGGCTGTTGACCTTGCCCAAGAACTTGAATTTGCCGTAGTTGTTGTCCAGAACCACCGATCAAGTTCCAATTCTGTGTACTCGTCTAGCTCACACGCTCCACAAAATAACGTGCAATACCTTTCAGCATTTCTCCATCCTTACCATAAGGCTCAAGCAGCGAAATCGCATCACATATCAGGTCTCGCGACTCGTCTTTCGCCCGCTCAACGCCCATCACACCGGGATATGTAAGCCTCTGGTTTCTTGCGTCGCTGTCAGTATTTTTGCCCAATACGTCGCTGTCACCTAAGTGCTCCAGCAGATCATCCACGATCTGGAAGGCGAAACCGATCTTACCTCCAAACTCAGACAACGTCTCGCACTCTTCGTCCGAGGCGCCGGCGAGTACTGCCCCGGCCTCCACGCTCGCCCGGATAAGCGCGCCTGTCTTCCGCTTGTGGATGAATCGAATCGACTCGGCCATATCATCATCCTGCGCCTCGCGGATATCGGCGATTTGACCGCCAACCATTCCGAGGCTTCCAGCATAGACTGCGATTGAGTTCAGGGCTTTTAGCTGCCTTTTCTCATCGCCCAACGCGGGGCGGGACATCAGCTCAAAAGCCAGTGTTAGGAGAGCGTCTCCCGCGAGTATCGCAATCGCCTCGCCAAAAACCTTGTGCGACGTTGGCCGCCCTCGCCTGAGATCGTCGTCATCCATTGAAGGTAGATCATCGTGGATCAGTGAATAGGTGTGGATGCACTCCATTCCGCATGCGAAATTCCTAAGAAGCGGGCTCACGCCATCCCGAAAAAGCCGCGACGTTGAGACCATCAGAATCGGCCTTAATCGCTTGCCACCGGCGAGCAGGCTATAGCTCATGGCATCGAAAACAGGACGAGAGAGCTCCTCAGGCTCCGGGAGACAGTCCCCAAGCCAGTCGTTTACTACTCTCCTCTCGCGCTCGAGTCGATCTCGTATCTTCATGCCCACGCTTGATGCTCTTCTCTCAGGGGAGACCTGAAGAAAGTGTTCGAAAACAAAATATGACCGACGGCAGAATGCCGCCGGCTGAATCTGCTAGCCCAAGTCGGAGGCTCGCTTCTCCTCGGCCATCTCTTTCTCTAGAGGAGCTTTGTCGTAGGAGCCATCGGCCTTCTTGACCAGCATCTCGACTTTGCGCTGCGCATCCGAAAGAGTGGCTGAGCAGAGCTCAGAAAGCCGCATCCCCTCTTTGAAAAGCCGTAGCGTCTCGTCAAGCGCCTGCTCGCCAGACTCCATTAGATTGACGATCTCCTCGAGCCTGACCATAGACTCTTCAAACTTGCCCATTTTAAGCCCTCTTCTTTATTAACAAACGATAACCTAACAGAAATGCTCTCGTTGTCAACTTGGGCTGAACAAGTCGAAAAGTCAGGTCAGGCTGCGATCGACAATGTCTGCCTCACTTCTCTATTGGGGGCTTTCATCGCCTTGAATGTTTATCTCAATCTGCCTTGGCTCAGCATTCTCCGCCTTCGGAAGTATGATGTGTAGCACGCCTTGCTCGAACTTGGCCTTGATCTTGTCCTTCTGCACTCTCTGGGGAAGTGCAAATGACCTTACAAAGCTGCCATAGCTTCTCTCGATCCTGTGGAAGTTCTCGCTTTTGACCTGGCTGTTCATCTTCCGCTCGCCGGACAGTGTCAGGACGTCGTTCTCAAGGGAAATGCTGACGTCCTTCGGGGTCATGCCCGGCAGCTCCGCCCTGAGCTCGATCGCGCCTTTGGTCTCAAAAATATCAACGACTGGCGCCCAGTCACCCCTCTCGATGGGGGACAACTCAGTCTTCCGTTGAAAGGCGTCCTCAAAGAGGCGGTTCATTCTGTCTTGGAATGTCATCAGGTCTTTCAGTGGTTCCCATTTGACAATTGCCATCTTCAGTCCTCCTTCTGCGTTTTAGTTTAAGTTCACTTAACTACTGCTGTTGATACTATAATTCCTGAGTCGTAATCTGTCAAGTGTTTTTATAGAGATACTAGTATATTTCCCTCGGCAATCCCTGAATCCTACCAACATGACCAGCAATCCAATAATGCCACCAACTACCAAACCTGCACAACCCTGCCTTTGACTTGAAGGCCAAAATGTGCTATTCGATGCCGCGTAACCAACAGGATACACCCTCAATAGAGGCGCGGGGAAGACGGCGCCTGCCGATGGAGTTTTTTTTAGAAATTGAGAGCATCAAATCTCGGATCGCTTAGAGAATTGGTCGCGAGGAGGGAGATACTCTTCAATCTTGTCGTGCGCGACCTCGAGGTCAAGTACAAGGGCTCCGTGATTGGGATATTCTGGTCGCTGTTGAGCCCCTTCCTGATGTTGATTATCTATACACTCGTCTTTCGGTACGTCATCGGCACCACAGTGAAGAACTTTCCGCTCTTTTTCATGTGCGGTTTCTTGCCGTGGATATTCCTATCAAATTCGCTCATGGGCGCGGCTCCATCGATCGTCAACAACCCAAATCTCGTCCGCAAGGTCTATATGCCCAGGGCCATCATACCACTGTCCGCAATGGTCGCGTGCCTCGTGGAGTTCTTTATGACGCTCGTGATCCTCATTCTGGCGCTTCCTTGTTTTGGATGTTGGCCTGGGCTATGGGCATTGCTTCTGCCGGCGGTTGCGCTGATACAAGCCGTTTTCGTTGGAGGCCTCGCTCTTTTGTTCTCCGCCAGCACCGTTCATTTTAGGGACGTCAAGCACCTATTGGAGGTGCTGCTCATCGTCTGGTTCTGGTTGACCCCAATCGTCTATCAGCTCAGCCGGGTGATGTCGCTCGAGCTGCCGTCTGTTCTGCTGAGCAAGCTTGTGGCAATAGTAATCCGCTTCAACCCCATGACCGCTTATGTCTCATTCTACAGAGCGATACTCTTGGATAACACGCTGCCGCCGCCGCTTACGATCGCGCTTGTGCTCATCTATGCGCTTGGCTCTGCGTCCATTGGCTGGATGCTCTTCTCCAGATCGAGCCCAAGATTTGCGGAGGTTGTATGAGAAAACATAGAAGTGTCCCAAGATGAAGATAATGCCAGCAATTGAAGATACTAGCGCCAAACTTGGCGTTGATCCGACATCGAACGCAATCCTGATTCGAGGCGCCTCAAAGAAATATCGCGTCTATTATGAGAAGAGCGAGAACATCAAGTATCTCATCATCAACCTGCTGAAGGGCAAAGCTGACAGGCATCGCGACGTTTGGGCGCTTCGCGATGTGTCCCTGTCCATTAGACGAGGCGAGACGGTTGGGATTATTGGGGAGAATGGTTCCGGCAAGAGCACGCTCCTGAAACTCCTCTGCAAGATACTCCTCCCAGACACGGGAACAATCGACGTTCGTGGGAGGATAGCCACACTTCTTGAGCTCGGTTCTGGATTCTCGATGGAGATATCCGGCCGCAAGAATATTTTCATGAACGCGTCGATATTGGGCCTATCCAGAAAGGAGGCGCGGGAGAGACTTGGCGAGATAATCGATTTCTCGGAGCTCGGCGACTACATCAATGCCCCGATCAAGACCTACTCAAGTGGAATGCTGGTGCGACTCGGCTTTGCCGTTGCGATAAACGTTGAGGCGGACGTCTTTTTAATTGACGAGATACTCGCGGTTGGGGACGAGCGTTTCCAGAGGAAATGCCTGGAGCGAATACGAGATATGCAGCGGCGACAAAGAACGATAGTCCTTGTCTCTCACAACGTGGCTACGATTGAGGAGTTTTGTAGCAGGGCTATTCTGTTGCACGAGGGTAGGATAATTGCTGACGGCGAGCCAGGCCGCTCAATCGACGAGTATAGAAAACTCCAGGCATCGCGATCTGGCGCCCAAGCTGATGCGTAAGAGGGCTAGTCTGTGATTCCCCATTTTCTCTCTGTGTTCTCTGTGTCTCTGTGGTGATTTTTTATGAATCGATTTAAGATATTCGACACGACGGCAGATGTCGGCATCATCGCGAGCGGCGATTCGATGGAATCGCTCTTCGAGAATGCCGCGGCCGGCATGTTCAATCT
>JAGHCW010000215.1 GCA_021160245.1 bacterium | reverse complement strand
CCATAAAGGTGCTTGATCACACCCGTGAGAAAAGTGCCAGTTCCGACCGCCGGATCGAGTATCATGACCGATTTGTCGGCAAGGCCATCTGGCCTTTCGAACTTCTCTTTGAGAAGAGAATCAACGGAGCGCACTATATACGAGACGACCGGCTCCGGTGTGTAATAAACGCCTCGTATCTCTCTGATCTTGGGATCGTATTTACCCAAAAATATCTCGTAAAAATGGATGATAGGGTCTTCTTTGCCGACTTTTTTTGCCATATCTTCAGCTATCTTCCGCATATCAGAGGCGCCAAGCAGGTCGGCCAAGTCCGAGGCGCGCCACATCCACGTTGGATTCAGCATGTCCTCGTCCGAGAGGTGCTTGAATAGGTTTCTAAGTAGGGGATTTGCTTTGGGCACGAGGCGCGCAGCGCTTGAGAGTGAAAAACCATTTGTGAGCGTGTCCAATCGACCCGGCTGAACAGATTGATGCCTTGCGGCGAAGAGACCGTATGCGACTGTCTGGGCATACATATCCGCGAATTGCTCTGGAGATAGGTCGTGTACCAAGACCAACTTAAAAGCGTCGAACAGCCGTCGGAGCTCGTCGGTGAATAGGCCCCGATCATCTCGGGACTTCAGAATAGCATCGCGCATCAAGTGGGTGCGCCATGCCATCTGCTCCGCGAGGTCCTCCGACGTTCCGACGCCGGGCAGAATCTTCGCCAGAAATGCCGCCATAAGGGCTCGAAGCGACTCCGCTGCCGATTGTTCGATTGCCGCTTTAGATTCGAGATCCGAAAGGGGGCAAAGCGTGACGCTCTGTGTCTCGGCGCCATCCTGAATGAGGCGGAACTCGAGATAGTTGGTAAGCATCAGGTTCGGTAGCTGTAGGTAACGCTCCAGCTGGTCGGTTCGCATGACCGCATCAAGGTTTGCGCCCAGTCCTTTTGTCTCGATGTACCCGACCTGGGAATGCCCTCTTAAAACCTTGAAGTCCGGGACACCAAACGCCTTGCGCCTCGGCTCAGCTATGAAAGCCGCCCTTGCATCCACTTGAAGAGTTTTTGAGGCCGATTCTAGAAATCGCTGGAAGATGGGCCGATAGCTTAGTTCACCGCTTGCCTCGGGTTGGCGCGAGAGCTTGAGAAGCTCGGCAAGATACTCGCGGATTCGCTTGCCAAAAGCCTTCTCAACTGCCTGCATAGCCACGGATGCCTCTCATTATGTCATGGCCGTTTGACACGTGAACCACAAACCATAAAGATACTCAGGGCCGAAAGCCCTGTAAAGCAATCCAACGAAAACGGCTCAGCGCGGCTGCGCAGTGCGACTGGATACCGGTCTACCCTTTATTTCCAGAAGAGCATTCGCTTTAGGAACTTCAGGATGTAGGCTGGTCTGAAGTAGAAACGAACGAACGCTTGCTCTTTTATTCTCTCCAGCTCATCGGGCGAGACATGTTGGTGGGACATAACGGGGGTGTAGGAAGTGAACTTCGTCCAATCCGACTCGAATACTTGCTCCTTAACCTCGTCATAGAAGGGCGTTCCGGGGAAGGGCGTTATGATGTTGAATGAGGCGACGTGGGTGTTTAGCTGGCGGGCATATCTCGCCGTCTCTTTCATGTCGGCCGCGGTCGCGTTGGGCAATCCCAGAATGTAGAAGGCCGTTACCCTAATTCCGAGCTTGTCGCAATGCCGGATAAGCCGAAGCTGTTTATCCGCCTTGATGGACTTCCTGCCGGTGCCGACCAGGTTCTCAGGATTCGCCGTCTCAATGCCGACGTTGATGGAGCGCAGTCCCGCCTGATACATTAAATCGAGCAGTCCCTCATCAAGATGATCGAGATGAGTCTCGCATCCCCAGCGGACTTCCAGGCCCCTTTTCAATATCTCCTCCGCCATCTGGCGAGGGCGTTTCTTCTCGAATGTGAAGAGCGGATCTCTGAAAAGAAGACCTCTTGTCCCATACTCCCTGACGTTCCTCTCTATCTCATCGGCCGTGTTCTCAGCAGTCCGCGCACGCCACTTATAGACCACTCGGTAACCACAATAGTTGCATTTATACGGACACCCACGGCTGGAGAGTATCGGCAGAAATGGCCTCGACCTGATGTTCGGATAATAGGAATAACTCTCGCGCGGGAATATAGACCAATCCGGAAATGGTAGCGAGTTCAGGTCCTCAATAGGCTCGGAGTCAATTACGCCAGAGAGCTCCTTGTATTGCTCGATCTGATATGCAAACCGCTCTGGCTCACCACGAACGACGAAGTCAGCGTGCTCAAGGTAGATGTCCGGCATCGTCGCAGAGAATGGGCCAATAAATCCGACTCGCCCATCAATCCGATCACGAAGCCTATCTGCCAATTCCAGCTCATTATAGACATCGACTATTGATGAGTGGATGATGGCGAGGTCCGCGGTATCCGGCAGCCGGTCGTGATAGAAGGAGACATCGTGCCCAGAGTTCCTGAGGATAGCCGCCAAGTAGCCAAAAAGAGGAAGCGGAAGCTTTATGCCACTTTTCTTAGCCCTTTGAAGGAACCTGGCCCTAAGCGAACGCCCGACCGAGAAGCTAGTCCCATAACCCCCGGCCCAGTCCTTGAAGATGAGATTCTGCCGATCACTCGGGATGTCTATAAGCGCGATTCTCAATGTCAACTAGCTCCATAGTTAGGTCGCGACGTCGTTACTTCCGAAGCCACGAATCAAAGATTGCGAATGCTAATTGTATATCCTAACTCCACATGATCTGGCAATCGGCAATATGAATGTTTGGGATTGAGTGTCTGATGGACTCTCCAGACCGCTCCTAATACACTGCGTAATTGTTTGCTTCTATTTTGTGGTTGGCGCGTTATCCGTGTTATCGTTCAAATTAATCTCGCAAGCTCAAAGGAGTATTTTGTTAATGCTAGAAACGGTAGAGAAGTCATGGAATGAGTTTTGGGCATACTATTTTCGGATCGAACTCCGCCACAAAATACCGGGAATTGCCAAGTGGGATGAACAGCTTGTGAAGTTCATTGAGAAGGTCTGTGAGCTTCGGCCGCCGGCTAGGGTACTCGATCTAGCCTGTGGCGGCGGCGACCAGGCTAAGCTCTTTGCGGCAAAGGGCTATGAAGTGACCGGCATCGACATCGCGCCTTCCCTCGTGGAATACGCCAAGAAGAAGCACCAAGATGCGGGGCTGGACGCGACGTTTTTGGTCGGCGACATGCGAGAGATTGAGTATGATTCCGAGTTCGAGCTCTGCACGGTCCTAAGCGGGAGTTTCGGCTTCTTCAAAGAGGATGAGAACCAGCAGATACTTGGCGCTATTCGCAGTGCTCTTGTTCCTGGCGGAAAGGTCTTCATCATGTTCATCTCCCCGGCCCGTGCGACTGAGCACATTAAGAGCTGGAGCGAGGTGAAGGATGGCTGGGAGCTCTCTGAACGCTGGTTCGAGGCGGAGTCAAGCACGTACCGCGCAAGGGCGATGATAATCCGCCGGGATGGCACGATAATCGTCCCCAAATCTGAGCCGGACTATAATGCGGACGAGGTGATCCGCTGCTACACGGTACCGGAGCTAAAGAGGATGCTCTCTGAGGCTGGCCTGCGGTATGCGGGCTGCTACAATAGTCGCGCGCTCTCATCGGCCAGTAAAAGCAAAAAACATTCCGTGTTGAGCGACATCGTGGTCGCAACGCGATCGTCGTAAGTGATTTGAGACCGGCATCGATTCTCAAAGCCCGTTGAAGAGGGTACGACGCGAATGGCGTCATGTGCGCGGCACTCACCTCTCCCCTTCACGTCAAACGACGCCCCCATATCCCCAAAACCCGATTGACATTGCGGACCGATCGGTGATAAGAGTCTCTTGGCATTGGGATTTTAGTATTTCAGGCTAATGCGGGAGGTACTGGGTTAAATCGGCATTGTGGCAGGGCTAAGGTTGTTTCT
>JAGHCW010000149.1 GCA_021160245.1 bacterium | reverse complement strand
TCAAAAAGGCCGCTGTCGGTCCAACCACCACCGTTGATGCTATACCAAAGGGCAACTGAGGCGATGCCGGAAGAAGAACTGTCGTTGGCTGTGAAGCTCACCGCGATTGGGGATGAGTTCGCAAACTCCGGGCTTTGGCAGGATGACTGAGGCGCGACTGTGTCGTATCCGGTCGAATCGTCCGCTGCCCCAGGCGCAGCCTCAACGTTTCCGGCGTTATCGGTCGCGATTGTGTAAAACTCGTATTCGCCGTCACCATCCAACGGTATGAAATCGAATGCGCCATCTGTGCCAGTGTCAAAAAGGCCGCTGTCGGTCCAACCACCACCGTTGATGCTATACCAAAGGGCAACTGAGGCGATGCCGGAAGAAGAACTGTCGTTGGCTGTGAAGCTCACCGCGATCGGCGATGAGTTCGCAAACTCCGGGCTGCCGCAGCTGCTCGCAGGAGGCGCAGTATCGATTATTGTCGATGTGTCGCCATCGCCGGAGGGGTTTGCCTCGAAGTTGTTGGCCAAATCCTCGGCAACTGTATAGAAGTAGTAAGCGCCATCGCCGTCCGAGGCGACAAAATCCAGCTGCCCACTGGTGGCGATATCAAATAGGTTGGTAAAGGTCCAACTTCCACCCGCTCCGAATTTGTAGCACAAATTCACAGATGAGATACCGGAGCCTGAGTCTGAGGCGTTGTAGGTTACGGCAATGTCGTTGGAGTTCGAGTACGTCGGTGATGAGCAGCTGCTCTGTGGCGAGGTCGTATCGTATTCAGTCGAATCGTCCGCCTCCCCCGGCGCCGCCTCAACGTTGCCGGCGTTATCGGTCGCGATTGTGTAGAACTCGTACTCGCCCTCGCCGTTTGATGGCTCGAAGTCGATACTGCCAGACGTTCCGGTCTCGGTCAATTCGCTGTCGGTCCAATCGCCGCCATTGAATCTATAGAAGAGGCGGGTCTCAGCCACTCCAGACGACGGGCTGTCACTGGCTGTGAAGTCAACGGCGATCGGAGAGGCGTTGGCACACGTCGGGCTGGTGCAGGATGACTGAGGGGCAATCGTGTCGTATTCGGTGGAATCATCCACATCTACCGGGTCCGCCTCAACGTTGCCCGTGTTATCCGTCGCTATCGTGTAAAACTCATAGATGCCATCGCCGTCAGATGGCTCGAAATCGAATGAGCCGACTGTGGCCGATGTGCACTCGTATGATTGCCAGGTTCCGCCCTCAAATCGGTAGAAGAGGCAGATTTCTGATACGCCTGATACCTCATCAGACGAATCGAAGTTCACGGCAATCGGCGAAGTATTGGCGAATTCCGGGCTGGCGCCTGCTGACTGAGGCGCGGTTGCATCGTAGGTTGTGGAGTCGTCTCCTTCGCCTGAAGGGCCGGACTCACGGTTGCCGGCGTTATCTTCGGCTATCGTCTGGAGATTATAGACGCCCTCGCCAGATGGCGCGACGAAATTGAACGTCCCCGCGGCGCCAGTTTCAGAGTCGAAAAGTGTCCATGAGCCGCCATCTCTGCTGTACCAGAGCTCCGTGGTCTTAAGACCGCTTGCGCCGGTATCGGAGGCGATAAAGTCCACACTGATTTCCGGCACGGTGCTGTATTGAGGGCTGGTGCAGCTTGAAGACGGGGCTTCCTCGTCATATATAGTCGAGTCATCGCCGTTTCCGGAGGGATCGGCCTCTTTGTTGCCGGCGTTGTCCTCCGCGACGGTCTGGAAGTAATATGTCCCCTCGCCATCAGATGGCACGAAGTTGAACGAGCCGCTGGTTCCGTTCTCATTCGCATAGTGGGCCCACGAGCCGGCGCCGAGCTTGTAGTAAAGCTCGGTCTGGCTTACTCCGCTTCCTGATGGGTCGGACGCATTGAATGAGACGGGTATGCCAGATGCGCCGCCGTACGTTGGACTTGTGCAGCTGGAGGAGGGGGCAGTGATGTCATAGAAAGTGGCATCGTCCCCGCTGCCAGCAGGTCCGGCCTCCGTGTTTCCGGCAAGGTCCTCAGCTATCGTCTGGAAGTAGTATGTGCCCTCACCATCTGATGCTGTGAAGCTGAATGTTCCGCTCGATGTGGTCCTAGTTGAGTGATATGTCCATGAATCGGATTCATACTTGTAGTAGAGCTTCGTCTGGAACAACCCGCTGCCGCCGCTGTCAGCGGCATTGAAGCTAACCGTGATGGCTGAATTATTGGTATAAGAGGAACTTGAGCAGCTGGAGTAGGGGACTGTCCCATCGTAGATGGTGGAGTCGTCGCCGTCGCCTGATGGTCCGGCCTCCGTGTTTCCGGCGTTGTCCTCTGCCACGGTCTGGAAGTAGTACATTCCCTCGCCGTCCGCCGCCGTGAAGCTGAACGTTCCGCTGGCGCCGGTCTTAGTAGAGTGATACCCCCACGATCCCGACTCATATTTGTAGTACAACTTGGTCTGCTTGAGACCGGAGCCCCCTGTATCCGAGGCTGTGAAGTCAACGTCGATGCTCGTGCTATTGCTATAAGTCGGGCTGCTGCAGCTCGAGGAGGGATCGGTCGCATCGTAGATGGTGGAATCATCCCCGCTGCCAGAAGCTGCAGACTCAAAGTTCCCGGCGTTGTCCTCTGCCACGGTCTGGAAGTAGTATGTTCCACTGCCGAGTGACGCTGTGAAGCTGAACGTTCCGCTGGCGCCGGTCTTAATAGAGTGATACCCCCACGATCCCGACTCATATTTGTAGTACAACTTGGTCTGCTTGAGACCGGAGCCCCCGGCATCCGACGCGTCGAAGTCAACGTCGATGCTCGTGCTATTGCTATAAGTCGGGCTGCTGCAGCTCGAGGAGGGAGCTGTGTCATCGACTGCAGGCCCTGAATGCGTCCCAGAGTCCGGGTCGCGGTCTGAGCCGCCATTGCCGTCCTCAAAATAGAAGTAGTAATTGTGGCTGCCTGCGGCGAGAGCGCTTGTTGCATACGTATATGTGGAGTCTGCTCCGCTGCCGCTCATGTCGTGAGGGGCGCCATCGATATAGACCTGCTTGACCGAAGGGCTGTCGCTGTCTGCGTCGTCGTAATGCACGGAGAACGTAAACGTTGTGCTTGATTTGCCGTAATCTGGATCGACATCCCCACCTGAGAGCACGGGATACTGGTTGCCGCTGCCAGCCTGAGCGTAATGAACTTGGGGATCGCCATAGACGTTGAAGTCAAAGGCATTCATATAGAGCTCGCCGTAGGTTGAGGGGTCTAGAGTTGATTTGGCAATCGCAAGCGCCTTGCCAACCGGATATGAGTTCTGCGCCATCTTCTTGTCCATCTGATAGCCGAGGTCTGCGTTTGTCAAACCGCTCGTAGGCGCGTTCCAACCGACGCCATACCAAGAGACGCGCGATGCGCCGACCGCTGCGATCGCTCCGGACTTAAGCAGGGCGAAGGCGAGGTTGCCGCTGTTCTCTGGATACCCATTCAAGCAGCTGCATAGATAGACGATGGCCGGCTTGGTGTCATCGAGGGTGGGGCAATTGGAGGCGGTAAGCAGTGTCCCGCACCATTGCCCACTGTATCCAATTGAGGCGCTAGATTGGCTGCCGTGGCCCCACCATGTAACTAGCCCGTAGGCGTTTGCCGTCTGTTTCCAATGATTCCAGGTCGCATTGGTCACGAGCTCCTCGTCGCTACTGAAAGTAGAATTGGCCCCGCAGGCGCCCTGTTGGTACAGCTTGTATGACGAGAAGCTGGCTGCCGTCAGATAGTCGTCCATGATGCTCTCGCCAAGATAAGCGCCGTCCGTGGTCGAATCGGAGAAGCTCTCTGGCAGCAGTATCTTGTCACGCCACGCCAAACCTCCCGTGGCGTTTTGATAGTCCATCGTCTTCTGTAAGATGTTGTCCAGCGTCGTGTAATCGCCGCCGTAAACGGGGATTCGGCCCACATAAACCTCAGCGGTCAGATCAACTCCACCGGTGCCCGTGTCGTCACCATATTCGCCAAAGTATGAATCACCGTCCTTGTTCCAGTTGCCGGTCAAGTCGGCATAAAAATAGTCGGTCGGGGATTCCCTGTAAGATGCCTCGTCCCACCTGGGCCAGCACATCTTCATTGGGACGTCGCCGCTGGCAGGATCAGGGTCACCAATGAACAGCACATACTCGATTCCATAAGAGTAGTTGTTAATGAGCCATTGCCGCATCTTCTCCGCGGTCCCGTTTGGCGCCTGTCCGGTTAGGCCAGAATACTCATCTTCAGTGATAACAACGACGTTGCTGAAGCCCTGCGAGCTCTTGTGCGTCACAAAACTTGAGAGCTTGCTGCTTCCTGCCTCAATGGCGTTTGTGGTGATGATCACGTAATCGTATGATGGAATGCCGGGCCCGAAGCGCGAGGAAAGGCTCCAACTGGGGGAATACCACTTTCTGGCCTCGTCGAAGTTGACAAAACGGCTCTCGGCCAGATCGTCCATGACAGTGTCCTTAAGAAGCTCAAGAGATTCGGACTCTCCGCCACGATCGTAGTCCACGATGATGCGAGCGCTCGTCGTCAGCAACAATGAGCGCCTCATCGGATTATACGCAACAGGCGTGAACTCAATCCTGACAAACTTCCACTTTCTCATCTGTGAGAGAGCCTCTATCCGCACACTATCGGCCGGGAAATGAGCGTCCTTGCGGTAGATAGCCATGTCCTTACCGTCCTCGATGAGAGTGGCGTCGCCCCATGAGACGATCTTCTCGCCACCCTCTGGCCAGGCGGCTATCGGAGGCGCCGGGGCAATGTCATAATTCCCGTCCAGTAGGGACTTTTCAACATCCGTCGTCGTAACGCTAATGCTATCCCAGTCCACGTCCGGCGGTAGCGCAACGTCCAGGACCTCTCGAGGCAGCTTCGGCGAGCCCGGGGCGCCTATCGTCTTGAATCCCTCCATGTGAATCACATCCAGGCGGTGAACATTGCTTGATATGTCATAGCTACCGGCTACGACCTCTAGCTCAATGCTCTCCCGCCCCGATGCGACTGCGCCTCCTAGAACAAGCAGCACTATCCAAAGCGCCGCGATGTATATAGTGGTCGATTTCGCTGGTATTGCCAACATGTCTCGGCTCTCCTTAAATCATTTGCTGTTAAACCGTAAACCTGTAATAGACTGACCAAAGGCAGCAGAATATCAGATAGCATTCCGATTGTGAAGGCCGGAAATGACTGCAGAGAATTGGCTCGCATTCTCGAAAGATTTGCAGGGGTTGCGAGACGTGCAATTAAGAGTCTATTCTCTGTTTCGGGATTCCATAATTTGGCGATGTAGAGGCCTTGATGATGATACAGTGTCCAGAATGCGGAAATGTGATCGAAGATGCGATTGCTAATTGCCCGAGCTGTGGCTGTCTCCTAGCAGGGGACGATGAGCCCACGAGAATAGACAAGCTTCCTTCGTTCGAAAGCGGCGCGAAGGTCGCTGACCGTTACGAGATCATCTCTGAGGTTGGCAAAGGCGGCTTCGGTCGGGTATTCCGGGCCCAGGACCTCGAGGCGAAACGTTCAGTTGCCCTCAAGGTCCTGAATCCGGCGATTATGAGCGAAGAGGGAGTTCATGCGAGGTTCCTAGGGGAGCTCAAGATTGCGAAGCGAGTCGCCCATCCCAACGTGATACGCCCCTTTGACGTCTTGGAGCTCGCCGGCTCATGCGTGATTGTGATGGAGTTTGTGGAGGGTCAGAGCTTAAAGCAAATGATCAGGAACGAGGGCCAGTTCGATATTCAGAAAGCCAAAACGATCATCTCACAGGTCTGCCTCGGCCTGGATGCTGCTCATCAAGTTGGTGTTGTGCATCGTGACATTAAACCGCAGAACATACTTATCACTAAGAATCTGGGCGTCAAGATAGTCGATTTCGGGTTGGCGAGACATCTCGGAGGCAGATCGATTTCGCACACTGGGATGATACTCGGAACGCCCGACTACATGTCGCCGGAGCAGGTTAGTGGCAAGACTGTTGACGCAAGATCGGACATCTATTCGCTGGGTGTTGTGATGTACGAGATGTTCACCGGGAAGCTGCCATTCACCGGGGAGACATCAGTCGCACTCATCATGGCTCATCTGAGAAAGCCTCCGGAATCTCCGAAGCGGCTTCGACCGGAGCTGCCGCCGTGGATCAGTTACATGATTCTGAAGGCAATGGCGAAGAAGCCGAGCAAACGGTTCAGGAAGAGCACCGAGATACTGGAGCACATGGAGCGGAGTATTGAGCAGACGGAGGGTGTTCCTGATGAGGAGAGCCCTACGCCCGTTCCAGTCAAGACTCAGCGCCCGCCCATAATCAAGGCGCCGGAGTCGCGGCGACCCATTTGGGCAGATCGGAAGTGGCGCCTCCTAAGCGCCGCGCTGTTTTGTTTCATATTACTTCTTGCGGTCGTCGCGTTCATTGCCATTCGGACCCATTTTGAGAGCTCTGGTATGGTCAGACATATCATCAGTGTCGCTAAGCAATACGAGGAGCAGCTCGACTATTATGGCGCCTATCAAACATACATTAGCGGAATCAATGAGGTTCCGGGCTCGGTCTCGCTCTATGTGCGAGCAGCGATTGCATATATTCAGCATTTCTCGAGGCAGCATCCTTCAGTGTTGATATTCTTTCTTCTTGGCGCTCTGATTGTGCTCTCAGCGTTGCTCTTTCTGATCCAGAGAAAACTCAAGCGATGAGCGAGAGATGATTGACAACAGAGTCTCGATTGTTAGATGCCGAAACTACGATCAAGGGGAACTATCTCCGGCAATTGCGGAGTCGTTTGATCTAGCTGAACCGAATGCCAAAAACCTCTACCGGGGCAAAGATGTTCTGGTCAAGATCAACCACCTCTCGGGCGGCACGGAAGAGATTCCGGCAAATACCCATATTGAGTTCACAAGGGCAGTAATCAGGCATCTGAAAGCCCTTGGCGCGACGCCCACGGTATCAGATTCGCCCGGCCCGCTCTCCATTACTGACGAGTGCTTCAGAAGCTCCGGCTACGAGGCGATGTGTCTTGAGGAGGGGACCAAGATTGTCACGCTCTCGAGCAAAGGGTACAAGGAGATTCCCATTCCCGGTGGAAAGAAAATAACAAAGGTCCTAGTCTCGCGGCTCTTGCTTGAATCCGAGCTGATTGTCTCGCTACCAAAGATGAAAACACACGTCCAGACCGTCTTCACCGGCGCGGTCAAGAACTGGTTCGGTGCGCTGCCTCTGTCGGAGAGGCGCCGGCTTCATCGGCTGAAGCGATATGAGACTTTTTGCGAGGCGATTGTTGATCTTTATTCCGGCATCGGCAAAGGGCTTGTCCTAATGGACGCCGTGATTGGTATGCAGGGGCACGGTCCGGCGTCAGGGGAGCGGAAAGAGGTGGGCCTTGTGTTGGCTTCGAAGAATTGCGCCAACCTCGACGTTGTCGCCTGCAATGTGGCGGGTCTTGGTCCGGGGAGTGTTCACACGGTTAAGGAAACGATTTCAAGGGGACTTGCCGAACCATTGGACCGCATAGAGGTCGTTGGTGAGCCGCTTTCGGACGTTACATGCAAGTTCGATATTCCGCCTCGACTACTGCTGCGAGCCAATCCGCTTTTGGAGCATCTGACTGACCTTTTTCTGGGCCTCTACAGGGGTGTGGTCTTGGTTCAAGAAGAATATTGCACAAGTTGTGGTCTGTGCGCCGAGATTTGTCCAGTTGGCGCTATTATGATTGACAAATACTGCCGGATAGACTATTCAAGATGTATAAAATGCTATTGTTGTTTTGAGATATGCCCGCACGGCGCCATCGTTCTCAAGCAGTCGTTCTGGGGCAGAATCCTGCGCAGAGTGCGGGCACAAAAAAAGGCCGATGAGCCGGTGAATAAATGAATAGGCCGGACCTGTTGAGGACGATAGCGGCGAAAACACCAATGCCTGAGGATGAAATCGAGCCGATGATCGATGAGTTTCTCTCAAGCGTTGTCTGTGCATTGTCTGAAGGTCGGCGTGTCGAGTTCAGAGGATTTGGGGCGTTTTTTTCGAGGGATTATGAGTCCGCGCAGAGGAGAAATCCAAAGACTGGGCAGACAGTTGCGGTCACCTCGAGGCGCAAAGTCGTATTGAGGGCAAGTCGGCTCCTTTTGAGTCGGCTAAGAAGTCACAGGCCGCCGAGCGCGAGGCGGTTTGAAGTTTGAGGCAGAGCGGTTTTTTGGTCCCTTTCGTTTGAGGCGATTTGCCGTTGTGCTGTTTGAGGGCATGGGTTGAGCGCGATACTAATTCGCTTGAGTTGTTTCAAAGGAGGATGATATGAAATTTGTGACCCGGGCGGCGGATTTGTTACGAGGATTGCAGGACATCCAGGGGATAGCGGGCCAGCGAAGCATCAATCCCATGCTATCTGAGACTCTCTTGGAGGCAACTGATAAGGGCATCACGGTTTATTCAACAGACCTTTCAGTGTCAATTCAGGAGGTTGTTAACGCGGATGTATCTAATGAGGGAGCAATTGTAGTTCACGCCAAGAGGCTCTTTGAGATAGCGAGGCAGCTTCCGGCGGAAGCGGTCACGGTAGAGACTGAGGGCAACTGGCTTAAGCTAGACTCCGGCCGTGCGCATTTTAAGATCGTGGGACTGCCGGCAGAGGAATTTCCGCCGATGCCGGAGTATGACGGGGCTTGTCTATTCGATGTCAACTTCGCAGTTTTGAAGTCAGCATTTGGCAAGATATTCGCCTCGATGTGCGAGAATGACGCGAGGAAGTATCTCAATGGCGGTTTGATGGAGCTGGGCGCCTCGGAGGGCACGGTCTTTGTTTCGACGGATAGCCACAGGCTATCGCATATTGTGGCCGACATTGGGCACAAGGGCACGGGTGACGAGGTGATACCGGCTATTATTCCGAAGAATAGCATCAATGAGTTAATGCGCTTATTCACAGATAGCCAGGCAGTTCAGATGGGCATAGACAGGCATCGACTAATCCTCAAGAACGATAGGATAACTCTCGTTTCGGCCTTGATAGACAGCGATTTTCCGGACTACAAGGCGGTGATTCCCAAGTCATCGTCATTCAAGCTTAAGCTCAACAAGGTGGAGCTCTTATCTGTCCTGAAGCGAGTTTCGGTCTGTTCGGATTCGAAAACACACCGCATAGGCTTTTTTCTCAAAGAGGGCCTAATGACGCTTATTGGAGAGGATCCCGAGATAGGCGAGGCGGTAGATAGCGTCCAAACCGAGCTCGAGGGCGCCGGACTAGCCGATCTGATCGCCAAGCAGCAGAAAGAACGCGAGGCGGCGGCAGAGTCCGCGGGGCAAGAGCCGGGGCTTGGCGTTAGCACTAGGCCGGGATTCGAGGATCATCTCGAGATAGACTATAATGCGGCCTACCTTGAGGATATTCTCAAAACTATTGAGACCGACAATGCGATATTCGAATTCACAGAACCGACCTCCGGTTGCGTCATAAAGCCGGATGAAGAGGAGACTAGCCAGCTTTGCATTCTAATGCCGATGGGCCGGTAGCCTCATGGGTCGGTACGGCTTATGAGCGCTCATAAAGCTCTGCCAAATCAAACAGCCGACGGGCGTATTGTGATACTGGATTTTGGCTCACAGTACACGCAGCTTATCGCGAGGCGCATACGAGAGCAGAACGTTTACTCTGAGGTTCATCCCTTCGATACCGAAATCAGTGAGGTGTTGGCCGATGATGTTAAGGGAATCGTGCTTTCAGGCGGCCCTTCCAACATCTCGAGCGATGACGCGCTTCTGCTGGATAGGCGGGTTCTCGAATCCTCTATACCCATACTCGGGATATGCTATGGGATGCAGCTTATTGTGGAGGCCTTTGGGGGCCGGATTTGCCGCGCAGAGAGACATGAATACGGGAGCGCCGATCTGTCGATTCTAGATGCGGATGGCCTTTTTAGAGACATTCCGGACGACGGCGGGAGCGAGACCCCTGTCTGGATGAGCCACGGCGACGGTGTTGACAAGCTGCCTCCTGACTTTGTGGCTATTGGCAAGACGCCTAACTCGCCCTTTGCCGCCATTAGGCATTTGAGCAGGCCGATAATAGGCGTTCAGTTCCACCCGGAAGTCGCGCATACCCCAGAGGGGAAGGGGATGCTTCGCAACTTCCTCTTTGAAATCTGTAAATGCAAGCCGACTTGGACTCCCGTCTCATTCGTGGAGGAACAGACAAAATATATCCGTGAACTCGTGGGCGACGGAAAGGTGCTCTGCGCAGCATCCGGTGGCGTCGACTCGACTGTTGTGGCGGAGCTCCTCACGCAAGCTGTAGGCGACAATCTCGTTGCGATCTTCGTTGACAACGGCCTGTTGCGAAAGGCAGAGGTTGACGAGGTCAAGCTCCTGCTCGGTGACCGGCTGGGGATCAACCTCATTGTAATAGATGCGACCGAAAGGTTTCTTGAAGCGCTCTATGGAGTCTCTGATCCGCAAAAGAAGCGCAAGATAATTGGCAATCTGTTCATCGAGGTCTTTGAGGAGGCGGCAGAATCGATTGGCTCCTGCGATTTCCTTGCGCAAGGGACGCTTTATCCCGATGTCATCGAAAGCGTCTCCGTAAAAGGGCCATCTGCGCTCATCAAGGGCCACCACAATGTCTGGGGCCTTCCCGAGCGGATGAATCTGAAGCTTATCGAACCGCTTAGGCCACTCTTCAAGGATGAGGTTAGGCTGATTGGTCGAGAGCTCGGCATCCCGGACCAGATACTCAAGCGGCAGCCCTTCCCCGGGCCGGGCCTTGCAGTTCGCATCCTGGGACCCATCACGGACGAGGGATTAGAAGTGCTGCGACAGGCGGACGCCATTGTCAGGGACGAGGTGTCTCGAACATCGCTATCGAGCGACCTTTGGCAGTGGTTTGCGGTACTTCTGCCCGTCAAAAGCGTCGGCGTAATGGGCGACGAGCGGACTTACGAGAACACAATCGCCATCCGCGTTGTCGAGAGTTTGGATGCCATGACCGCCGATTGGGCACGGCTCCCGCACGACGTCCTCGCCCGCATGTCAAGCCGCATCATGAACGAGGTTAAGGGTGTGAATCGCGTTGTATATGACATAAGCTCAAAGCCGCCCAGCACGATCGAGTGGGAGTAGCTTACACGGGAATTGCATAGCTGCGCAAATAAGCGAATAAAGAGGGCACTAATATGGCAGACTTAAAGGGACTCTCGGACCTCAATCCGGACGTCAGGGACACACTCTCTCGCTACTGCGAGGAGATGATCGGCGTGCTTGGTAAGAACCTCAGAGCAATCATTCTCTATGGCAGCGCAACGGGCCCGGACTTTGTCCGAAAGCACTCCAACATCAACTTGATGGTCATACTCGGAGAGGTCTCGCAGCCCGCGCTAAAGAGCAGCCTCAAAACGGTGGCAAAGGGCCGGAAGAAGGGCATCGTCGCCCCGCTTTTTTTAAGCGACGATCACATAAAGCGGTCGGCGGACGTATTCCCCATCGAGTTCACGGATATCAAGGAGAACCACGTCACGCTCTATGGCGAAGACCTTTTCGACACTCTCGAGGTTGACAAGGCAAACGTTCGACTTCAATGCGAGCACGAGCTCAAGGGCAAGTTGATCAGGGTCCGGCAAGGCTACCTTGAGCGAGGCCTCTTGAGAAAGGGCATCGCCTCGCTTCTTGTGGACTCGCTGACTTCATTCAACCCGATCTTCAGGCACATGCTCCGGCTGAAGGAACAGGAGCCGCCGGAAAGGAAGCGCGAGGTCATCGAGAGAACCGCTGAGGTCTTCGAGATTTCTCCTGACCCGTTCCTTAAGATTCTGAAGCTCAAGGAGGGCATGAAAGTGCCTGATGCCAAGACTGTTGATACGATATTTGCCAGCTATCTTGCGCAGCTGGACAAGCTCGCCATCGCTGTTGACGAGCTATGAGACCTGCCGATATGACGAATTGGCGAGGCAGATTTCTTTGCGGGATTCTTTTATGTCTCTTGATAGCGCTCGTGGTCCCTGCCGTCCATGCGAAGGCCGAGCTGCCCGCTTTCAAGGGTTACGTGAACGATTACGTTGGCCTTTTAGATGCCAATCATGAGAAGTATCTCACGAACCTGTTAGGGGAACTCGACAAGAAGACTGGCGCCCAAGTGGCCGTCGCCATCATCAAATCAACCGCGCCTCTTGATCTCGAAACCTATTCCGTCGATCTGGCTCAGAAGTGGGGTATTGGTAAGAAGGGGAAAGACAACGGTGTGCTGGTCTTGGTTGCACGAGACGACAGACGAATGCGCATCGAGGTGGGATATGGGCTAGAGCCTAAGTTCACTGACGGTCAGAGCGGGCGAATAATCCGCAGCGCATTCACCCCTTATTTCAAGCAAAATCGATACTCCGAGGGCATTCTCATCGGAACAACAGCCGTTGCCCAGCACATCGCCTCAATCTACGGCGTCACTCTCTCAGGGGCGTCAACTGGAGTCAAAAAACCAACCACACGGCATCGAGCCGCTTGCGGGGGTCTTTTGCTTCCGCTCCTGTTCATCCTGTTCTTCGGCCGGCGAGGCTTCCTCGGCATGTTGCTGTTTGGATCGCTGCTCGGTCGCAGAGGCGGCTTCTGGTCTGGTGGCGGCAGCGGCGGAAGCGGCGGTGGCTTTGGAGGCGGCTTTGGGGGCTTTGGAGGTGGCTCGTTTGGCGGAGGCGGCGCGTCCGGCTCGTGGTAGTCCGGAGCCATTGGCGATGCCGATTTCTCTGCGTGATTCTTCTACGTCTGTCGATGGCGCTCATGGTTCCTGCCGGCATTGCGAAGACCAAGTTACCCGCTTTCAAGGGCTACGTGAACGACTATGTTGGCGTTATGGATGCTGATCGGGAAGAGTTACTCACGGAAATACTGGAAGAGCTTGAGAAGAAGACCGACTGTCAGGTGGTCGTGGCAATTGTGGAGACTTCTGCGCCGCTTGATATCAAGACCTATTCAATTAGGCTCGCAAAGAAGTGGAACGTGGGCAAGGTAGTGGAATTTAACACAGGCGTCTTGATTCTCGTTGCGAAAGAAGACAGGCAGATGCACATCGAGGTGGGATATGGGCTGAGGTCGAAGCTCACCGGCCGTGATCTTAGGCAAATGATCGACAGCCAGTTTTTACCGCGTCTAAAGCAAGACGGATACTCCGATGGCGTTTTCTTTGGGACCGTAGCCGTTGCCAAGCACGTGGCCGGCGCCCACGGGGTGATTCTGATGTCGGCTGGAAGCTCCAGTATTTGGCATAACGCGGATGGGAGTGACAGCGTGTTGGCTAAGGCAGTTATGTGGATAATTCTGTTTCCGCTTATGGTCATCATAGTCTTGCTTCACTTGACCATTTACAGGCGGATATTTTGCCGTGAACCGTACTGGCTTGGCCTCTTCCGCTTTAGCTCCGGAGGTCGTTTCCGGGCTCCGGTGGCGGATTTGGAGGTGGCATCGGAAGCGGCACAGGCGGATTTGGTGGCTCTCTCGGGCCGCCTCCCGAGCGTAGGTAGTGCTGAGTGAATGTTCATCCGCATATTGTAGATTATAGTTTAGGAGGGTTGATTCAAATGAAGAAGGGCTTGAAGATATTCTTGATTATCGTACTCGTTCTGGGAGTGCTAGTTCTCATGGCGGGGTCATGGTTTGTGCGGGGCTACAACAACGTCGTCGCACTCGACGAGGGCGTGTCCGAGGCGTGGGGACAGGTCGAGACGCAGCTTCAGCGGCGCTATGATCTGATCCCGAATCTGGTAGAGACGGTCAAGGGCTATGCAAAACACGAAAGCGGTGTTCTGACGGAAGTAACCAAGGCGAGGGCGAGGGTCGGTTCCGCGCAGTCAATTCCGGACAAAATCGCCGCTAACAACTCGCTGACCTCGGCACTCGGGCGACTGCTTGTTGTAGTCGAGAACTATCCAGACCTCAAGGCGAGTCAGAACTTCCTAAATCTCCAGGACGAACTGGCCGGCACGGAGAACAGGATCGCGGTTGCGAGGCGTCGATATAATCTGGCGGCCAGGGAGTTAAACACTTATATCAAGGGCATCCCCGGGGTCGTATTCGCGCGCATAAAGGGTGTCTCTGAGGCCGAGTATTTTGAGGCGCCGAAAGAGGCCCAGAAGGCGCCGGACGTGAAGTTCTAGGGCACGTGTGATGTTATGGCCTCGAGCTTTGGGGGACGGTTGATAAACTGACCCCACACGGGGCACTAGAGAATTGATATGGTAAGATGATGACAGACGTTCAGATTTCGGTCGTTATGCCGGTCTTCAACGAAGAGACAGCGCTTGAGACCGTTGCGCGCAAGGTTGTCGAGTCGCTTGCTGGCTGGCGATTTGAGCTGCTACTAGTCGATGACGGCAGCACGGACGGCAGCTGGGCCGCCATAGAGTCCCTCGGGCAATCGATGGAGAACATTCGCGGCCTGCGATTTACGCGGAACTTCGGGCATCAGGCGGCGCTGATGGCCGGGCTCAAGGCTGCGCGCGGCGATGCGGTAATCACACTTGACTCCGACGGGGAGCACCCGCCCGGCCTGATTCCGGAGCTAATAAGAAGATGGCAAGATGGGGCAGTGGTTGTTCAAGGCGTTCGCGCAGACAGCACAAGCGCCTCGTTCCTGAAAAGGACAACATCGCGCCTCTTCTATCAGATTTTCTCTCGCCTAACTGGCATTGAGACGCCTCCTGGCTCGGCGGATTTTCGCCTTCTGAGCAGGCAGGTGGTCGAGGCAATAAAGCACCACTCAGGCTCCGTTCTTTTCCTACGTGGCCTAATCCCTTGGCTTGGCTTCGAGACCGACTACGTTGAGTATCAACCGGGAGAGCGGCTTGGCGGCGAGGTCAAATACGGTCTCGGGCGGATGTTGGCATTCGCCGCAAGTGGAATTGGCAGTTTCACAACAGTGCCCCTTCGGCTCTCAATATGGGTCGGGGCAGCGGTCAGCATAGTGTCGTTTTTATATCTGGCATACGCTCTGGTTGTCTGGCTCACAAATAGCGCGGTCATTACCGGCTGGACGTCGCTAATCGCGCTTGTGGCCTTGCTGGGTGGTGTCCAGCTCGTGATGCTCGGGCTGGTTGGCGTCTATGTGGGCAAGATATTCTTCTCACAGCTCAACCGGCCGCTTTACGTCATAGCCCAGAGCAACAATCCATCAGCGAGCAGTGTCGATGCACAATAAAGACCGCTTCTACAATGGCATCGCCCACGAGTTCGACCAGCTTATGGACGAATACGACCTTAAGAGGCGACTAGAGATTGTCTTCGGCGAGATGTTGACCGCCGAGGAGCTCGATTCCGCAAGCGTTCTCGACGCCGGCTGCGGAACCGGCTGGTTTAGCGCCGAGGCTGCGAAACGAGGCGCAAATGTCGTGAGCCTCGACATCGGACCGGCGTTACTTGAGATGGTGGGACAAAAATGCCATTCGCTTCGAACGGCCGGCAGCATCCTAACCATGCAGTTTCGCGACAACACGTTTGATGTTGTTCTCTGCTCAGAGGCGATAGAGCACACGACGTCACCCAGCCGGGCCGTCGGGGAGCTTGTCCGAGTGCTCAAGCCCGGTGGCATACTTGTCGTAACGTGTCCGAACAGGTTCTGGTATTGGTCTTGCGTGGTGGCGAGAATCCTTCATTTGCGGCCATTCAAAGGTCACGAGAATTGGCCGGGCTGGTGGCAGCTGAGGGGCTGGCTGAGCGGAGACGGGATGAAGATAGAGAAGATGAGAGGCTTGCACCTCTTCCCTTTCGTGATTGCCGCGACGCGCCCATTGCTTCGAGTTCTGGATAAGTTCGGCTACCCATTCGGGGCCATATATCTTAATATGGCGGCGCGAGGTAGAAAGGGATGACCAGATCACGCATAATATGTGTCGGCCTGCTCGCCGTCCTTTTCGCGCTCGGCGTCGGCTGTATCTTCCCGTATTCCGACCAGAACCAGTATCTTCTGTTCGGCTTGCGAATGAAGGACCCCGACTTCATCAGGCGCGATTGGTTCACTTGGGAAACGGAGCATCACCACACGGTATTCGGCTATTTCATCCTTGCTCTTCTTTACTTAGGCCCGATTGTTTGGGTGACCACTGTGGCGCAACTTCTTTGCTCAATTGCCTTTGCGCTGGCTGTCTGGCTCTTGATCGAGCGCTTCTATGAACGGCCCCTTTTCACCTATACGATAACCCTCATCCTGATTCTGTTGTTCCTCAAACACGAGGTGCTGAGCGCGCCGGTGCTGCCAAAGGCCATCTTCCCCACAAGCATAGCCACGACGCTATTGCTTCTTGGTGTCGCCATGCTCTTCCGAGAGCGATTCCTGCTTGCAGGTGTCCTTCTGGGGGCAAGCGCCTTGATGCACGCCAACTACTTAGTGATTATACCCCCAACGGTAGGCCCCCTTCTATTCTTCCCCAAACGCGCCTCGCTCAGGCGGATTCTGCGCATCACGCTCCCCTTCGCGATTCTCTCCCTGCCGACCGCGATGACCATCTGCCAATTTATGTTCGAAGGCGGCGGGCTTCAGGACAAGAGCATACTCCTTTCAATCCGCTCGCCTCATCATTACATGCCGCTTGATTGGTCACGCTGCGTATATTATTCGTTCTTTGGTATGTTGATGCTCGGTCTGATAGGCCTAAAGGTCCGCAGACCCGAGCGGGGTGATCTCGGACCGCCTCGCGTCGTTCTCATATCGATGCTTGCGCTCCTTGCGATTGGTTTCCTCTTCACAACCGCAATCTATGTTACGCCGGTCGCCGCGCTATTCCTCTTCAGAGTTGCGCCCTTTGTCGCGCTCGCCGCGCTCATCGCCGTTGCCGGGGCCGTCGCGTCGCTTCTCTCGCCGGAGCGTGATTCGCGACATATCCCCGCTTGGTTAGTGCTCGCCGCCATCTGCTTTACCACTGTCCTGGTCAGGCCGATGAAGGGGCCGGAGTACGGCCTCCTGTTTTATTCGCTGATTATTCTGACCCTCGCAACGCTTTTGGCGGCAAACGCCACGCGAGGGAGACTCGCACCCTATGCTGACCGCATACCCAAGGCGATTCTCATAGTCCTTATCGCCGTCGTCGCCTTTGTCGCATGGGAGGGAATTCGGGAGTCGAATGTCTTTCGGGATAAGCACTCGAGGACGTTCGCCCTTTACACTTGGATACGGTCAAACACCCCATCCGACGCGATGTTCATTGTCCCCCCCAAGATGCCCGGCTTCAGACTGCTCACCCGCCGGGCCATCGTTGCGGACTGGAAGTGCTTCCCAATGAAAGCCTCAGACGCGGACGAATGGCTCCGTCGAATGGAGCTCATAAGCGGACGGCACGATATCAAGGGCTACTCTGAAGTAAATCTCGGATATCGCTTGATGAACGTCAAGCGCGTCTCAATGCTCGCCCGTGAGTTTGACTCACATTGGCTCGTAATGAAGGAACCGCAAAACGATCCCAACGCGCTAAAGGCCTTTCAGAAAGTTTATAGCGGCCGCAAATACTCAGTCTATCACATCGAATAACCAAGACCAGGGGCACCCACTCGGGTATGGTGTGAGTGCCGTGCTCGGGGTCGCATCTTTCCGTGTGGGCGCTATATCATCCGCGCCCGTCGAATACCCCTGATAGGATCACTCGAATGTGAAAGTCGCCACGGAAATATCGCTCAATGGCACAAAATGGGATCCAGATTCACAAAGAGCAGCGTACATGACGTATTCTCCTTGGGCTATCGGGCTATTTATGGGGAATTGAAGCAGTGTCGTCGGCGGAATATAGGTCCCTTGAGGCAAGAAGAGCGAAATGGGCGTCGCCGTGTCCGAAAAGTCCATCAGGAAATGTAGCTGCGAATCCCCGGGGAACCGAATCGCAACGTACGCGTCCACTGAGACATCCGGGCCCCAGTTGCCAAGCGCATAGAGCGCCCAGACGCTGTCCGATGTATGATACTCAGGCCGCTCTGTAACGACGGTCAGGAACGGTTTGATGCCGGTGATAACAGAACCCGTCAGGGCAATAGTCTTCTCTGGGGCATCCACGTCGTTAGAACTAATAACTATCTCCCCTGACGCGACGAACTCGCTTACAGGTAAGAAGAAGAGATTCAATGCTCTCTGTGCGCCTGGGATAAGAGTGAACGGCTGAGGACCACCCACCCAGTAGGGAACTCCGCTGCTCTCTATCGTATCTACGACAAGGTCCGCGTTGCCGTCATTTCGGACGATCAGCTCAACAGTTCCAAGTTCGCCAATCTGAATAGCCTCGAAGACGTGCGAGTCAAATGACACCCACAACGTAGAGGCGGCTGATTGATATTCTGTGGATGAACAGGGCACTTCGCTCTCCGGTTCGACATTGCCGGCGACATCTGTAGTAACCGTCTGGAACTCATAAAGCCCCTCACCATCAGGGAAGTCGAAATCGAACGCGCCAAACTCACCTGCCGAGGAAAGGCCTGTGTCCTGCCATGGGGTTATTCTTGAAGTGCGATAGAGAAGCCGCGTCTGATCAACCCCGCTAGCCGCATCGCTCGCGGTGAAAGTTACCTGAATAGGGCCTTCAGTAGCGGACTCTGGTGATGCACAGGAGGATGTCGGAGACGCAGTATCGAGCAATACCGTGCAGTCCGCCTCAACAGGCGAGTCCTGAACATTGCCCGCATTATCAGTCGCAATCGCGTAGAACCCATAAGTCCCATCACCTTCCACAAGGGCAAACTGGAGCGTCCCGGATGTCCCGTCGGACGTCAGGCCCGTCGTCGCGAAGGGGGCGGCATCCTTCGAGTAATAAAGCTCAACTGATGCGACGCCGCTCGTCTCATCCGAGGCGGTGTATGAGACCTCAAACGGTTCCTGATTAGTAACCGATTCGCAATCCGCCGCCGAGTATGGGGTCACCGTATCGACTAGTATGAAACAATCCGGATCGTTTAAGAGCGACTCCACATTACCGACAATATCCGAGGCCATTGTGACAAAAGAATATACTCCGTCGCCATCCTGCGGGTCAAAAACAAACGCCCCGGATGCTGTGCTCTCAACCAGTCCTGTATCTTGCCAATCGACGCCGTCACTTCTGTAATATAGCGAGACGCTAGCTATTCCCCCCACAGCATCGCTCGCAGTGAATGTTATCTCAAACTCCCCACTTGAGTATTCCGGGCACTCGCAGCTGGAGGCCGGCGCCTCGGTATCGACCACTGTCTCGCATTGTGCGTTCTTGTCAGACTCGGAGTTTCCGGCTTCGTCCGTTGAGACCGTATAGAACTGGTAAGCACCATCCACGGGCGCCACGAAAATGAACTGGCCACTCACACCTTCTAGATGCCCTTCGAGGGGTGCCCAATCCCCGCCGGCCTGTCGGTAGAAGAGGCGTGTGGTGATAATGCCTGAAAGCTCATCCAAGACGCTGAATAGCACGGAAATCGTGGGCGTTGTCGCATACTCGGGAGCTAGACAGCTCGACGTGGGTGGGGTCGCATCGTAGATTGTGCTTGCATGGGGCTCGGTTGGCTGGCCGTTCGAGTTACGAGCCATATCCCAAGCCATAAGCGCAAAATCATAGGACCCCTCGCCATCGGCAAACTCAAACGGGAGCACGCCAGTTGCCTCTGCCGAAGTAACGCCTGTATCCACCCAGCTACCCCCGTCGAAACGATACAACAGCGCAACCTGATGAAGACCCGAAAGGCTGTCCGACGCCTCATAGTCAAGATCGATCACGGCCTGATTCGCCCATGCTAGGGTCGATAGAGTGACCCCGGGTGGTGTCCTGTCAACTACTGTTACGCTATCAGCTTCAGGCGGCTGCGCCTCAACATTTCCGGCCAAATCGACGGCGGTTGTATAGAAGCTCCACGCACCCTCCTGTGCTCCAATGTTGAGCTCATAAGAGCCTGCATCGCTGGAGGGGACTGAGCCGAAGAGCTCCCACCCGGCCTCACCGAACTGATAGAATAGAGCCACATCTGCAAGTCCTGAGTGGGTATCTGAAGCTTCATATTGGACCGCTAGGGTTGCTGTGCTGCAGTAGGCGGGGGAGACGCACGACGAGTCGGGAGGCGTCACGTCGTATGTAGTTGTGCTGCAGAGCGAGTCACCCGGAGCATCGCAGTTGCCAAGCGCATCGGCAGCAAGGATATCGAAATCATAGACCCCCTCACCACTTGGGAAATCGAACACAAACGTCCCCGCCGGGGCGCCGTCCACCCGTTCACGCCAGTGATACACCCCCTGATTGAAACTGTATTGGAGCTCGACATAATCAATGGCCGAGAAGGCGTCATAACAGGTGAAGGCAATCGCGACGGAGGCCATTGTTGCGTATTCGGGCGCGTCGCAGGTCGTAACTGGCGCAGTCGTGTCTATAAGAATCGAGGCATCTGGTGTTTCAGGCGCCACCTCTTGCACAGCGTCATTGTTCGTCGCAATCGTGAAGAGAGTGTAATGGCCGTTACCCATGCGGGGCTCAAATAAGAGTGTCCCGGATGCCTCAGTTGTGGAAAGACCACTATCTTCGGCAACGCCACCCTCATAAGCGAACCAGAGCTCGACAAGCTGAAGACCGCTTATTCCGCCGCTCGCCTCGAATGTCACCTCTATCGTTGCCTCGTTGGATGTTGGAGGCGCCGAGCAGCTTGATATGGGCATATTCTCATCGAAGACGGTCTCGCAGTCGGGGCTGACCGGCCATGCCTGCTCGTTGCCAGCCCAGTCAAGGGCGATAGCGGCAAAGCTATACGTCCCTGCTCCGAGGGTCGGCGCAAAGGTGAATTGGCCGGAATCAGACACCATAGATAGGCCTGAATCCTCCCAATCTCCGCCATTGAATTTGAAGAGCAATCTGGTGGAAGCGACTCCCGCGACTGCATCCTCTGCCGTGAAGTTCACCACGATTGGGGACATGTTGCCCCGATCGGGGGAGGTGCAGGTTGCTTGAGGCGCGGTAATGTCGTATGCACATGAGGCGTCGGGGGCTACGGGTGGGTCTTCCAGGTTACCGGCTGCGTCCTCGGCAGCCGTATAGAATGTGTATGTGGCCTCGCCGTCTTCAGGGATGAAGTGGAAAGTTCCCTCCAATCCCGCTATGTGCTGCCCGGAATCGATAAACTCGCCGTCATTTACTTGATACCACATTGACGTTGAGAGCAGCCCTGACGAGTCGTCCGAGGCGATGAATGAGACAGCAATGCTGGCAATAGTCGCATATCGGGGGCAGATGCAGGAGGAGCTGGGCGGCACCGTATCGAATAGGGTCTCCGTGTCTGGGGTTCCGGGGTCCGGCTCTTGATTGCCCGCTAGGTCAGTCGCAATGCTATAGAAACCGTAGAGGCCATCGCCCTGTGTGGGTGCGAATTCAAAGCCACCTATCTCCCCGGCGACTGGGGTTTCCCACTCTTCCCAGTCGCCTTGCCCGAGGCGCCAGAAGAGACTTGTTGTGCCCACTCCGGAGCCTGCGTCCTCTGACTCGAAGGCGATCGTGAATGGGGTTGCCGCGGCGGCCGGCGATGAACATGAAGATGAGGGCGCCAGCGTGTCTAAGTGTGTTTCGGAGTCAAATCCACTCGGGGCCTCCTCGACGTTACCCGCCTGGTCTTCCGAAATCGTATAGAAGAAATAGTGACCCTCCCCGGATGCTGTAGTGAAATCGAACTGGCCGGCTAATCCCGCCTCGACCAGCCCTGAGTCCTGGAATGCGCCGTCCTCAAAACGCCAGAATAGCGTCGTTTGGCTTATACTAGTTCCTGCATCACTTGCGATGAAGGAGACCGGTATCAGGGGCGCCGAGACCCCAGCGGGGGCCGTACAGGTCGATTCTGGCCTCGTCGTATCGACGATGGTCAAAGTGTCCGGGTTGCCCGGAGGACCCTCGACATTGCCGGCCAGGTCGGTTGCTATCGTATAAAAGTAATATCTACCATCGCCAGTCAAGACGTGGTAATCAAACGCGCCAGCATCTCCAGCCTCTGCGAGCCATGTGTCCGTCCAGCTGCCCTGGTTGAGTTTGTACCACAGATGCACGGTCTGGATGCCGGACTGGGCGTCGGATGCGGTGAAGTCGATTGCAATATCGCTCTGTCTTGAGATACGCGGCGCGGAGCAGGTTGACTGAGGCGCGACTGTCTCCGAGGCAACTTCGCAGTCCGGAGAGGGCGGTGGCGGCTCTTGGTTTCCGGCCAAATCGACTGCGATTGTATAGAATGAGTATGTGCCATCGCCGGAGGGGGCCGTGAAGGAGAAGGAGCCAGACGCCTCGCTTTGGTTTAGGCCGCTGTTTGACCATGCGCCTCCCTCATAGCGGTACCACAAATAGGTGGTAGCGACGCCGGAGCCATCTGCGTCGTCTGAGGCGTATGGGAGCTCGAATTGCGATGATGTATAGGCCGGCCCGGTGCAGGACGAAGATGGCGCCTGGATATCATAGACGGACGCCGTGTCGAACGTGAGAGGCGGCTCCTCAACATTGCCGGCGGTATCGCTGGAGATAGTATAGAAATAGTAGTTCCCCTCGCCATCGGCTGGGTGGAACGTGAAAAATCCTGTTGTGCCCCCTTGCCAGAGGCCTGTATAAGCCCAGTCATCATCCTGATAGCGATAATAGAGCTCGGTCTTGTACACCGTGCCGCCAACATCGGACACCGTGTAGTTCACGATGATCGGGTCTCCCGAGGACTGATTGCACGAGCACGTGGAGTTCGGCGCATCGCCATCAACTAATGGCCCACTGTAAGAGCTCGTCTCCGGAAGCCTTGTCAGACCGCCTCGACCGTCTGAGAATTGGAAGTGATGGTGAAAATTACCGGCGGGCAATTGAGTCTGATATGTAAAAGTTCCGTCAGCTGATGAGCCGGCTGTGAGGGACATATCAAAGACCTGGTCTGCAATATAGAGCTGATGAACCGCCGCCGTGTCGCCGTCCTCGTCGAAGTAATGGACCGAGAAAGTGAAGGTGTCATCTTCGTTCCCGGAACTGGGCGTCACGCTTGCATCAGACAGAATTGGGGACTCGTTGGCTACCGCGCCGGTGATTACCAGGGCGTAGGGCTGCGGCCCGTAAGGAATATTGTGCCCCGTTATTTCTATCTCGTAGTTTCCAGATATAGGCTCATTTATCTGAATGCACTCGACAACGTTTATCGCGTCAAAGGAGCCTCCGACAACCGAGGCGCCGCCAGAGTAGTTGTTGCCTTTGTAGGTAGCCGCATCTGGCGTTACAAGCGCAAGGTCAAGGTTGTTGACTATGTTCTGCGATGCGGATAGCGTCGATGGATAATCTGTCCATACGAGAGTTATCTCGAGCTTGCAGGAGCCATTGCTCTTGATCTCAAACGTATCGCTATGGCCGTGCAGCAGGCCGGGCGAGACGTCGAAGACCATCAGCTGGCAATCGTCTCCTGGAAAGAAGAGCGCATCATCAAGCAGGATGCGCCCCCAGCCCTGGCCAGTGCTCGGGATGGGGCCATCAATATAATCGCCGGACATATTTGCAGCGCAATTCACCAGAGTAGCCTTCAATAGCGCAGCACTTGGGATGAAGGCGTCGCCCGGAACTTTTGAGCCTGTGGGGTAGTATCCATCAACATAGTACTGACGCACAAGCGCGGAAAGGCCGGCGGTTACAGGACAAGCCATGCTGGTGCCCTGCATCATCATTAGGCCGCAGTTGTTCGAGCTCACGTTGTAATCGCACGCGGCGGAGTTGACCGTTTGTCCGGGAGCGCAGACTGTCGGCTTCGTCCGGCCGTCAGCGGTGGGACCGTTGCTGCTGAATATCGCGACGTTGTCCGGGTCTTGCCCGGAATAACTGTTCTGAGTCGCCCCGGCCGTTACGAGATTCTTCGCAGTAGATGGTGAGCCAACTGTATTAACTTCTGGCCCGGCGTTGCCAGCCGCGACGACAATGAGGAAGTCGGGGTTATCCCACATGAACTCATCAATGTCCTGAGCAGACGGCGTATAGTAATTAGCGCCGGAGCCCCAACTATTTGAGTGGATGACTGCGCCAGCCTGCATCGCCTGGTCGAAGAGAGTGTTTAGGTCGCCGGGCAAGCCAACAAGCGACCCTCCGGCTCCAACATCCTGCACCACCAGCTTCGCATTATATGCCATGCCGTCACCAAAGTCATAGCCGTTGGGCGTTAGGAAATTATCCCCAGCGATCGAGCCCGCAACGTGCGTCCCGTGGCTATGACCGTCCCAGTCACCATTGCCGGCGAGATCATAATAGACAATTGTCTTGCGCTGGTTGTTGTTGACCGTCGAACTGGGCAATCCCTCAGACTCGTCGTAGAAAAAACACATATCTGCGTCGAGGCCGGTATCAGCAACGCCGACTATCTGGCCCTCGCCGTGTATCCCATTGTCCCAAACGGGTGTTCTCGGGGAGATGTAGGACTGACATATCCAGCGCGAGTTATCGTTCAGCAAGAATGGCGGATGGTATTTGTCGATCCAGAGCACGTTGCTTCTGCGCGAGACCTCCGTTACAAGCTGCAAGAGGTCTTCGCCGGCCACCCTCACCCTAAGCCGCTGAGTATCTTTGAAGATGCTGCTATCAAGCAGTTCGACGCGAGCGCCACATTCAAGAACCAGCTGCGAAAGCTCCTCAAGCTCGAACGCGCCTCGACCGAATTGCTGAATGATCACACTCTGCGCCTCGTCTTGGCCTGAGCCACCGACAACGAGCTCCGGGCTTATCTTGAATGCCGGCTGATATAATCCCGCCCAGACCGCTCCCCACGAGCCATCCCCGGGCCAAAGCGAGACTTGAGCAAAAGCGTCAGTGAACATTGCCACGATAAACGCGTAGTCCGGCAAATAGCCCACAATCTCGCCACCCGCGTCAAGCAGCGCCTGCCTCTCAGCAGGTGTTGGAGGACCTGCGAACTGGACAACATAAAGCCCCTCAGTTTCCGGGGGATACGAATTCGCCAAGAACTCGCCAGGTATCGCCATCTTATACATCTCAGATGGGACAAATGACCCCATTCGCAATTTGAGAAGCGGAGGCTCTTCCGCGCCCGGCGAGACGGCAACAACAATAACATAAGCAAAAACGCAGAGAACAGCTGCGAATATAGCCTTTTTCAACATTCCTGAACCTCCCAATTGCCGTATTAAATGCTCTTGTACAGAAAGAGAGCTAGAATGCCATAGCTAACATCGGAGAACAAGCCGCTTCTTAAGGGGAGTCTTCATCCTCAAGCCCTATTATGATCCTGCCTCTTCCAATCTCTCCGTTCTTTACCGAAATAGCATCAAGAAACGGGCACCTGAAACTCTCCAAGCAATCTCGAAAAATGTCCGGAATCCCCGGTCAACAGCGCCCGTGTGATGATTGTCAAGGACCTCAATCAGCACATAGAAGGCGATTGGGACCTATCATACCCTCGGGATCATTCAGTAGCTTGACATCCCTTAGCAAACTGGGCTATATTAGTTGGTGTAATGACGGATAAGAAGAAGATGTCGGGGCATTGAACCCCGGTTTATTGGAAAACCGGTGGATAACGGCCTGATAGCTTCCCACCGCCACTCGAATATGGCCACCGCAGTGAGGCTGCGGTCTTAAGGCGAGAATAGTCTGGTCATGTAGATGGAGTGCCATATCAACAGGTATGTGTGGTGCGAGCTCTCCTTCTTCCTGACCAACTTACCTTTCTTGTAGAGACCTTTCTCAGTTGGCCGGCTATGTGGGTTTGCGTTTCGGCAAGGCAAAATGGATTCGCAGTAATTTCGTGGAGGACAAGACGGAAAACACAGAGAGAGCTCAGGGTTATAGTCAAGGCAATAACTATTTCACACAATGCGACTTTCGCAACATAACCAAACGGAGGAAGAGAATGAAGGTTCGTAGAAACATCCTCTCTACCAGCATCGCTGTGGTGCTATTGATGCTTGCGTTCACCGTGGTCGGGGCCTGCGCTGCCAACTACTTTGTGAAGACAACCGGCGCCAATGGCAATGATGGCCAGACCTGGCCTCAAGCATGGAAAACCCTCACTTACGCCTTAGCCACGGCACCGGTAGGTTCGACAATATACGTCGGAGCCGGCGTCTATAGCCCCACCAACGGAGAGACATTTCCGCTCGCAGTTGGTAGCGTAAATGATGGCACAACTCTCTTAGGGAAGGGCATGGGCATCAGCATCATTGATGCCGAGGCGGACGAGAATAACATCGCCAGAGTCATGAATATCGAGGGCGTATCGAACTTCGTGCTCGAAGGCTTCACGATTACCGGAGGCTACGTTGCCTCTACTTCAAGCGATAACCACAATTCAAATGTATCAGTGGCCAATGGCGGCGGCATATACTGCAACAACTGCACGGAGCTTTATATTCAGGACTGTGAAATCTCCGACAATTACGCCAAGGGCACGTACGCATCTCGAGATGGCGAGGGCAATTACAACTGGGGCGGCCAAAACCCACCGGCGCTAGCTGGCGGTGGTGGTATTTACTTGCGCAATTGCAAGAGTGGTTCCGAGCCGACCGTTTTCGTGGATAACTGTCTAATCCACGGCAATGAGACAGGAATGGGCGGCGGAGGCATCTGCCATAACTACACGCCGGCGATTGTTTCCGACTGCTGCATCTTTGACAACTCTGCATCCAGAGGCGGAGGAGTGTACTGGTTCGACTATATCCACAACGGGTCGAAGATCGAGCACGTTCTCTTCAACGATCTGATCATTCAGAACAAGATTGTGGACGCAGCATACGGGAATAACGGCGACGGCGATCTGGGTGGTGGTGTCTATATGAGCAACTGGGGCATCAACCAGAAGTTCAGGATCTACAGCACGACCGTTGCGGACAACAATGGTTATGAGGTCTATGTTGACAACACCTGTGAAAATGCGGACCTGAAGGGCGCCAACAACATCTTCTGGCCTGATGGCGGAGAGAGCGGCGACAAGAAGGGCTTCTACGATGATGGATACAATGGCGGCGTTCCCATGACGTACTCGGACATCTGGTAGAAAGATGGCGAGGTCTATCCCCAGACAGGGAACGTTTTTGATGACCCGAAGTTCGATGTCTATGACAGCTCTCCGTGCGCCAGCTACTTCCTCGAGCGCGATAGCCTGGCGGTGGATTCAGGGGACGACACCGAGTATCACGCATCCGACATCAAGGATCCCCACCCCTACACGACGGACAAGACGGGAGTCTATGATGGCTCCGACAATGATGATGTTATCGACATGGGCTACCACTCAATAACGCATGGCTCAAGTTTCATTGAGCTCGTCTCCTTTGAGGCCAAGCCTGATGCACGCGGCATCAGCATCAGCTGGGAAACTGGCGCCGAGATCGACAATGCCGGCTTTATGCTCTATCGCTCCGAGGCCGGAAGCTCCGTTTATCGAAGCATAAGTGGTCTAATCGCAGCGCAGGGCACCGCTGCCTTTGGCGCCTTCTACAGCTTCCAGGATAGGAATGCAGAGCCGGGCGTCAACTACAACTACTGGCTGGTTGACATCGAGACTAGCGGCAAATGGACGGCTCATGGTCCGGCTTCGGCAACGATCCCGATAGACCTGCTTGACAGCCTGAAAAGGCCGTCCTACGCAGCCGACCTACATAGCCAACTGCTAACCGTTCGATAAGAAGGAGATATTGATGAAGACGAATAGAGTTTATGAGGCGCCGAGAGTCTTGACGATTGACAGTGAGGCGATACTTGCGACGTTGGGACCGAGTTTGTCATGCACAGGCTTTGGCGGGTCAGCAAGCGGCTGCTGAGCGGCTACAATTACCTTAAGTTAGAACAAAGAACCAGAAGGGCGGCGTGGCGATTATCCACGTCGCTCTTTTGACTTGCATTCATCCCAAAGCGAGTCCATCAATTCAAGCGTTGCCTCAGACGGCGTCATTCCCGCCCTTTTAAGCGCCAGTTCAACACACTTGAATCTCTCCTCAAAGCGCATCACAGCATCGCGCAGAGCGTCGTCGGGATTTGAGCCGATATACCTGCCGAGATTGAGGACAATTAGGATCAAGTCACCATACTCGGCGTCTATCCTATCCTTCCTGCCGCTTGCAAGGGCCTCTTCCAGCTCCGCGAGCTCCTCGCGGACCTTCAAAATGGCGCCTTTCTTGTCCGGCCACTCGAAGCCGACGCGACCGACTTTGTCCTGCACGACAAGCGCGCGCAGGAAACCGGGGAGTGATTGAGGGATGTCCGCCAGAACGGACTCGCCACCACGCTCGACCTTCTTAATGTCCTCCCAGTTCTTCAAAACTTCCTTCGAATCGCTGACCTTAGCGTCCGAGAATACGTGCGGATGCCGCCTCACGAGCTTGTCAATTGCCGCCGAGAGAACATCGCCCACGTCAAACTCGCCCAGCTCTTGCGATATCTGCGAATGGAATAGAACCTGTATCATAAGGTCGCCCAACTCCGACGCGATCTTCGAGGGAATGGCTTCGCGGATAGCATCAAGCGCCTCATAAGCCTCCTCAACGAGGTTCATTTTGACAGAATCCCTCGTCTGTTCCTTGTCCCATGGACAGCCGTTCTCGCCCCTCAAGGCGGCGATAACATCGACGAGCTTGAGGAAGATGTCGGCGATTTCGGAGGCGCGTTCGCGGGGCATTTCCGGGTTGATCAAGTCTGGTCTCTCCAACAAAATCAAAGAGGGCAGACAGCTGATGCGCTACCTGCCCTCTGCATATTAACAGTTATGCACAATACCCAATTGGGTTGTCATGCTTCGTTCTCTAGAATGCCGCCTGCAGCTGTGCTATGAAGACGTTGTCAGCCAGCTCTGGATTCGAGGTTCCACCAAGATCGTGGGAGCAGCTATCGTTGAAATTCTGGATGTAGTTGAGCTGGAGTCTCGCATATTTCTTGTCGATCGCGACGTTGACACCGTAAGTAACAACTCTCATCAGGTCATTGATAACCTCTCGATTCGGGTCCATGTACTCGTAACGGACAATTGGCTCTATCTCGTGGAAATAATCGCCACCTGTATCAATCTTGTAACCAAAGTGGGCATACCAGCCGTAGGAGTCCCAACCGCGGTTATTCAAGGCCACTATGCCCTGATTGAACGGGTTGTGGAGATACTCTCTTCTCATGGCAATCCACTCGCTGATAAAGTCGATGCCGGCTATGTCAACTGCGATGCCACCGCTGTACTGCTGATACTCCTCATGACCAAAAAACTGAGTCTGATTGACGCCCTCGGGGGCTTTATCGCCGTAACTCCCGTAGGTGTAGTTGCCAAGGAACTTCAGGCCCTTAACTGGCTGAATCTGAGCCCTTGCAATGTAATCCTTCTGATCGTTATTGTCAGATGTGTTGATACCGGTTCCGTTGAAGACACCGCCCTCGAACAGCAACATATCAAAATCGTCCTTCTCAAGATGGAACGTCAGCTTAGCGCCAATGTCGCGGCACACGACAACCACATTGTCGATACGACCCATGTAGAACGTAGTCGGTAGGGCGTACCTGATGAACGGGAGCGTCGTCGTCGATCCAATCGCCTCATAGGTTACCGGCTTCCACATCTGGCCAACAGAGATGTCCAGATTGGGGATAAACTTCATGGTTATGAAAGCATCAAGCAACCTCTGGTTGTTACCGCTGAACTGGTTGTTACCGCTGAACATGTACATGAAATTGAAGTAAAACTTATCATAAGCTTGGCCCGAGACGTTCATCCACACACGCCTGAGGTCAAACGTGTCGGCCATGTCATCGTTCTCATATTCCGCATAGTAGGTCTGAATCACTCCGTTCAGACTGAGCTCGCCGTGGGCGTGCTGCACGGTCAAGATTTCGCCAAATACGCAGCTTCCCATGAGGCTAAAAGCCACCACAAAAAGCCAAATCACGGTTGTCCTTGTCATCGCCCGTGTGTCTCCTTCCTGAATTGTTTGAGATTTACATTAAAACGCCTCACTAAATCCGAGCTCCGACCCGTGCGAATGAAAGCGAATCGAGCTCTTTGCCGCGAGGATGCTCTCTCCGTCCGTCATCCATTGCCGGGCGCCAAAACCTAGCCCATCACCTCCCCATCTACGTTCTTGCCCATATTCTAACGCTAGACATTCCTTTGGTAAGTTTCATACCAAATGCACAATTTACTAAGGGCTTGCGCACCGGGCAATCATACTAAATGACAAGGGCGCGAGGTGTCAAATGTTTTTTTCGTCCTGCAAGGTTGGCAACGTCGCTCTGCCAGTTTCTGCAAACTCAGCCATTGGCAAGGTGAGCCAATATATAACACTATCATCAAACGCCCTCTCAAATAGCCAAGAGACCGCTCGCCGCAAAAAGACAGCCATCAGCAACGTTCCCAATGTGATGCGCTCTTAGCTTGCGATAATATAATTTGCGTCTATTCTTATGAAGGCTTAAAACCTAGGATGCCGCGAAGATGCTGTCGCTCTATTGACGCTTATTTAAGAATCTGAGAATGGAATTGCTATGTTCCCGCATGACCTCCTATTTCTGTCAGAGCTACTCATATTCTTTGTTGTGGGCCTTTCAATAGGCAGTTTCCTCAACGTCTGCTCATTCAGGATTGCGACCGGAGAGTCCATCGTCCGACCCGCCTCGCGGTGCCCAAGCTGCAAGACGCCGCTCGCAACGCTTGACAACATCCCGGTGCTTAGCTATCTCCTGCTTCGAGGCAGATGCCGTTATTGCAAGATAGGGATATCACCGGAATATCCGATCATCGAATTGCTCATGGGCGTGCTCTGCGCATCGACAGCGATTGCTGTGGGACTTGATTTGAGAATGCTTAGAATAGAGCCGATGCTACCCAGGATAGTCGAATCGCTAATGTTCCTGTCGCTATGCTTTTTTGCGGTGCTGATCGCGGCCATTGACCGTCACACTGGACTTGTGCCCGACTGCGTTAGCTTGCCGGGGATCGTCTGCGGTTTTACTCTATCCACATTGCTTTGGGCAACCGGCGGTTGTGCAAAGCTCGGACGGTTCCTACCATCGCCATTCGCTCGGTCCCCGTTGGAATCGCTTGTGGGCCTAATCGTTGGAGGCGGATTCTTTCTGGCGATTGTTCTTGTGAGCAGGGGAAGAATGATGGGCGGTGGCGATATTCGGATTGGGGCCCTCTTAGGCGTCTATATGGGCTGGCAGCTTGCTCTGCTCTCTGTCCTGATTGCGAGTGTGGCCGGAACTCTCTGTTACCTGCCCGCTTTAGTAAGAGGACGAGTGGGGCGAAGGACCGAAATTCGCTTTGGGCCTTTGCTCTCATTCGGCGCGATAGTGTCGCTTTTCCTGGGCAAGAGTCTGATCGAATGGTATCTAGGAATGTTGTAGGTGAGGAAAAGCTGAGTGGTTAGCGTCGAAAACTCGAACATATTTGTCCACATCCCGTTTAGAGACCGTGAGAAGTATCTACCGCTGGCGATTCGAGAGGGTCTGAATCCGGAGTTCTATTTGCCCTATGGTGAACTCGACTCTGTGAACCGGAATGATCTCTCGAGCGTCAAGTCCGCGCTCAATGAGGTTGGCCTTTCGTGCTCCGTCCATGGCCCTTATGGCGATTTGTGCATAGGAGCCTCCGACCCCAAGATAAAGGCCGTCACCAAGGAGAGAATCATTCAGGCCGTTCATGTCGCCTCAAGCCTTCAGGCCAGAACGCTAGTGCTGCATCCCGGATACGAACCCTTCAAGTATGATTACATCAAGGAGCGTTGGCTGAATAACTGCGTGCATTTGCTAAATGAACTGGGGGATATTGCCGGGGAAATGGGAGTTGTCTTTGCCCTGGAGAACACGTTTGAGGAAACGCCCGACATTTTGCACAGTCTGGTCTCGCGCCTCGACAGCGATATATTCGGCCACTGTTTCGATATTGGTCATTTCAATATTCTCGGCAAATGCGAGCTCTTGAAATGGCTGTCGAAAATAGGCAGCCGACTGCTCGAGATTCATCTGCATGATAACAAAGGAAGAACCGATGAGCATAACGCAATTGGCGATGGGAATGTCGATTTCAAGGGGCTCTTTCGTATTCTCTCTGATCTACAAGTTGAGCCCATGTTGACAATTGAGTCGCACGACGCGGAGAAGGTGCTCCGCAGCGTGTCGAGGCTCAAAGCCATCTTGAAGGCGTCGAGGTAGAAACCGGTGAAGGGTCACAAGTTCCTGACAAGAGCTTACGAGATGATGCTGGCATTGCGGTACCTTCGGGCCCGTCGGAAGCAGGCGTTCATCTCGATCATCACGGTCATTTCAGTTGGCGGCATTGCGCTTGGCGTAGCCGCTCTCATTATCGTCCTTGCCGTGATGACGGGATTTGAGCAGGACCTAAAGACGAAGATATTGGGCACAAGAGCGCATATCGTATTGACCAGAAAGCCGTGGGAAGATTCATCTCAGCTGCTTCTCTCGAAGGACGTGATGGCCAAGGTCCGGGAAGTCGATGGCGTTCTCGGCGTTGCGCCCTTTGCATTCGGGCAAGTGATGATCAGGTCGCCTTACAGGACACAGGGGATCGCGATTCGCGGCATAGACCCCATGCTTGAGGTCCAAGTAAGCGACCTCGGTAAGAATATTGTTGAGGGGAGCATAAACCAACTGCTGAGAAGGGATTTGAAGCCCGAAGACGAGCCACTGGCCGCATACGACGGCATAATCATCGGACAGCAGCTGGCAACCAACCTCGGGCTCTACATGAATGACAAAGTAGCAGTAATCTCTCCATTTGGGAGACAGACCCCGGCGGGCCTTGTACCGAAACTGAGGTCGATGGTTGTGGTTGGTATCTTTAAGTCTGGAATGTACGAGTTCGATTCCAGCCTCGCCTACATTTCACTTATTGCTGCTCAAGATTTTTTTGACATGGGAGACGAGATAACCGGTTACGAGGTTAAGGTTGACGATATCTATCAGGCGAGGCCAATTGCAAAGACGATCGTGGATGTAACCGATACAGGTCTGAGAGCAACTGATTGGCAGGAGATGAACAAGAATCTCTTCGCCGCCATGAGACTTGAGAAGATCGCGATGTTCATAATTCTCACGCTTATCGTTCTTGTAGCGGGTTTCAACATCGCCAGCACTCTAATAATGATGGTGATGGAGCGGCATAGGGATATCGGCATTCTCAAGTCGATGGGCGCGAGCAATCGAAGTATCATGGCCATATTCATGCTAGAGGGAACTCTGATCGGCGTGATTGGGATGTTCATTGGCGCAGTTTTCGGCGTCGTGGCCTGTCATATAGCGGACAAGTACCAGCTCATCAACCTCAGCGGCGACGTGTATTACTTGAGCTATCTCCCCTTTAGGATAATTCCGCTCGATTTCGCGATGATCTGTATTGGCTCGGTGCTTATCAGCTTTGTCTCCACAATCTATCCATCTCGTCAGGCGGCCAAACTCGATCCAGTTGAGGCGATTAGATATGAGTGATCCGACGATTAGCGTTCAATCGCTCTGTAAGAAATTTGTGACTGGGGACACGGAGGTCGAGGTTCTAAGAGATATATCAACCGATATAGAATCCGGCCACTTCGTATGCGTGCTAGGAGCATCAGGCGCCGGCAAGACGACGCTTCTGCACATTCTTGGCACGCTTTTACGTCCTACTTCGGGCAAAATATTCTATAATGGAAGGGACGTTTTCAAGTCTTCCGAACGAGAGCTCATAGGTCTCCGCAACCGCCTCATCGGCTTCGTATTCCAGTTTCATCATCTTCTGCCGGAGTTCAGTGCTCAGGAGAATGTCGCTATGCCACTTCTTATTCGGCGAACAGCGCCTGATGAGGCGCTTCGGAAAGCAGACTCTCTGCTCGAGAGAGTCGGTCTTGGCCACCGGCTCCGTCATCGTCCTTGCGAGCTCTCCTTCGGCGAACAGCAGCGGGTTGCGGTCGCAAGAGCCTTAGTCGGCGATCCGGACGTAATCCTCGCGGATGAGCCGACCGGGAATCTCGACCAAGAGACGGGTCGGCAGATTTTCTCGTTGCTTACGGAGATGACGGTAAGTCGAGGCAAGGTTCTTGTAGTTGTAACTCATAATTTGGAGCTGGCTTCCAGCGCCGATCAGGTTCTCAAGATCGGCACTGAAAGGCACGTTTCAGCTCAACCTTGATATTGCGGCCAGCATTGAGTATCTTCAACACTGTAAGTGTAATGGGATTTATGAAGGCCGCTTACTTTGAGCGGTTTCCGACGGTATGCGATGGGGTGTTGATGAAGGCGAAGGTGTCGCGGGTTTACAGGGTGATGGCATCGGGCATCGCTCAATATGGACCCAGGGGCATATTGCTATGTGGGATTTAGAATAGGATTATCATCTATGTTCATGGATAAGTACACCGAAGGCGCCAGAAAGTCTGTCTATTACGCCAAGAAAGAGGCGCAGCGCTGTGGGCATCCATCTCTCAGGACGGAACACATCCTACTCGGCCTTCTGAAGGACCCGGACAATACCAGCTCCGCTGTTTTAAGGGAGTGCGGCATCGACCCGCGCGCGATCAGGGCCAAGTTGTCCTTGAGAATGACAACTGCGGTTGTAAGCCCATCCAGCCAGGAAATCCCCTTTAGCGTTTCTGCGAAGCGGGTGCTGAAATATGCTAAGCAAGAGGCGCTATCTATGAATCACCGCTATGTGGGCACTGAGCATCTGCTGCTCGGGCTTATCCGCGAGCGAAGCGGCCTCGCCTCGGATGTCCTGCACGAGATAGGCGTGAACCTGCTTGCGGTGAAGCGACGAATACTCGAAACGACGGCAGTAAAGAGGCGCGCACCCCAGGAGCGTTCAGCCACGCCAGCTCTGGATGAAATAGGCCGCGACCTCACGAGACTGGCGGCCGGAGGTAAACTCGACCCTGTTATAGGAAGGAAAGACGAGATCGAACGAGCGATGCAGATACTCTGCCGTCGGACCAAGAACAATCCGGTCCTAATTGGCGAGCCGGGTGTGGGCAAGACGGCGATTGCCGAGGGCCTTGCCCAGTTGCTAGTTAAAAAAGATGTTCCTGATACTCTTCGCGACAAACGGCTTGTGGCTTTGGATGTTGGAGCGCTCGTGGCCGGGACTAAGTATAGAGGCCAGTTCGAGGAGCGCGTAAAAACCTTTTTGAAAGAGATCATTGACGCGAAGAACATCATCATTTTCGTTGACGAGCTGCATACTCTGGTGGGCGCGGGCTCTGCGGAGGGCTCAATTGACGCCGCAAACATGCTCAAGCCGGCCCTTGCGCGAGGGGAAATACAGTGCTTCGGCGCCACAACGATTAGCGAGTATCGGCGAATAATCGGCAAGGATGGTGCGCTGGAGCGGAGGTTCCAGACCATACTCGTGGACGCCCCTTCAGTTGAGGAGACAATCCCCATCCTGAAAGGGCTAAGGCCTAGATACGAAGAATATCACAATGTCATGATTAAGGACGAGGCCATAGAGTCCGCCATCTACCTCGCCGACCAATACATCACGGACCGCTTCCTGCCGGACAAGGCCATCGATGTGATGGATGAGGCTTGCGCGCGCAAGCGTTTCGCTGGCGCCTCGTTGCCCCCGAAGATACAAGACCTTGAGAGGCAATTGGAAGCTGTCAGCAGGCAAAAGACAGAACTTGTCAGCAGCCAAGACTTCGAGCGGGCGGCAGAACTGAGAGACAAAGAAATCGAGCTCTCAAAGCGTCTATCAACAGAACGAGCGAGCTGGCGCATGGCCTGCAAGAATACGAAGATGACGCTCGACCGTTCCGACGTGGAGTTCATCGTCTCGCGCTGGACTGGCATTCCACTCACGAAGCTTGCGGGCGGCGAGACCGCTAAGTTCAAGGGCATGGAGCAGGACTTGCGCGCGCAGGTAATTGGCCAGGATGACGCTATATCATCGATATGCCGCGCAGTCAGGCGTTCAAGAGCCGGCTTCAAGAGCCCCGATAGGTCAATTGGCGCATTTTTATTTCTGGGGCCTACCGGTGTTGGCAAGACGAAACTCGCGGGAGCTCTTGCTTTAACAATGTTTCACTCTGATAATTCACTCATCCGACTTGATATGTCGGAGTTCATGGAGAAACACACAGTCTCGCGCCTCATAGGCTCTCCTCCCGGCTATATTGGATACGGTGAGGGCGGTCAGCTGACGGAGAAGGTGAGGCATAGGCCATACTGCGTGCTGCTTCTTGATGAGATAGAAAAAGCGCATCCGGACATTCTCAATGTCTTGCTTCAGGTGCTTGAAGACGGCAGACTTACAGATGGCATGGGGCGCCTCGTGGATTTCCGGAATTGTATCCTAATTATGACATCGAATATCGGCGGCAAGATGCTCAGCAAAGGTCTGACCGTCGGATTCGCAGATGGCGCGTCAGATGAAGGGAACAGGGCGATCAAAGAGACTCTTCTGAAGGAGGTCACGTCGAAATTCGCGCCCGAGTTCATCAATCGAATCGACGAGATCGTGGTATTCAACGAGCTTAAAAAGGCCGACCTTCTGAAGATTGCCGCGCTCTTCATTGGCGAGATCCGCAGCAACATCGAGCGGCTCGGGCTTGCGGTGGAGGCGGATGAGAAAGCTCTGCAATGGCTGGTCGCCCGTGTTCTGCCGAAAAAGGGAGGCGCGAGGCCACTTCGGCGGCTTGTTCAACGGCACATCGAGGACGCGCTTGCCGACAAGTTCATTAATGGTGACATCAGACCAGGCGACAGCGTAATCGTCACGGTTAGCGAAGACAATATCATATTCGAATGGAGTAGTTCTGAGAGAACGGTTGAGACTAAGGTCGGTGTGGATAGCGGCAAGTAAAGGCAGACCTATATTCACCTCTTCCGTCGCTGTCGCTATGGTTTTGGCAATCGGCCTTTTTGTTTTTGCGGCGGGCCCCACCCAAGCGTCAGGGCTGGTCGTGAAGGGCATTGAGGTTGAGGGGACAAAGAGGCTATCGGTTGACGCGACCCTATACTATATAAAAATAAGGCCCGGCGACGTCTTCTCACCAACTGTCCTTTCGGAACAGATAAAGGACCTTTATTCGCTAGGCTTCTTTGAGGACATCAGGGTCTATTCCAGGCTCGAGGATGGCGGAATAATCCTCATCTTCAGAGTCGTTGAGAGACCGATAGTCGGCGCAATCAGGACGACTGGCAACGATGAGATCAAGGGAGCGACGATAAGTAAGAAGATAACCTGCGAGCTTAAGAAGCCGCTGGACAAGGCGAAGCTAGCCGAAAGCGTCGATGCAATCAGGCGGCTGTATGTAGAGAAGGGCTACGCATACGCCAAGATCACGCCCGAGGTCCACAAGGTCTCACCATCATCCGTTGAGCTGGTTTTCCAGATTGAAGAGCGAGCGAAGGTCAAGGTGAGCGACATTATTATTACAGGCAACGAGTCGCTCTCGAGCTTCAAGCTCAAGGGCCAGATAGCAACCCGGGAACGCTTCTTGAAGCACCCTTTCACCGGCGTTCGATTCTTCTTTTCTGACCTTGGAAAGTACGAACCTGATAAGCTCGAGCTTGACCGGCTTCTCCTGGAACGGTTCTACAAGCATCACGGCTATTTGGAGGTGAAGGTCAGCGAGCCAAACGTCGAGTTCAGCGAAGAACGCAAGGGCCTCATCGTCAGATTCAATATAGACGAGGGGAAACATTACAAAGTGGGCTCAGTCCGGATCGAGGGCAATACGGTGATTCCCACAGAGAAGATAGAGACCGACCTTAAGCACATTGCGCTGCCGGGGAAGATGAGATTTGGATTCTTCAGAGCGAACGAGCGCGAGCTGACTCCGGGCAGCGACTATAGTCTTGGCGTTGAGGAGACTGCCGTTGGCGGGATCAGAGCGGATTACACGAACAAGGGCTATCTCAACTCGAGAGTGGAAGTCTCCCACGTCCTGAATAAGGAGAATGGCACGGTCGATATCACGCTGCTAGTCCTTGAGGACGAGCAATACCGATTGGGGCAGCTCTCATTCTCCGGCAACACAAGGACTCGCGACAAAGTGCTGAGGCGCGAGTTCCGGCTGGTCGAGGGCGACATATTCGATATGTCTAAGTTCCAGCGCAGCATCAGCAAGATACAGAATCTGGGATTCATAGAGCCGGATGTCAGGCCGGACGTCGATCTTGACACGAAGACCAAGACAGCTGATGTTAATGTTAAGGTCAAGGAGGGGCGACTGCACGAGTTCCGCTTTCAGGCCTCTTATGGCAAGTACCAGAGATTCGGCATAGGTGGCAGCATTGTTGAGCACAATTTCCTAGGATACGGACAAACATTCGGCATATCAGGAAGTGTTAGCGACAAGACCCAGACTTACGAGCTTAACTTCAACGAGCCTTACTTTCTTGACACCAATTATTCGTTTGGCGCCGGCCTCTATAACCACAAAATGGAGTACCAGTGGTACACCAAGGAGTCCGCAGGCGGAAGGATCACCCTCGGAAGGAAACTCTCGGAATATATCCACATCTCGAACACCTATCGACTCGAGAACGTCCAAATAACCGACATTGCGGAGTATGAGTTTCGCCCCAACAACTGGGACATTCATTGGGACCCTGGCGTTGACGCGGACCAGCGATTGGCGCCTCTTGAGAGCGACCTACAATATGAGGAGGAGACTAGTCTAACCAGCAGTGACGCGGTAAGTATTTGGTGGGATTCACGAGACAATTGGATGAAGCCGACTCGCGGCCTTCATGCGCTTGCCAGCGGAAGACTTGCGGGTGTGGTCTTTGGCGGCGACCGAGATTTCTATAAGCTCAAGGGCGAGCTTGCCTATCACTATCCGCTTCTTGAACGGCTCATTTTCACGACCAGAAACAGGATTGAGTATGGAGACGGCATCGGCGGAGACGAGCTGCCTCTTTTCGAGAGGTACTACTTAGGAGGCGCTATGCTGGGTGGCCGGGGCTTTGACTCTTATGAGCTTGGCCCTAAGGACAGGCACGGAAACTCAGCCGGCGGCAACAAGTCTATGCTCTTCTGTAATGAGATCTTCTACATTCTGGCAGACCCCATACATCTCGGCGTCTTCTGGGACGCGGGTCAGGTCTATAGTGAGGGCGAGGACTTCGATCTCGAGCGCCTACGGACTAGCTATGGCGTTGAATTGCGGATATTTGTGCCGATGTTCATCTATCCAATAAGACTAGTATATGGTATAAAGCGGAAGCCGCTTGAAGACGAGGACAAAACGAATTTCGACTTTGCAATAGGTCTTGGATTCTAGTGAAAATAGTGGTTAGGAGGTAGTAAGTTGATGAGGGATATGTTGGCTATGCTTTGCTGTGCGGCCCTGGTTGTCCTTCTTGTTGCTGTTCCGACAATTGGCTCTGCGCCGATATCTCCTGTTTTTAAGATCGGCTTCATCGACCAGCAGAGAGTGCTTCTCGAGACCGACGTTGGGAAAGGGGCTCAGGAGAACATGAAGTCTCTTCAGAACAGGAAGCAGGCTGAAATGGACAGGATGGAGCAGGAGCTGAAGGCTCTGTCTGAGAAAATCTCTAACGAGTTGCTACCACTTACGGATGAGGCTCGAGACAATCTCAGGCGAGAACAGCGCATGAAGAAGACAGACATGGAGATTTTCGTCAACGAGGCGTATGAAGAGGCCGAGGCGATAAACAAGAAGAATGTGAAGAAAATCCGCAAGCTGGTTGAGGAGACCGTCTCCGTTACTGCTAAGCAGAAGGGCTATGCGATTATTCTGGAGAAGATGGGTGTCGTTCTCTATGGTAACCCGAAATACGACGTCACCGACGATGTAATTCGTTTGATCAACGAGAGGACGCGAAAGCAGAAGGAGCAGGGGGCAAAATGACGATCATTATGTCTCGTTACAAAAAGGCCTTTCTCGTGCCCTGCGTTCTCTTGGGATTATTGCTCGCCGTAAGCACATATAGCGACTCGAAATTGGCATCTAAAGAGGGGCAGGTAATAGTAACCGTGGACCTCAAGATGATCCTGACAAACAGCATGGCGAGCAAGGCCGCACAGGTTAGATTCAGGGAGACGGTGCGCGAGGCCAAGGCACTTGTGGACGAGAAAAACGAGAGCCTCGGTAGATTAAACGAACAGCTAATGAACCCCGGGGCATTGAGCCGGGATGAGCTGCAAAGGAAGCAGAGAACATTCGAGAAAGAGAAGCTCCGGCTGAAATACCTAATCGACGAGACTCAGGAGACTCTGGGGCGAAAGGAAGACAGGATCATGGAATCGCTGGCCAAGGGAATCCAGGAAGTCATCGAAGACATCGCCTTAAAAAACGGCTATGACTTCGTGCTGGGCAATTCGATGCCCACTACGGTCTATGCGATGGCCACATTGGATGTGAGCGGCCAGGTGCTTGAGGCTTTTGACGCGAAATGGCTAAATGAGAATGCGTCAAGTCCATCTGCGAACCCACTTCCGGGGGCTCAGCCAGAATAAGACCACAGGACTGTCTATGATGTGAGATTGCCCAGGCGGCTTGCCGAAACCTGCCGAAGGGAATTACGGATAACTGGGATACACGATATGAAGATGAGCCTTGGCGATATAGGAGAAGAACTCGGTCTTGAGTGTTTCGGGCCAAAAGAGACCGAGATATCAGGCGTAGCGTCACTCGAAGCAGCGGGTAAGAGCGACATCTCGTTCGTTCAGGACAGGAAACATTTGGCGAACCTGGGGACGACGCGAGCCGGCGCGGCAATAGTCTTTGATGATGTCGAGGACTGCCCGATACCCCACATCAAATCGCCCAACCCCTATCTCTCATTCGTGCGCCTCGTGGAGCTCTTTGTCCCGCAGTTTAGGCCGGAAGGCGGTGTGCATCCGAGCGCAGTCGTTATGGACGGCGCATCGGTCGATCCATCGACCAGCATTGGCGCATTGAGCGTTGTGGACGAGGGCGCATCGATTGGACCGGACTGCATCATATATCCCCAAGCCTATATTGGCAGAAATGTCCAAATCGGCGCCGGAACCATTATCAAGCCGCAAGTCTCGATACAGAGCGATACCGAGATCGGATCAAGATGTACTATCCATTCGGGCGCGGTTCTGGGCAGTGACGGGTATGGGTTCATAAATGATGGTGGGAAACACGTCAAGATACCCCAGATAGGCAATGTGGTTGTTGGGGATGACGTCGAGATAGGCGCGAACGTAACCGTTGACCGCGCCACCTTCGGCAGCACCAGAATAGAGTCCGGCTGCAAGATAGACAATCTCGTGCACATAGCCCACAACGTCTTCGTTGGTGAGAATGCCCTTCTAGTTGCGCAAGTCGGCATCGCTGGCAGCACGATAATCGGGAAGAATAGCATACTTGCCGGGCAAGTCGGTGTGGCAGGGCACATCTCTATCGGCAACGGCGTCATTGTCGCTAGCAAGTCCGGTGTTCCTCGGGACGTGCCCGACGGAGCGGTGATCGGAGGCATCCCAGCTGTTCCAGTTGATCTCTGGCGAAGGCAGATGGCGGGCATGTTGAGGTTACCGGAGATGCTCAAGGAGTTTAAGAAACTGAAAAGGGAACTCAAGACGCTCAAGGAGCGACTCGACGAAAAATGACTTTCATTTGGATGAGCTGTTAGCACGGAGGCCTTTTTATGGAGAATGTTATAGACATTGAGGGGATCATGCGGCTTCTTCCGCACAGGATTCCGTTCATCATGGTGGATAGGATAGCCGAGCTCGATGCCGACGGTGGCGTGATTGTCGGGTTGAAGAATGTTACTATAAATGAATGGTTCTTCCAGGGCCACTTCCCCTCCCAGAAGGTTATGCCAGGCGTTCTGATTGTTGAGGCGCTCGCCCAGACAGGTGGCGTCCTCTTGATGAAGCAGCTTGGCGATCTGTGCGATGACAAGCTCGTCTATTTTATGACAATCGAGAAAGCCAAGTTCCGGAAACCTGTCGTCCCGGGCGACCAGCTTCGGCTTGAGGTTAAGCAGACGGTGGTGCGCGGCAGCTACTCCAAGATGGAAGGCAAGGTGTGGGTGGGCGACAACCTAGTAACGGAGGCCAACATGACGTCGGCCGTCGTGGACAAGCCCAAGAAATGATGATACATAAAACAGCGATTATATCCCCAAATGCTCAGCTTGCGGACAATGTTGAAGTCGGGCCCAATTGCGTCATAGACGAGGGCGCAAAGATTGGCGAGGGCACAAGCGTTCAGGTCGGCGCCTATATTACCGGCGACACGACCATCGGTAAGGACTGCAAGATATTTCCTTACGCCATCATCGGCATCGGTCCCCAAGACCTCAAGTTCGCCGGGGAGCCGACCTCCGTTGTCATCGGAGACAACAACACCATACGGGAGTTTGTGACCATCCATAAAGGCACTGCCGGCGGCGGTGGGGTCACCCGAATCGGTAACAACAACCTTCTGATGGCCTATTCTCATGTCGCCCATGATTGCCAACTGGGTAATAGCCTCGCCCTTGCGAATGCTTCTTCACTCGCGGGACACATCGATGTGGAGAGCCATTCCGTTATCGGCGGCCTCGCCGGCATTCACCAATTCGTCCAAATTGGGAGATACTCCATTGTCGGGGGTTGCTCAGGCGTCGATAGGGATATCCTCCCGTTCTCGCAAGCTGCGGGCAACCGCGCCAGGCTCTTCGGACTCAATCTTACGGGGCTTCGACGGGCCGGTTTTCCACCAGATAAGATCGGTATGCTGAAGGAGATTTATCACCTGCTGTTTAAGGCGAACCTCAAACGCGAGGAGGCGCTTGAGCAGATTAGCAAGGAATTTGGTGAGCACGAGGAGGCGCGGCATATTGTCGAGTTTATCCGGCGCTCAAAGCGCGGTCTTTGCTCGCCTTAATAGTCTATTGACGGCAAACGAGGGATTGTCTGGATGACAAAAGTCCGTATCGGCGTTGTCGGCGTCGGCTACTTGGGTTCGCACCACGCAAGGATACTTAGCAAGCTGCCTGACGCAGATTTCGTGGGTGTCCTCGACATCAATGACGACGCCTCGAAAAGAATCGCCAATAAGTATGGCTGCAAATCGTTCGACCGGAACGAGGACATGGCGGAGGCAGTTGACGCCGTGGTGGTCGCAACGCCCACGAAAGCCCATTGCGACGTGGCCAGTTTCTATCTTGAGCGGGACAAATCAGTCTTGGTCGAAAAACCAATCGCCGACAGTCTCGACTCCGCCCAGCGCATGATAGGCCATGCCAGGCGACTTGGCGTCAAACTGCAAGTGGGTCACTCGGAGAGGTTCAATCCCGCGTTCGTTGCAGTCAGCAAGTTCATCAACGGACCGCGATTTATAGAGACGAACCGATTGGCTAAGTTCGGGCAGCGAGGTCTGGATGTCGATGTCGTTCTGGACTTGATGATCCATGACATTGACCTCGTGGCCAGCTGTTTTCCAGCCGAGCCGTGTTCCATATCCGCCGTGGGTGTTCCAGTCCTTTCTGACAGTGTTGACATGGCCAACGCCCGCCTAGAGTTCCCGAATGGCTCTGTAGCCAACCTAATAGCCAGCAGAACAAGTTTATCGCCTCTTCGCAAGATCCGGCTTTTTCAACCTGATACTTATATCTCGGCCGACCTGATGACCCACAAGGTCAAGATGTATCGCAGAACGGGTCAGGTTGATCTCGAGAAACCGCTCTCGATGATGCGGCTATCGACGCTGCTGAAGTCTGCGCCTGTGCGAGTGGCGAAGTTTGAGCCTCTTGCGGCAGAGCTTGAGGCGTTCTTGAAGTGCATCCTGAACAACACCCCCGAGGTCGTCTCAGGCGAGGATGGCCTAAGAGCTCTCGATTGGGCTTTCGCCATCAAGCAGTCCATTGACGAGCACTTCAGATTATTCGCTGCAAATCCCACTTGATGAACGTCAGCGAGCTTGCGGAAAGAGAGCCATCCAAACAAGTCCTTGTGATAGCCGGAGAGGCCTCAAGCGATCTTCACTGTGCATCGCTGATTGCGGAGCTCAAGACCAAGCGGCCGGAGCTCTCATTCGTGGGCATCGGCGGGGAGAACATGCGAGCACAAGGGGTTCAGTTGCTCGCGCACGTTAGGGAATTGGCTGTAGTCGGCGTCTCCGAGGTTTTCGGCAAGCTGTTTCGGATAATCTCAGCCTATAGAAGCGCCAAGAGGATGATCTACTCTAACACTCTGAGGGCCGCCATATTCGTCGATTACCCGGAGTTCAACCTCAAACTCGCCAAGCACGCACACAAGTGCGGCATCCCCGTCCTCTATTTTATCAGCCCACAGGTCTGGGCATGGAGACCCTCCCGGACCAAGACAATCGCAAAAACTGTGGACAAGATGCTGGTCCTTTTTCGCTTTGAGCAGGAGTTCTACGAGCGAGCTGGCATGAGCGTTGAGTTCGTCGGACATCCTCTTCTTGACGCTGTTCAGCCTCGGTTACAAAGAAACGAGTTCCTGACCAGTCTCAACCTCGACCCCACAAGGCGGGTCGCCTCCCTTCTGCCCGGTAGCCGGACGGGGGAGGTGCGGAGGCTTCTGCCGGTCTTTCTCAAGGCCGCCTCGGTCGCGCGCTCCGAGATGGCCGACCAACCGCCTCAGGTGATACTTGCCCTTGCTGACACAATTGAGCATGACATCGTAGCCCCCATGCTGAGACCCTACCCCGATGTGATATGCGTCAAGGGCCAGACTTACGATGCGCTCGCCTCGTCCGACGTGACTCTAGTCGCCTCGGGCACGGCGACTCTTGAGGCAGCCATCTTGGGTGTTCCCATGGTTGTGGGATACAAGGTGTCCGGGTCCACATACTTACTAGGCCGTCTGCTGATAAATCTAGACCATGTCGCGCTGCCGAACATAATAACTGGTGAGGCCTCCGTGCCGGAGTTCATCCAGCATGAGCTGAATCCGACCAGGCTTGCGGAAGCACTACTTCGACTATTGAAGGGCAAGAACGCCGCGCAGAAGCAGAGGATAGAGCTTGCGAAAGTCAAAAACTCGCTTGGTGAGCCCGGCGCCGCCCGGCGAGCCGCTGTGGCCACATGCGATTTTCTCGATACCCACCCGGACCCCTGGGGTGACCCGCGGCGGGCGCGCGGAGATTCCGCTTGACCCCATACGATTGCCCGAGGTAGCATACCACTCAAGATCGACTCACTTGCTCGGGGCTTCGCCCGTGGCAGACTCGGAGTGGGCGGTAAAAGTCATCTGGATGTTTGAGACGAGTTGGCTGACCTCCAGAAGATGCAAGCCGCCTACATCGGTGATACACATAGCATTTCCTGGGAGTGATGTTCATTAGTCGTTAAACGTTCTGTCTGGATCCTACGAAGATAGTCTTATTGATCCTTATGTAGGATCAACAACTGTCTGATTAATCTCAAGAATTGGGAGGAGAAAAATGGAGGAGAAGCCTCTGGACAAGAAGACCACTGAGGCCCCCAAGTCAGAAAAGCCTATTACGCCTGCCGCTAGCCCCTCACAGAAACCGTCTGCGCAGGCTCAAGTTGGATCCGGCACAGTCAAGCCATCTGCGCCAAAGCCAACTGCGCCAAAGCCAACTAAGCCCAAGCCAATTGCAGCTAAAGCTGACGCCAAATCAAAGAGCAGAGTAACACCTGAGGAGGCAAATAGACTGCGGGTTGCATTGCTCTTGAAGCTCAGTAAGGCACCGGATGGGATGCGGTCTGCTGACCTAGCAAACTCACTCGGTATCTCGAGTTCAAGGCTGACTTATGTGATCGACAAGCTCATCAAGAGCAATCAGGTTAAGAAAACGGAGAAGAATGAGAGGGTAGTTTATATGATAGACAAGGCTAAACCGGCGGCTCCAGTTGACCAAACGAAAGTCCTTTGGGAGAAGTTACTTGATGTGCTCAAGGCCGCTCCTAAAGGTTTGAAGCTTACGGACCTTGCGGACAAGACCAAGATCAAGATGGTGGATATCGACGGTCTCCTGAAAGACCACATCAAGAGCGGAGAGGTTAAGAAAGAAGGTCTTTTGTACTTGCTTACTGGGAAATCGCCAGTTCAGAAGCCGGCCGCGCCGAAGCCTGAATTGAAGAAGGCGCCTGAGAAGAAGATACCGCATACGACGCCTAGGCCGACCGTAAAGCCGGCCTATCGCCCACCCCAAAAGGTCAAGACCGGCAAGGGAGTGGCCTGGTTCGCGCTCCTTATCGCTCTTGCCTCACTCATTCTCTGTTTGAGTTTCTGGAGCAAAACCACAGATGTCACCCAGTCAATCGATATGATCAACAAGAAAGTTGATCAGCGGTTGAAGGTTATTGAGGGGATTGAGAGCAGGGTCAATATGAATATCGAGAAGAGATTCAAACTGGCCGACAAGATGGTTCTGAACACCTTCTTCAACCAGCAGATCATCGATCTAAAGGCAACTGTGACTCATCTGGACGGGCTGGCCGGCATGACCGACAATCCCGATACCCGCAAGAGAATAGCCAACACAAAAGTCGCTGTCCAGCAGCTTATCGACGGCCTCTTGGCTGAATATACGGAATCTGTGTCCAGGTAAGAACATCGAAAATTCTCGTAGATGAGAGAAGGGGCGCCGGGCTTTTAAGGCAGAGCGCCCCTATTTTTTTGCAATAAATCTGTAACTGAATAATCGGGCGGATATGAGCCACTCAAAGAGGCTGGGGCAGGACAATGAGGTTCTGGACATTGGGAACAGCTGGGGCGGTCGCGACATCCACACGTGACAACGTGTCCTTGCTAGTGAGAATCGAGCACGAGCAATACCTCGTCGATTGCAGCGGCAGTCCGGTTCAGCGATTACTCCGCGCCGGCGGCGACTACAGAGCGAGTCTCGCGGTCATCATAACACACCGGCATCCAGACCATCTTTACGGCCTTCCCGCCCTGCTGCATTCCAGAATGATCTGTTCAGGCGAACTGCCACCGTTGAACATCTATGCCCCAGATGAGACGATAGCCGTCATCTCGAAGCTATTAAACGCATTCTGGCAGAGGGAACGGGTGGTGGATTACGTCTCGCTCATCCCGATACGGCCTGTAGAAAACCACTTGCTTTTGGAGACCAGTGATGCTCAAATCCTCACGAATCCGGTTGAGCACGGTCCAGAAACAGTAGCAGTTAAGTTCGTTGAGAGGAAGACGGCTAATTCACTTGTTTATTCGTCGGACACAAGCCCGTGTGATGGCTTGGTTAGCTTCGCTTCCGGTGCATCTGATCTTATACACGACTGCACGTTCTGCGACCAGGAAGAGGCGTCCCGCGCAACGGGGCATTCAACGGCCAAGCAGGCCGGCTTTGTTGCGAGGAGAGCAGATGTAGAGCGGCTAATTCTTACACATTTTGGGAGCAAGGCAGAGGATACAGTCCAGTGCGTGCGTGAGGCGGCGAGTTTTTTTGACAAGGAGATAGTCGCGGCCTCGGACATGCAAGAATTCATCTGTGGCGCTGGGCTATAACGAGCGAACTATTCGCACATAACGCAAGAGACGGGAGGTTAGATTGAGGGTTTTTCTGGGCAACTCGCCCTGGCGGAAGGATGGCTTCTATGGCGTTCGAGCCGGTTCAAGGTGGCCCCATTTTGAGAAGTGTGATGCGGGCTACATGCCCTTCCCGTTCTTTCTTGCTTACGCCGCGGCAGTTTTGGAGCAGGAGAAGCACGACGTTCTGATGGTGGATGGGATTGCCGAGGGCATAAGCGAGGACGACTTCCTGGGCCGGGCCAAAGGCCTCGATCCCGAAGTCATTGTTCTGGAGGTCTCCACGATCTCAATTGAGGTTGACCTCGCCTTCGCGAAGAGGATGCGGGCGGCTTGCCCGAGTGCAAAGATCGTCTTCTGCGGCGTTCATACCGACATGTTCAGTCCGGAGTTTTTGCGGAACCACGATGACATAGACTACGTCATGAAGGGCGAATACGAGTACACGCTTCGAGACCTGACGAAGGCGCTCAGCAATGATATGCCAGTCGCCGACGTTGCGGGCATTCTCTTTCGCTCAGATGGCGATGTGGTCTTCACCGGCGACAGGCCGCTTATCGAGAACATCGACGAGCTTCCCTGGCCGGCGAGGCACTTCCTTCCTATGGCGAAATACTGCGACACTCCCGGGGAGATCCCGAGGCCGAGCGTGCAGATGTGGGCCTCCAGGGGATGCCCTTATGGGTGCGTTTATTGCGCCTGGCCCCAGATTATGTACGGGAGCAAGAAATATCGGACGAGAGACCCGATTGATGTGGTCGATGAGATGGAGCACCTCATCAGAGAGGAGGGATTCAGGTCTGTTTACTTCGACGACGACACCTTCAATATCGGCAAGCCGAGAATCTTGAAGATATGTTCGGAGATCAGAAGACGCGGCCTCAAAGTTCCATGGGCCATCATGGCCCGCGCGGACACGATGGACGTGGAGATGCTGAAGGCTCTCTCAAAGGCCGGGCTTGAGGCGCTGAAATTCGGCGTGGAGAACGCCTCGCAGGAGATCGTCGATCGCAGTGGCAAGGCGCTTGACCTCCGAAAGGTCAAGGAGATGGTCCGCATCACCAAGAACATGGGTATATGGGTTCATCTCACGTTCATGTTCGGGTTGAGCGGCGAGACGAAAGAGACGATGGACAAAACTATCGATCTTGCTCTTGAGCTCAGCCCCGATTCTCTGCAATTTTCGATCGCAACCCCCTGGCCGGGCAGCAAGTTCTTCAAACAGGTTGAAGAGCAGGGCTTTCTGCTCTCTAAAAACTTCGCAGAATACGACGGATATAATGTCTCCGTTATCAGGACGGAGACGCTTACAAAGGAGGACCTTGAGGGCGCCTTGCGGAAGGCTTGCAGGCTTTGGGATGAGCATGTCCGCACGAGGCGCGAGAAATTTAGCAAGTTCGGCAATCGATTGCGTCGCCATATAACTCATCCCGCCCTTTTCTGGAAGAAGTTGAATCGTAGGATCAGGAAGAACAGGGAGCGTCGCGAGGCCAGCTAAGTTGGCAACGGCAGGCGGGACAGGGAGTATTTCATGTCTGGACAGGGCTCAGCGGGAAATGTTATAGCGGCGCTTTGCAGCTTTATAATCCCCGGACTTGGGCAGCTTCTGCAGGGCCGATTGCTGATGGCTATCATCCAGTTCGTCCTGGCCGCAGTGCTCTGGTTTTTCTTCCTAGGCTGGATTATTCACCTGTGGTCGATTCTTGATGCCGCGCTGTTCAAGCCGCGGGGCTGATTAGGAGGTTTAATTGAGGGTTTTTCTGGGCAATTCGCCCTGGCAAAAGGAGGGTTTTTACGGCGTTAGGGCCGGCTCAAGGTGGCCGCATTTCCAGTGCAATAGCAGCAAGTATATGCCCTTCCCGTTTTTTCTCGCCTATGCGACGGCCGTTTTGGAGCGACAGGGCGTTGACGTCCTTCTCGTTGACGGTATTGCGGAGAAGTTGACGGACGAGCAGTTTATCGGCCGCGTCAGGGAGTTCGACCCGGAGCTCGTGGTGCTTGAGGTCTCCACAATCTCGATTGAGACGGACATAGCCTGTGCGAGGCGCGTCCGGGGAGCTTGTCCCAATGCGAAGATAGTCTTCTGCGGAATGCACACTGAAATGTTCGAGCCGGAGTTCCTTAACGAGCATCCGGACGTGGATTTTGTGATGAAGGGGGAGTACGAATACATCCTCCGTGACCTTGTGAAGGCTCTCTGCGATGGCAGCTCGCTCGATGCGGTCAGCGGCCTTCTTTATCGCTCGAGCAACGGCCCGAAGTTCACGGGTGATCGTCCTCTCATTGAGAACATAGATGAGCTGCCTTGGCCCGCGAGGCACTTCCTGCCAATGGATGTCTATTGCGATACTCCGGGTGAGATACCGATGCCGAGCGCGCAGATGTGGGCCTCAAGGGGATGTCCATACAATTGCGTCTATTGCGCATGGCCTCAGATAATGTATGGCAGCAAGAAATACAGGGCGAGGGACCCGATCAAAATCGTCGATGAGATGCAGAGCCTCGTCCAAGAGATGGGTATTAAGTCATTCTTCTTCGATGACGACACATTCAACATCGGCAAGGAGCGGATACTGAATCTCTGCTCGGAGATCACGAGGCGGCGGTTGAACGTCCCCTGGTCGATCATGGCCAGGGCCGACACAATGGACAAGGAGCTGCTCACAGCGCTCAAGAAGGCCGGACTGAAGGGCCTAAAATACGGCGTCGAGTCCGGCTCACAAGAAATAGTGGACCGCTGCGGAAAGTCGCTCGATCTCAAGAAGGTCAGGGAGATGGTGCTGCTCACGAAAAAGATGGGTATATGGGTCCACCTAACCTTCATGTTGGGCCTGCCGGGCGAGACGCAGGAGACTATGCAGAAGACAATCGACCTCTCGCTTGAGCTCTGCCCCGACTCCATGCAGTTCTCCATTGCCACCCCCTGGCCGGGCACGAAGTTCTACAAGCAGCTTGAGCGCGAGGGCTTTCTGCTCTCGCACAATTTCGCCGAATACGACGGCAATAGCATGGCGGTCATACGAACTGAGGCGCTCTCGAAAGAGGACCTTGAGGCGGGCCTCAGAAGGGCGAATGATACCTATATCAAGTTCTCAAGTCGCCTGAAAAGGCATATCAGGCACCCGCGCTTCTTCCTGCGGAAGATAGGCCGCCGCATCAAGCGCCACTCCTAATCCCGCCTCGGCACAACACGCGCTACATCAGCGTCCAGTGCGCCTCAGCAATCTCGCTTGCGAGATCGAATCTGCCCGAGACGAAGAAGGCCGCCAGGAACGTGTAGTCGCCTTTTGGAAACGAGGCCGGAAGCTCAAGGTGCATGATCGTCAGCTCTGGCAGAAGGGCGCCCTGCACGAGCGGCAGAAAGGATATGTTAGTGAAACTCGGATCGGTTGCCCAGGTCGGGAAGAAGAATAGCGTCCCAGTCGGGTCGGCATCCAGCCTCGCCGCGATGTAGAAGTCATAAGGCATTCCGAAGCCCTGATTATCAAAGCTGAGTGAGAGATTAAGCGTCTCGCCCGCCGTGTAATCTCGCTTGTCAGTCCAAACTTGTATTGCTGGTGGGGTCCCATTCGAATCTGAACCAATGACGGACTTATCCCGTCGGGAATCGCCGGAATCGGCATCGGAAATGGGCTGGGCCAGCACTGTGAATGAACACAAGGCGATCTCGCATAACGGATCGAACGTTCCCGGCTCAAAGAGCCCGGCGAGGAATTCGTACTCCCCAGTCTCAAGAGTGCGCTCCTGAAGATGTATCAACTCTATCTTGGGGAATTGGGCGTCCGCGGGCAGGGGTCTGAACTCCAGGGCACAGTTTGCCGGCTCGTTTGACCAGAAGGGATAGAAGAACAGTTCGTCGCTGCCGACTTCTCGGTATGCGACATAGCAATCTAGGTCTAGATCATGCGTCGTGTTAGTCAGCGAAATGGATGCCGCGCGTATCCAGCCCAATTCGGGATCATCTGCCTTGAGCTCCGTCGAGATCTCGATATTCACCGATTCGGGGGCGGCGCCGTATGCTCTCAACATATCCCCCATATAAAGGTACAATGTCCCATCGGAGCCTATACAGGTGCCACCCGCGACAGAGTATCCCTCGATTATGTATGTATCGATCTCCTCATACTCGCCATCGCGGTCGATTCTTGCGAAATGAATGCTATATGTTGTGGTTCGCATCGAATCGGAGGACGGATAAGCCAGATAGACGTTTCCAACCTTATCGGCCACAGGGCTTGTAAGTGGGGTCTGGTCACCGAAAAGATTCGTCTTCCACTTCTCGCTGCCTCCGGAGTCAATGCATATCACCTGAGAGGGACCGCCGCCAATCTGACCAGCACAGAAGACGACAGAGCCATCGTTGAGTAATATGGGGCTGGTGTAACTGAATCCAGATACAGGATAGGAAAAAGCCACGTCGCCGTTGCTTTGTAGGCAATAGAAAGCATCTCGTGATCTCACGAAATAGACATTCCCATCCTCGTCAGTTGTTGGGGCAGATAAGATTCCCGCTCCATCACCGGCAAAGGTCCAATTTAGCGCTCCCTGTGAAGAGAGGGAATAGAGGACTCCACCTATTGTCCCCACGAATAGTGTGTTATCGGGGGCGCATCCCGGGATTGTAATGACCTTTGAGTCACACAAGTATGACCAGTTAATGGCGCCAGCGCTCGATACGGAATATACATTCTCGGAACACGCGCAATAAATTGTTCCCTCCGGGCCCAGGGTGATTATTGATCTACTGACTGTGCTGTCCAACGGAAGGGTCCATCGGACATCTCCGCAATCCTCGATTACATAAAGTCTCGGAACGAACTGCTGGTTTTCGTCTCTCACACTGCCAAGAGCGACCAACGCGCCGTCCTCAAGAACCGCGGGCGCCCCAGGTTCACAAGCGAAATAACCATCTGTCGCTACGATATCAAGAATGTGGTCGCCCTCTCTGGAGAATTTTTGCATAATCGTCCCCATTAGCCACAGACAGTCGTCATTTCCCAGAACAATATGCTGGTTCACATGGTTTCCCACACCTCTTTCCCACAATAGTTGTAAATTCTCTGCCGTGGAAACTGGCGCGACACCCATGTGGCCGAAATCATGCTGGAACATCGGCCAAGATGATCCAGCCAATGCCGAAAATGCACACAACAAAAGGAATAATCCCGCTGATGTAATCCTTGTGCAACTCATTACTATTCACCTCTTCTGTTTGTACATTTAATTGAGGGAAGAAAGAGCGAAAGGCGGACCGAGGCCCGCCTTCCGCGTTTTTGAATAGTCAGGGCGTGCCTGGAGTTAAGTATGGACCCTCCTGCGGATTCGTGTACTGATTCGAGCTCCATTGCTCGAACCGGTAGAACCATTCGTCGCTATAGGGCAATTTCGTCGTAAGCCAGTAATATACAACTCCGCTGTATATATCTATGACTTGCATCGATGTATGGAAAGAATAGAACCAATCACCGTCATGAATACCCACATACATCACAGGAGGTTCCTCCTCGCCCTCCAGTTGCCAACATACGTGATATTCGAACTCGGTCTCGCCTGCTACGCCATAGAGAGGGGTTACATAGCCTTGAGTAGCGAAATAGCCCGCGGAGGCCGAAGATGCGATAGCGGCAAGCATGCAGACGACGATCCCAGCAATTAAGTATTGTCTCATTCTTACTCCTTTTCATGTTCAAAACGAAACGTGTTGTAATTTTACATGTAAATGCGACACTTTTCTCACACTTGGCGCCATTCGAAAGAATGGCTTGCGGGAATAATAGGAGGGCCTCGTGGTCTGACGATTCCACGGGTCCTCTTCCCGCTTAGAGCGCAGAGAAGTTGGACCGGAAGCAGAATCGAAGATGGAAGAGCGCGACGATTTGCCGGTCGAGTCTTTCCAGGTTGCCTGCCCCCCCCCCGCACAAACCGGGGCTGAGGCGGCTAGGAAGGCCTGCTCGTTAGGGCAAGGACGATTGCCGTCCAATACGAGGATATTCATCACAATCCGCTCCGGGTTTGCCGCGCCTCCTAGGCGCGACAGCATAACCTTTCAGTTGGTCATTATTAACATCATGCCCGAAGAATGGGAACACTGTCAAGCCGAAAAACGTATTTTCCGACTTTCGCTACTCTTCCGCTGTGTTGAACCGCGGAACCATCCCTACATCAGCGTCCAGTGCGCCTCGGCAATCTCGCTGGCCAGATCAAATGAGCCAATGTGAAAGAACGCTGCCAGGAATCTGTAACCGCCCTTTGGAAGCGCGTCTGTAAGTTCAAGGTGCATGATCGTCCAGTCAGGAAGCGAGTCGCCCTGTGCGAGTGGTTGGAACGAGATGACGCTTAGCATCCTGTCGTTTGACCAGGTCGGGAAGAAGAAGAGCTTCCCTTCGGGATCATCGTCAAGCATCGCCGCGATGTATAGGTCGTAGCCGACTCCCAAACCTTCATTCGCAAGGCCGATGGAAAGGTCAAGAACCTCGCCTGAAACGTAGCTATCCTTGTTGGTGCGAATACTGATTGTAGGCTGCGTTCCGACCGGCCCCGGGTCGAATGTATTTTGAGCCATTGCATTCGAGGGCGCTGTGCAATCGCGAGTGTCGGTCGGTTTTGGCGAGCCCACGACGGAGAACGTGCAGAAGCCAATTGGGGCGACGGCGTTGAATGTGCCGGGCGCAAAGAGGCCCGCGAAGAGCTGATAGTCGCCCGCTGGGAGCCTATTAAACGATAGATGCGCTATCTCGATCTTCTCGAAGAAGGCGCCACCCGGTAGCGGCCGGAACTGCATCGCGGCGAGCGTCGGGTCAGGGCTCCAGAAGGGATAGAAAAGCAGCTCGTCGCTATCCGCCGCCTTGTAGGCAATATAGCAATCGAGCGGCGTACCAATCTCGGCGTTTGTGATAATGACGGAGACATTGACACAGAAGGCAAGCCAGGCAGCGTATCCGGGAGAGTCAGTTATGATCGCGATTGAGCGGTCTCGCCGTGTGCCAAACGCCATGATCTTGGAGCCAACATGGCAGTAGATGGTCCCGTCCGCTCCAATGCAGGGCCCGCCGGCTCTTCCCCCGCCACCGATCTCCGTATAGAGCGATGTGAGGACCCCGTCAGAATCCACACGCCCAAACTCGTAGCCGAATTCATCACTGATGCTTACGAATACATTGCCGTCCTGGTCGGCGGCCGGGCTGGATAGCGGCATTTGGCTTGTTGGCAAGGGCGTGGCCCACTTCTTGGGGCGGCCGGCATTGGGGCGCGTGTTC
>JAGHCW010000139.1 GCA_021160245.1 bacterium | reverse complement strand
GCTTGTTGGCAATGGCGTGGCCCATCTCTTGGAGCCGTCGGCATTGAGGCGCGTGATCTGCGGGCCCGCTTCTGCCCTTTCGTAGAAGGCAATGGAGCCATCCGGCATCAGAATGGGGCTTGTATAGCAGGATTTCTGGATTGGGTACGAGAACTCAACCGAGCCATCACTGTTCAGGCAATAGAGGCCATTGCTTGAGACAGTGAAATACACGCGTTCGTTGTGATCGAGCGTGGGCGCAGACTGTATCCATGAAGCTGTGCCTTCCGGCCGGAAGGTCCAATCGAGAAGCCCGTCAGGGCTCAGGCAATAGAGAGTGCTGTTCCTTGTCCCAAAATAGACGCTACCGTCATTCGCCACGGCCGGTATGGTCTCGATCTGATCGTCGCAATCGTAGGACCATGTAATGCCGCCTTCCTGCGTGACTGAGTACAGACAGGTGGGACAACCCACATATATCTGCCCGTCAGACGCAAGAGTGATCAGAGAGTTCGCCGGTGCCTGTTCCTCAAATGGAAGCGTCCAACGGACATTCTCGTTCGGCTCAATGGCATATAGCGTGGGGACAAACAACTTGTCCTCATTGCGAACTCCTGCCATCACAATGAGAGTTCCATCGGCAAGAACGGCCGGCGAACCTTGGCCCTTAAACGATCCCATGATTCCAACGTCCGAGGGAGTTATGTGAAAAATGACCTCACCTCGGGGAGATAATCTATCAACATTGTCGCCAACTGCCCACAAACTCCCGTCGCTGCCGAGAACCAGATGTGAACTGGAGTCTGTGCTTCCATTCGTACCCCACAATAGCTCAAGCTCCGGAGCCGTTGAGACCGGCGCCACGCCCGTGTGCCCCGGATTCTGCTGGAACATAGGCCAGAATGACTCCGCGGATGCAGAGCCAAATAGAAAAACAACCAGCAACAAGGACAGAATTGTTGTGCAAACACGCATCTTCATACTCCCTCTCATTCTTTTGAGTCGGTTTCTCTCTTATTCACTGAAATCGGATACCGCAAAAGATATGGCGGAGACCGAAGCCCCCGTCATACCGTCTGTTAGTGTTCCGCTATCTACTCGACTAAGGGCCCGAAAGTTACAAGCGATGTATCGTCATCTACACAGAAGTGGAAGTTGTACAAGTCACCCTCTGGCAATTGCCTGCTGTAAGTGTAAACGGCAACTCTGTCGAAAGTGGCTGCTTGCATCATATAGGAGCCGATTTGTACTTCTCCGTTATGTATCTTCAAGAAGCACGCTGGCACATCTTCGTCCTCAGCCAGGGCGTAGTGAATCTCCCACGTGAACCAGGTCTCGTCAGCATCACCGCTAGTTGGAGCAACCCAACCATTCGACGTGAAGTAGCCGGCGAACGCGAGAATCACCAGCGCTGCGATCATACCTGTAGCCAATAATATTGTCGTATATCGTCTCATCCTTACTCCTTTTCATGTTCAAAACGAAACGTGTTGTAATTTTACATCCAAATGCGACACTTCTCTTACACTTGGCGCCATTCGAAAGAATGGCTTGCGGGAATGATAGGAGGGCCTCGTGGTCTGACGATTCCACGGGTCCTTTTCCCGCTCAGAGCAGAGAGAAGTTGGGGTTGGAAACAGAAACGAATCTGAAACAGCGCGCCGATTTGCCGGTCGGGTCTTTCCAGGTAGCCTGCGCCCCCCCCCCGTAAAACAGGGCTGAGGCGGCGCGGGAAGGCCGGCTCGTCAGGGCAAGGACGATTGCCGCGTATTACGAGGATGTTCATCACAATCCCCTCCGGGTTTGCCGCGCCTCATCGGCGCAGCAGCATTGGCTTTCAGTTGGTCATATCTGACATCATGCCAGAAGACTACGAACGCTGTCAAGCTAAAAAACGTATTTTCCGGCTTCGCTACTCTTCCGCTGTGTTGAACCGCATAACCAGCCCTACATCAGCGTCCAGTGCGACTCAGCGATCTCGCTTGCGAGATCGAACCTGCCCGAGACGAAAAAGGCCGCCAGGAAGGTGTAATCACCTTTTGGAAGCGAGTCCGGAAGCTCAAGATGCATGATCGTCAGATCTGGCAGAAGGGTGCCCTGCACAAGTGGCAGAAAGGATATGTTCGAGAAACTCGGATCGGTCGCCCAGGTCGGGAAGAAGAAGAGCGTCCCAGTAGGGTCTGCATCCAGCCTCGCCGCGATGTAGAAGTCAAATGGCATTCCAAAGCCCTGATTATCAAAGCTGAGTGAGAGATTAAGCGTCTCGCCCGCCGTGTAATCATGCTTGTCTGTCCAGAGTTGAACCATCAGCTGCGTCTCATCTAGCGATGGCTCAATAACAGCTATCTGCTGACTACGAGAGTGGCTTTGCCCTCGAATGGGCTGTGCATATACGGTGAACTCACATGAGGCTATATCCAACAGGGGGTTGAGTGTCCCCGGCTCGAAGAGTCCGGCAAAATATTCGTATTCCCCCGGCACAAGTGTGCGCTCCTCAGTATGTATCAGCTCGATCTTGGGGAATTCGGCGCCGGCTGACAGTGGCCTGAACTCCAAAGCACTGCCCGATGGCTCGTTTGACCAAAACGGGTAGAAGAACAACTCCTCGCTTCCCTTTCTCCGATAGGCGATGTAGCAGTCGGCATCCATATCGGAAAGAGGGTTGGCGAGATGAATCGATGTCGCACGGAGCCAGCCGATATCCATGTCAAAGGATGAAAGCCGTGTAGAGACACTCAGGTTTGGCGATTCTATGGCCGCTCCGAAGGCGCAGAGCAGGTTGCCATTATGGGCGTATAACATACCATTTCCCCCTATGCAGAATCCCCCTACATTCGTCTTGGTTCCCCTCGAATCGACATAGAACTCCTCATACGAGCCTGTTGGGCTGATGCGAGCCAGGCGTCGATGATAGACATAGTTGGGTGGCTCGCCCTCGTACAAGTAATATCCTATATAAACATTGCCGTCCGCGTCCGCAACTGGGCTTGCCAGCGGCTTCTGGTTCGAATCGATACTAAGCGCCCATTTCTCTGCGCCGCTGCTGTCAACGCATATTATCGAATTGCCGTACATCTCTTTGGCTCCGTTGAAGACCACTGAGCCATCGGGGAGCAACACTGGGCTTGTATAGGAGGTTCCCGAATTCGGATAGGACCACTGGACAGAACCGTCGCTGTTCAGGCAATACAACGCATCGCTTGTCGTCGCGATATAGACCCTCCCGTCCGCATCAACAGTCGGCGCCCCGAGCAACCACATATTTTCTAAGGTCCAGTTAAGCGACCCTTCGGGAGAGAGGCAATAGAGTATGTCGCCCTTGGCCCCGAAGTATATTGAGCCATCCGCCGCGACCGCGGGGACGGTACTTATCTCAGTGTCACATTGGTAAGACCACTGAATTTGCGGCTCTTCGGATACTTTGTATAGGTAGTTTTCCGAAGCGGCGTAAATAGAGCCCTGAGGCCCCAAGGTGAGCAGAGAAAGTCCGGCGCGACCTTCAAGAGGGAGCGTCCAGCGCAGCTCACCCCAGGGCTCAATGGCAAACAAGTGGGGTATGAATTGGCCCTCGACTCGAACGTGCGCCAGAACAACCAGCGCGCCGTCGCCGAGAACGACAGGCGCCAGGTCGCCCTTGAAGGACCCCGCTAGATCAGACGGAAAGCGAAACTCGACATTGACTTGACCATCAGGAGAAACCGCCAGTATCTTCGTCCCGACTGCCCAAACACACCCGTCATTACCCATCACCAGATGTGAGAAATCTCTCGGGCTCACAGTCGCTATGTCCACCTCCCACATCAATTGAAGATTCTCCGGCGTTGAAACCGGCGCGAGACCCGTGTGGCCGAGGTCCCGCTGGAACATCGGCCAGAACGAGGCCGCCTCAGCCGAGAAAGCCATCCCAAACACCAATGTAAACGACAGAACTATGATTCCATACCGCATTTCACTTCTCCTTGCTTCAGTATCCATTGTCTTCATCCTATAATCATCTTAATGTGGACGGCAGGGGACACAAATCCCCCATCGCCTTGACACTACGTTAACGAATAGCTGTTCAATTGGCTAAGGCGTCAGATATTCCAGTTTCTCACCATACGTCAGGTCCGAAGGCCACGGGTGTGATGTCATCAACGGTCTCGAATTGGAACGAATAATCGTCCCCTTCATCAAGACCTGTCTGGTACGTGTAGTACGCAACCCGGTCAAGAGTCGTGACAACCATCATCTCGTAGTGGATCAGGTCCTCACCATCCCAAATCCTGACGTAGGCATATGGTGCATCCTGCTCCTCAGCCAGACTGTAGTGAATCTCATACTTGAACAGCTGCATGTCTGCAGGTCCGCTAGTTGGATAAACCCAACCCTCCGACGTGAAGTAGCCGGCGAAAGCGAGAATCGCCAGAGTTGCGATGATACCCGTAGACAATAGTATTGTCGTATGTCGTCTCATTCTTACTCCTTTTCATGTTCAAAACGAAATGTGTTGTATATTTTCTCTCAAATGCGACACTTATCTCACACTTGGCGCCATTCGAAAGAATGGCTTGCGGGAATGATAGGAGGGCCTCGTGGTCTGACGATTCCACGGGTCCTCTTCCCGCTCAGAGCAGAGAGAAGTTGGGGTTGGAAACAAAAACGAAGCTGAAAAAGCTCGCCGATTCGCCGCTCTGGTCTTTCCATGTAGGCTCCCCCCCCCCCAACCAGGGCTGAGACGGCTCGGAAGGCCGGCTCGTCAGGGCAAGGACGATTGCCGCGTAATACGAGGATGTTCATCACAATCCCCTCCGGGTTTGCCGCGCCCGTTCAGCGCGACAACATTGGCTTTTGTAGTTCATTCTTGACATCATGCCAGAAGAATGGGAACACTGTCAAGCCGAAAAACGTATTTTGTGGTTTTCGCTCTCCCTATGATATCTTCGGCTGTGTTGGACCGCGTTGAATCCCCTACATCAGCGTCCAGTGCGCCTCAGCAATCTCGCTGGCCAGGTCAAATCTCCCCGAGACGAAAAAGGCCGCCAGGAACGTGTAATCACCTTTTGGAAGCGAGTCCGGAAGCTCAAGATGCATGATCGTCAGATCTGGCAAAATGGCGCCCTGCACGAGCGGCAGGAAGGATATGTTCGTGAAACTCGGATCGGTCGCCCAGGTCGGGAAGAAGAAGAGTGTCCCCGTCGGGTCGGCATCCATCTTGGCCGCGATGTAAAGGTCGAATGGCATGCCGAAGCCCTGATTATCGATGCTGAGTGAGAGATCAAGCGTCTCGCCGGCCGTGTAGTCGCGCTTGTCAGTCCAGAGCTGAACCGTAAGCGATGTCTCATTTGAGGCAGGCTCAATAGCAGCGCTTGTCTGTTGACTCGGAGAGCCGCTCTGTCCTCGAATGGGTTGAGCGTACACGGTGAACTCACACGAGGCTATCTCGAATAGAGGGTTGAATGTCCCCGGCGCAAAGAG
>JAGHCW010000065.1 GCA_021160245.1 bacterium | reverse complement strand
GAATGGCACAGAAGCATCCGCACAGAAGCTCCTGATGCCGGCCAGCTGCTCAATCGTCTCCGGACTTACAAAGACATCCGCCGGACCACCGACACCCATCGAAGTGTGGCTCCCGAGCGGCTCATCGCAGAAGGTCTTACAGCCGACATCATCACAGTAATTCCAGAACTCAGAACCCCAAGATTCCGCTGTCACACTGCTTGTAAGCATAGTCTTATCTCCTTATATTGTGGTTCAGTTTTTCCAAAAGGGCGTCCCCAATCGTGTGGATGTCGCCCGCCCCCAAAATGAGTATCATGTCGCCGGCGCGAGACTCTTTTGCTAAGAGCTCCGTCGCCTCAAGTTTTCCCTCAACAAGATGCACAGCTTTGTGTCCCATTCTCTTCACACCCTCGAAGATGAGTTTGCTGTCAATCCCCTCTATCGGCGATTCTCCCGCCGGATAGATGGGCGTGATAACCAAGAAATCCGCATCGTTGAAAATCGTGAAAAAGTCCCTGAGAAGGTCTTGGGTCCGCGAAAAGCGGTGCGGTTGGAATGCCACAAGAATTCTGCGTTTCCAGCCCGCCTTGGCAGCTTTCAACGTCTCCCTGATCTCCGTCGGGTGGTGACCGTAGTCAATGACGATCATCACGTCGCCTGGGGTCCCCTTCAGCTCAAATCGCCTTCCCGCCCGTTTGAACCTCGCCAACCCGGCCTGGATTTTCTCGAAATCGACCCCGAGCTCCAGTGCGACCGCGATTGCCGCCAGGGCGTTTTGAACGCTGAACATGCCCGGCGAGTTCAGGGATACTTCCCCAAGCAGTCGGCGCCCGGCCTTCTCCCGCCTGTGAACTTGGAATCGGGAAGTGAAGCAGTCGAGGCGCACCTCCGCGGCCGTTAGGTCTGACTGGGTGGTCATTCCATAGGTCATCAGCCGGCGCTTAATTTTTGGAATAAGCATCTGGAGGTTTGGCTGGTCAAGACACATAACCACGCAACCATAGAAGGGCACGTTGTTGGCGAATGTGACGAATGCCTCAAATAGCTGAGCCTCGCTCCTATAATAATCCATGTGTTCGCGTTCAAGACTCGTAATGACGGCTATGGTCGGGTCGAGCTTCAAAAACGTGCCGTCCGACTCACAAGCTTCCGCCACGAGTATGTTCCCTGAACCAAGTCGTCCGCCGCTGCCTCGGTCGTCCACAGCGCCTCCCACGATGACAGTCGGGTCCAAACCCGCCGTCCTAAGAATCTCGGCAATCATGGAGCTCGTCGAGGTCTTCCCATGAGTTCCGGCGACCGCAACGCCGCATTTTGTCATCCGCATGAGGCCGGCCAGCATCTCCGCCCTGGGTATGACAGGAATGCCGAGATCGCTGGCCGCAAGCAGCTCCGGATTGTCCCGTGCGATAGCGTTTGAGAAGACGACTACATCCGCCCCCTTCACATTCTCCGCGGCATGACCGAGGAAAATGCTCGCGCCGTCCGACCTAAGCCGCTCCAATAGAGGGCTATCCTGAATATCTGAGCCGGACACCTCGCACTTCAGATTCAGCAGGACGACCGCAATGCCGCTCATTCCGCTTCCGCCGATGCCGACGAGATGAACCCTGCGCATACCAGTTATCACTTCTTAACTCCTTCCACTTTCTGAGTTCCGAGCATGGAGAGTAGAAGCCCGGCGGTTACCAGGTTCACCAACATCCCACTTCCGCCGTAGCTGATGAACGGGAGGTTGATTCCTGTGATGGGCATTAGGCCAAGCACAACGCAGATATTCATGAAGCCCTGTATGCCAATGCTCATGCAGAGGCCAAAGGCAAGAAGCCGGGCAAAATTACTCTTAAGTAGGAGGCTCATTATCACGCTCCGCATCACCGCATAGAGGAGAAGACCAATAATAAGAGATGCTGCAACGAAGCCCCCTTCCTCCGCGATTGAAGCGAGCGCAAAGTCGTTGAAACTCTCCGCTAGTATAAGATGCTTGTGCATTCCATTGCCGAGTCCCAGGCCCCAGAAGCCACCTGAACCTATCGCGGTGAATGCCTGATCGATTTGCCAATGAGGAGCAGATGGATCAATCCAGAGCTTAATAAATGCCAATATCCTCTCCCGGAAGTGCGGCGAGACCTTATAGGCCATGACCGAACCGGGCAGTATCAGGACTGAAAGCGCCAAAATGTGAGCCGGCCTGAACTCAGCCACGAAATAGATTGAGCCACATACCAGCATCAGCATTCCGGCCGTCCCGTAGTCAGGTTCCAGCGCGACTAGACCTATTGTGGCCGCGACGACCGGCAAGGTCAGCCCGAAGACTTTCAAGGACCTGTACGGTTTGTCTTGATAAAACGAAATGACCGAGGCCATGAAAAGAGGCAGCGCGACTTTCGCCAGCTCGCTAGGTTGAAAGCGAATCCCAAAGAGCGATATCCAGCGACAGGCGCCTCTGGACTTCTCGCCGATGCCCGGGACAAACACCAGCATAAGCAGAACCCCGACCGCAGCGATTGTGATGAGGCTTAATCTCGGAAGAACTTTTGGCGGTATCAACGAGGCCCCAAAACCGGCGACTATGCCGATGCAAATAAATAAAACGTGCCTTATCAGATGATACCATGGAGTCCCATGATCGTTCTCTGAGCGGAGCATCGTGGCGCTGAAGACCATAATTATGCCGATGGAGAGCAACACGGCGATGATCGTGAGCAAGGGCCCATCCAGTCCTGCCCCTCGCTCGTATATCTTATTGACTCTTATCATGTCTCCCATCCTCTCCACTGAAGATATTAAACACGGCGCGCTTGAAGCTCTTGCCCCGATCGCGAAAGTCCGCAAACATGTCGAAACTACTGCATCCGGGTGAAAGCAGGATGACGTCGCCAGCCTCGGCAAGGGATTTGGCCTCCGCGACTACATCCGTAATCTCACCTTTGTTCAGAACAACCAGCAGATCATCTCCGAGCTCCGTGCGGACCCTAGGACCAGCCTCGCCCATCGCTATGACCGCCTTCACCCTCTTCTTGGCCACCGGCAGGAGTTCCCTGAAATCGCAGCCCTTGTCCTTGCCACCCATGATTATGATTATCGGCTTGTGAAAGGCCTCGAGCGCCCGCCGGACGGAGAGAGAATTGGTCGCATGTGAATCATCGACGAACGTTATGCCGTCTATCTCGGTAAAGACCTCAAGTGTGTGAGGCGCCAGCCGGAAATTCCTTAGCGCCTTCCCGATTGCAGAGCATGACACACCGGCCGCGGCCGCCATTACTCCGGCAGCCATCACGTTCTCAATGTTGTGAAGCCCCGGAATACGAACATCAACTCTCGAAATGAGCGGCTTAACCTCCCCATTCCGACGCAGAACGATAATCCCAGATTCAAGGAAGGCGCCATCCAAGTTGCTGACCCGATTGGCGCTGAAGATCATCTGCTTTGATCGTGCGCCTCGCGCGAGCTCGCGCAGCCTCCGATCATCCCCATTTATGACCAGAAAATCCTCCTCCGTCTGGTTCTCGAAGATGCGCAGCTTTGCCTCATGGTACTCGGAGAGGTCGTCGTACCGGTCGAGGTGGTCAACGTCCAGATTCGTTATACAGGCAATGTGCGGTTTGAAATGCTCAATAGTCTCAAGCTGGAAGCTGCTGACCTCCGCAACGACCTTCGCATCCGGTGAAAGATCGAGAACTCTATCGCATAGCGGCATGCCTGGGAGGTTGCCGCCGATTATGACCTCCTCTTTGGCCTCAGATAGCATAGCGTACAGAAGCCTTGTCGTGGTCGATTTGCCTTTCGTGCCCGTTACCGCAAGAAACTCACAATCGCAAAGCAGGTAGGATAGCTCCATTTCACCAATGACGCTCACAGAAGAGCCGCGCACGGCCACCACCTCAGGGAGGTCTGTCGGAACCCCCGGGCTCATAACGATCATCTCAGCGCCTCGCATGACGTCAGCCGGTATTCCGCCGAGGTGACATTTTATGCCCAGCGGCTCAAGCAACCTCGCAATCTCCAAAAGCGAATCGGATTTCGCATGGTCAACGACCGTAACTGAGGCTGATAGTCCGGCCAAGGCGCGGGCGGCAGCCTTTCCGGAAGCTCCGAGGCCCACAACCACGACTTTCTTGCCGCTTAAATCGCCCAGCAATCTCATCATTTTTCTCACTTGATTTTCACTATAACAATTGCAAGAAGACTGAAGATGAATGAGATGATTAGCATCCTTGAAACGACGCTTGCCTCGTGCCATCCCATCAGCTCTAGATGATGGTGAAATGGAGCCATCAATAGAGGCCTTTTGCCAGTTGTCTTGAAGCCCACTACCTGAACGATTACGGAGACCGCCTCGATTACGAAAACGCCACCCAAAACCGGTAGCAAAAGCTCTTGCTTGCAGACCAGGGCAACCGTCCCGATAACGCCACCTAGCGCCATCGAGCCAGTGTCTCCCATGAAAATGCGAGCAGGGAATGTATTCCACCAAAGGAAGCCCAGCCCAGCGCCAAAAAGGCTGAGGCACACAACGGAGACTTCTCCGCTCTGCTTGATAAATATCGTGTGCAAGTAATCGGCTATTATCTTGTGCCCGGCTACGTATGTAAGCGCTGCGAGTGAAAGTATTGTCATACTGGAAACCCCGATAGCTAGCCCATCGAGGCCATCTGTTAAATTAACCGCATTCGTAGTCGCCACTAGAACCAGCGCAACGACAGGCAAATACCAATAGCCAAGATTCGGCACGAAGTACTTGATCAAGGGGATCTGAAGCGATGCAACCGAAGGATCATCCGATAGCTTGAGCATTGCAACGCCGATCAAAAGAGCAATCAGAATCTGCCAAATTATCTTGGCCCGCCCAGAAAGGCCCTTTGAGCTCTTGCTGGTTGTCTTTAGCATGTCGTCCCAAAAGCCCAGCGCCCCGTAAGCTACAAGCGCAAATAACGTTATCCAAACGAAGGCGTTTCCCAGATTGCCCCACAGAAGGGTCGAGATGATAACTGCCAAGACGATCATCAACCCCCCGGCTGTCGGTGTCCCTTCCTTCATTAGATGACGCTTGGGACCATCATCCCGAATAAACTGAGTGAGTCCCCATTTATTCAAACGCCGAATGATATATGGGCCTAGCAAGAGGGAAATACACAACGAAGTCGCGAGCGCTCCCGCGCCCCGGAGAGTTATGTAGCGAAATATGTTCAGCCAGGAAATGTGCTCCTGCAACGGCAGCACTAGATGATAAAACACCTTATTGTCCTCATGATTTCACGCGGTTTCTAAGCATCGAACCACCTTGGGACATCTATGCGGCCCTGCAGGCAGAGCTTTTTTACAACTCGCTCCAGCAAAAAGCGCCTCGACCCCTTGACCAGCACCCAAAGCATCTTTGACGCATCACGTAGCCCTGTTCGAAGCTGATCGATGGCCTCATAATGGTGAACATTCTCACTCTTCATGCCCGCCTCTTTCGCGCCTCTTGCAGTGTGGGCTGAAAGCGGCCCCAGAAGATAAATAGCGTCAACATTGCGGCTAGCAATATATTCTCCGAGCGCGTAGTGCTCTTGCTCGCCATGATCACCGAGCTCCAACATGTCGGCGAGAACGAGAGCGACAGGCTCGGCTGAACCCACGCTCTCTCGAATAGCAAGGAGAGTATCGATAGCGGCGCGCGTTGCCCCCGGCGAGGCGTTATAGCAATCATCCAGGACGCGGAATCTACGCTTTGGAGAGACCAGGAGGTTTAGGCGATGCGGAAGAGGTTTGACGCTGAGGATGCCCTGAGCAATAGCCTCCCACGACAGCCCGAGGTACCTTCCTACCGCGACCGCGGCCTGAGCGCTGTAAACGTTGTGGATTCCGAGCAAGCGACACCGAATGGGGAACGACTCGCCATTGTGAACTGAATCGAACGCAATCCCGTCCTCTCCCAAGACTTTGATGTTCTCTGCCCGATAATCGCCGGCCGATGAGCCGAATGTCTCAACCGAACACTTCGCGATTCGTGCCCGAGCCATCAGTCTCTGGTCTTCGGCATTCAGGAAAAGAGCTCCATTCGCCGGCAGCTTCCCAAAGAGCTCCGCCTTGGCGTCGGCAATCTCATTGAGCGATCCAAAGAACTCGGAATGACAAGTGATGACATTTGTCACGACGCCCATTGATGGCTGGCAGATATCCGCGAGTTCGGCTATCTCTCCGGGAGCGCTCATTCCAAGCTCCAGCACGACATATTCGCAAGAAAGGGCTATCTGCAAGATAGAAAGGGGCACACCATATATATTGTTGTAATTGCGGATTGACGCCTGGGTCTTGCCGGCCTGGCTAAGCACTCCACGAATCATCTCCCGGGTAGTGCTCTTGCCCACGCTGCCGGTTACGGCGAGAACCGTAGCTCTAAGCCGGCGCCTCCAGTAGGATGCTAGCTTCCTCAAGGCCACTTTGGTGTCGGAAACTGCAACTAGCGGGCCTGGGCCAAGTTCATAATCACTTCGGCGCGGATTATGCTGCCATCTAATTCTTGATACAATCGCGCAACATGCGCCCTTAGTAAAAGCCCTCTCGACATAGTCATTGCCATTCAAGTGATTCCCCTTGATGGCGATGAAGATGTCATTTGGCTTCAGTGTTCTCGTGTCTATAGAGACATTTTTCGCGTATATTGGGTGAAGGGGCGCGAACATCAGCTGTCCTTCTACCGCTCTGACAATCTCCTTCAGCGAGAGCAACCCGGTCAATTGCTCTCTCCTCGAAGGCAATAGCCCATCTCTCGCAGAAACTCTCGAGCGACATCTCTGTCGTCGAACGGCATGCGATGCTCGCCGATTATCTGATAGGTCTCGTGTCCTTTGCCCAATATCATGACGATGTCGCCGGAGGAGGCCTTCTCTATGCCGAGACCAATAGCCGTCTGCCTGTCAGGCTCTATATATAATGAGGCGCAACTTGAGCGGCGGGCGCCCTTCTCGATCTCTTCGATGATCGACATTGGGGCCTCGGTCCTGGGATTGTCGGACGTTATGATGCAGATGTCGCTTGCCTCAGCCGTGGTCTGACCCATTGGCGCTCGCTTGCTCTTGTCGCGGTCGCCGCCAGCCCCGATGATGGATATTATCCTTCCGTCGCAGACTGACCTTGCGGCGTCGATAGCTTTTGTGATAGCGTCCGGCGTATGGGCAAAATCCACAATCACCTGGAATGGCTGGCCGCAATCAACCCTCTCAAAGCGCCCTGGCACTAGAGAAAGCGAGGCAATACCGTTTATTATCTGCTCCCGCGTTGCTCCCATTGCTGTCGAGGCGGCAATCGCACCAAGGCAGTTCTGCACTGAATGCGCCCCGATGAGGCTCGTTGTTACCTCATACTCTGCACTCGGAGTTCTGACCACGAATCTTGTGGCGGTCTGGCCAAGCTTGATGTCATGCGCATAGAAATCTGCGCCCTCATTTGAGGATGAGAACGTTACCGTTCTGACGCGGGATGCGCCGATAAAGGTCGCCGAACGCTCGCTATCGAGGTTCATCACCGCGACGGGCTTTGTATCCGAGCTCCGAGGCGCCAGATGTTCTTCAAAGAACTTGAGCTTTGCAGCCAAGTAGTTCTCAAAAGTGCCGTGAAAGTCCAGATGCTCCGGCGTTATGTTCGTAAATATCCCAATGTTGAAGCTGCAACCGTCAATCCTTCCCTGTGCAATGCCATGAGAGGAAGTCTCAAGAATCACAACCTGTACCGAATCATGCGCCATATCTGCCAGAATGCTCTGCAACGCCACCGGGGCTGGAGTAGTTAATGAGGCCTTTCTCTCAACGCCCGGGCTGCGGTAGCTTATTGTCCCAATAACGCCCACCCTCAACCACGTAGAGAGTATTGCCTCAAGTATGTAAGAAGTACTTGTCTTCCCGTTTGTGCCGACAACGCCTATTAAAGAAAGCGACCCGGTCGGATTTCCATAGAGATTCGAGGCGGCCAATCCCAGCGCATGTCTTGCGTCGGATACGAGGGCCACGGCGGCACCGAATTCCTCCGCGAGGGGGGCTATTTTTGCCATCAATTCGCTCCGGTCGAGGACGATACCGGCCGCTCCTTTTCTTATCGCGTCAGGGATAAAATCGTGGCCATCGCGATTGAAACCGCGCAGAGCGAAGAAGAGCGTTTTTGTTGAGACTTCACCGGAGTTCGATGTAATCCCGCCCACCTTTCGATTGGGATCGCCAAGGAAGTCTTTAATATGAATTCCGTCGAGGATATTACCCAGCATCAGCATTCACTCCCAACTCATCATCAAGCTCTCTAGCCATATTCAGAAAGGGAGGCTTCCTAACGCCAAAATAGGCCAGCACATGTCGTGTAACAGCGGAGAAGATGGGGGCAGCCACTGTGCTCCCCCATATCTCACGCTGTTCATGCCGTGGGCTGAAGACACTTATAAGAACGGCAATTCTCGGGTCCTCGGCCGGGGCAAAACCAATAAAGGAGGTAATGAGGTTCTCGTGAGAATAGCGCATCGTGGCGCTGTCGAATATCTGGGCGGTTCCTGTCTTACCGCAAACTGCCACGCCTTTTATGGCGGCTCTGCGTCCGGAACTATCGGTAACAACTTTGCGCATCATCCGGCTGACGGCCTGAGCCGTCTTGGGCTGAATAACCCGTCTTACGACCTTCGGTCTTGTGCACTGAGTAACATTGCCGTTTGCATCCTCAATTGCGGCGAGAATGTATGGCTTCATCAGTATCCCGTCGTTCGCGATAGCGCAAAGCGCCGACGTGGTTGATAGCGCTGAAAGAGAAATTCCCTGGCCGAATGAGACGAAACTGATGTACTCATCATCCCACGTGGAGAGGCTTTTGATCTTCGTTCTGGGCTCTGCGAATAGACCTAGTCCGGGCTTATCCAACAGTCCGAATCTCATAAGATACTCGTGCAACAGGCGCGGCTGAAGCATCATGCTTAGCTTCGACATCCCGATATTGCTTGAGTGTACAAACACATCCGTCACCGTCAGCTCCCCAAATGCCTTCCAATCACGTATGGTTGACTTCCCAACCTTGAACGCTCCATTCTCACAATCGAGTACGTCCTCCGGCCTCACCAAGTTCATGTCCAACGCTGCCGCCATCACAAAGGCTTTGAAGAATGAACCCGGCTCATAGATGTCCGTTATGCACCTTGCCTTGTAGCGAGATACGTCGAATGTGCTGAAGCTGGAAGAGGAATAGGATGGATATGTAACCATGCCCAGAATCGCCCCGGTCTTGGGGTCCATAATCACACCCAGCGCAAGCTTTGCGTTCCACTCCTCGACGGCCTGTTTCAAATGCTCGTGGAGGATATACTGGACGGTGTTGTCTATGGTCAGGACTAGACTGGCGCCATCCACAGGAGATTTGATCGTATCCTGAGGAAAAGGCTCACCGTCCAGCTTCACATACGGGTTGATCGTATGCGAGCCAGACACGCCAGATAGATATCTATTAAACCTCAATTCCGCCGCCTCAAGAGCACGACCATTGATGTTGATGAAACCAACCACGTTACTAACCCAATCTGAAGTGTAATAACGTTGATAATTCACAACGTCCCGAACACCAGGAACGCAGAGCGCCCTTAACTCTTGCACCATATCGTCATCGCAGAACCGTTTGAGCCAAACGAACTTCGGCTTGCCCCCAAAAGCCTCCTCTGCCTTGCTGTCCGATATCCAAGAAATCTGTTTCAACCTCTCAAGCGCAATGCCGCGATGCCGCTCGGTCAACCCGTGAGAGCTTGCGCATATCGAGAACATCTCCTTGGAGCCCGCAAGAATCCTGTGATGGCAATCCAGTATCTGGCCGCGCCTCGCCGGAAGCGTGAGTCGCTTGATGTGCATTGACCTCGATCGCTTCAAATATGCCTCGTGCCCGAATATCTGGATTGAGATCAATCTGCACAGGGCAACGGCCGCGATGCCGGCGAGAACGAGCAGAATCATGAGCATCCTGATTCCCTGAGGGCCGACCTTTCTGACGACTCGCGCATGTCGAGCCTTGGTCCCCCTGGAGCGCGTTCTCCGGTCAGCGCCGTATGTGGACATCAGTTCACTGTCCCTTCGTCGAATTGATTCTTGGATATAACAACAAGGTCCGCCGGCTCCGCTCTGATAAATCCATGCTCCAAGCCAGCAGCTTCGACAACCGAGAGATTAGTCAGACCGAGATGCTCCAACTTCAGTTCATCATTCTCCCTCGACAAACGCTCATACTCCTCCTTCTGAGCCGCAATGCCCCACTTGAGCTTCATGACGCGGTAGCCCTGCCAAAGATGAAATATCGCTCCGGAAACCAGCAACACAAATGTGCTGAAATAGAACACTCTCTCCCGGAACTTCCGTGAAGCCGCCATGCTATAGTTTCTCCGCTATTCGCAAAAAGGCGCTACGACTCCGAACGTTCGCAGCCTTTTCCTCATCCGAGGGATGTATGGCTCGCCTCGTCAATATGCGAATCCTTGGCTTCCGTCCGCATACGCAGACCGGGAAATCGATGGGGCATACGCATCCCCTCTCCTCCTCCCGAAGAATCTTCTTAGTCAATCGATGACTAAGCGACTCGTAGCAGATGACAAACAATCGCCCGCCGCTCGCAAGCACATCAATAGACTTCCGAAGACCGGCCTCTAAAACCTCAAGCTCCCCGTTCACCGCATACCGAAATGCTTGAAAAACCTGGGCAAGAACGCCGTTTATCTTGCCCGGCTTGATCCGGCTCCCAAACGCCCGCTTGACGATGCGAGTCAAATCCAATGTGCTCTCAATCGGCTTTGTGCCGCGAGCTCGCACAATCGACGAGGCTATTCGCCTCGCCCAAGGGACTTCACCATAAGTCCAAAGAATCGTGTGCAGCCGCTCTTGTAGCGACTCGTTGATGATTTCTCTTGCGGTCGGATAGTCAGCACTCTGGCTATATCTCATGTCCAGAGGCCCGTCGTGCGAAAAGCTGAATCCTCTTCTTGAGGACTCAATGTCGAAACTGGAGAGGCCGGTATCTAGCAAAATCCCGATCGGGCTCTCAATGCCCATCTCCAAAAGAAGGTCGTCGAGGCGCGCATAGGAACTCTCTTGTAGCATAAATCTATCGCCGTAGTCCCGAAAGCGCTCACCACAAAGTGAAAGCGACTCAGCGTCCAAATCGATCCCGAGAACCGATATTGATGGAAAACGTTGAATTATCGCCTCGGAATGACCACCAAGCCCCAACGTCCCATCGACGAATACTCCACCTTTTTCGCCTACACGGACGTTGTCCAAGATTTCCCTGACCAAGACTGGTCTGTGCGAAAACTCCAAGGCTTCCCTCATCATACTTCCCCTGGAGAACTGATAAAAAGACTCCGCTACTGTTCAGCCTCGCCAGCATCCTGCTGGTTCTGACCAAGAGCGGTGGCTTTCTCGGGTATTTCGTCTGACTTAATCGGCACGGAGACTCTCGCCTCGAGTTCGTCCATAGTGGGAGCGGTCTTCTCCCATGCGTCGAACTCCACTTCGGACCAAATCTCCAACCAATCTTCCATCCAGATGAGCACAGCGCGAGAGCTGATGTGCGTCATCGTTTGCATCCGCTTCGACAACGTCAGACGCCCCTCGGCGTCAAGGCCCTTCTTCTCGGTCCTTGCCTGCATTGCTCGCTTCGCCTTAATGTCTTCTAGATACATACTATTGTTTCTGCTAATGCGAAGCTGTTTTTCCTGATATAACTTCTGAGGGAGAACATCGATTCTGCATCGATCCGCCACCAGACAAAGCATGTGATCCCCACGGTCCTTGTCCTCGAAAATAGAACGCCACAACCTGGGAATCGTTATCCGACTCTTCGCGTCGATCGGAACACGCTTCATTCCTTGGCTGAATGTAAAGGACTCGTCCACATCGCCTCGCTGGGCTTTCTTAGGCACTGACCTACTCCCCGATTAATCGAACTGAGATGACCCCAGGTTCCAGGGCGTTACATCACGTAGTTAATACATTGCCCGGTCTGTATAAGGGATTAAAACCTACTAGTTACCCCTTGTCAACTGTATATTATGCACAATCTGGCAGGTAACCACCTATAATCAGAACAGTAACAACTATTATCCGCTTTTATAAGCCAAGTTAGACTTTCTTAAATCATTCCCTCCTTCAGCCCGATTATGCCCAATAATGCTCCATGCAGGCCGACCTGCACCAAAGGAAAGCACGAAATGACAACTCAGGCCGAGAATAGCAACGAAATATCAGCGACTTTCCTGAAAGCAACCACTCCTCTCTGTTTCATCCAACTTAATCGCCCTTTGCAGGGCCAATTGCATACGATTCCCGATTGATGATTCACTGAAGGGTGAGGATAATGCCCTGTTTTCAAGATATTGTGCGCCAGTACTTACAACACTACATCTTGTTGTTTTTGACTCAAACATCACAAATCGTGTCGGAATTATCGGCTTTCTTGATGCGGACTATTGGGAGATGTGCGCTCGCCAATCGCCTCATCCATGTCGGCCGGATTCAGATCATTCCCGAGATGTGAAATATAGACTTGAAGCTGCAGCACCGGGTTGTTATTTTAAGAATGGTCAAAGGGCGATTGGCTCAGGGGTAGAGCACCGCCTTCACACGGCGGGGGTCACTGGTTCAAATCCAGTATCGCCCACCAGCCTTTTAGCCGCCTCCCGAGCATTTTCAGCTTTGGTTTTTATGAGACTGTTCCCCTCAGCAATGCGGCCTAAATACGAATGTGAGGGTGAAAGGGGAATCACGAGATGAGATGAACATAGCGCTCAATACGAGCCCTTTCTGATTGCTTCTGTTTTAGATTCGATTGCCCTTATGCGATGACAATTGTTATGCTTTCAACATGTTTGATGACTCAATTGCAGACCGATGCTAAGCAACTAGTTGGGAGGCTAGAATAATGCGCAAGATGACTATCACCGAGGCGCTCGTCAAGATTCTTGAAGACAAGCACTGGATGCGGAAGGTGTTTTTGGGTGGGCTGATGCTCTGTATGCCAATTCTTGCCGCCTTCGCTAAGGGCTACCTCTTACTCGTTTTCAGGGCTTGCATCCGAGGCAACAAGACTAAGGGCTTGCCTAGTTGGAAAGCCGGCCAGTCCTTTATCCTTGGCCTAAAGGGCTTTGTGATTGCTCTGGCCTACTATGTATTTCCTGCTCTTGCCATCTGGGGGGCGCATGTGACCTACAAGACGGGGGGCTTCCATATTTTTCTCACAATCGCCATCGTTCTGACTTCTCTGGCCACAGTCTTCCTTCCCTGGGCCATCGCAAATTGGCTGAGTACGGGATTCATGAAGAGCGCTTTTCAGATTCGAAGGCTCTTTAGGGTGTTTGGTTTCTTCGGAGAATACTTGGGCGTGTTCATTCGGTGCTTCTTGCTCGTCCTCTTTGCGACCGGGACGGCTTTTGCCGGTTTCTTTGCGCTTCTCGCGGCGGCACAATTGATGGGTGAGACTGCCGGGAAGTACATCCCAAATGCTGAAGATAAGCTGGCGAATAATCCCCTAGAATCTTAGAGCTCGGGAGCGACGGATTCTCTTGTTTCCCTACTGCGCTCTAGGAGGCAATTGCGAACGATCTCCATGATTTCCGTAAGCGTTGACGGCTTTCTAATTGTGTGCCGATAGGCCCCCTCTCTGACGGCCTTGACGATGTTGGGCTCTGCGTCCGTATAGCCCGTCATCATTATGACTGCTGCAGAATATCGGCGAGTATTCATCTCGCGGAGCGCGTCAAGTCCATTCAATGCGCTTGCCTTGAAAACCTGGTCCAGAAGGACTAGATCAAATTCCCTAGAGTCGAGCATCTTAAGCGCTTCCTCTGGGTCTTTGGCGGTTGCAACATCATATCCCTCGTCCTGCAGTGCATCTTGCCATATCTCACGGAGAATCTGCTCGTCATCTACGATCAGAATTCTCCAATGGTCTGAGGACTTCGCGCATGCGGCATCGATTCCCTTTTGCTCAGAATTTTGCGGCATCTCATGCCCAACGTTCATCTTACTGGCCTTTCTCCGGTTCATGTCCGATGTATCCCGGTTTGATCCTGAATGCGACTGGCAATCGCAACGCTATGGCGAAATATGCGTCATAATGCGATCAAACCAACCAAAAGTTCCGCCCCGGAATACAACATTACGGAACCATTCCACTCAGCGTAAACTGCCGCTTGCAAGAGCCTCCGCTTGCGTCCTTCTGGCATGCGTTGCATTCGCGCTCGGCGTACCGAGGACGGAGGCAAAGCATTGATCCAAGCAAAACCCATACTAGCAGAAAACAATACAGAATATTGAGCGAGCAGGAATCAGAAGGAGCCATTGGAGAGAGAAGACGGTACCAGCACCACCACGCATACGGCGCTTGAGGCTGGAATAGTCAGGTAACGCACGACATCGCCCTTTCTCCTCAGGCAAAAGATTCCTGACGAAGGCCGGCCGGAGACGCCTCAATAAGCACGTCCGGTTGACCCGCCCTGAAATAAATAAACACTAAGTTATACTATAATCCGATCATCGTCCAGACGTCAACCCCTATTTCAAGAGGAGTTTTCGTATTCGTTCCCGGATCTGCTCTGTTGAAGGCGTTCTTCCTGTATCCCTGAAAGGGATGAACAATGGTAGCCGTAGGCGGAAGCCTACGGAATCAGGGGCGAACAAAAGAGCTCCTCAGCCGTGCAGGGGCTGAACATAGCCCTGTAGATGGGGCTGTTAAACCCTATCGGGGCAGTGAGGATACCGGCGCAATCCAAGTCCGTAGGCTTCCGCCTACGGCTACTATTGTAGTCCCCTTTCAGGGAACCGAGACATCGCATCACCTCAACTCCACTTCTTTGTTCACCGAAACCAGGCCCCGGAGCCAACAACACAACCAATCACAAACTTAAAATACGAAAACTCCTGCTATTTCAAGAATTATGATGCTACAAATCCCACGCTCGAGAATGTCAGATCATTCATCTTCCGATTCACGGAACGCATCCAGTTGAAGATCGTGCTTCTTTATGAGGCGATAGAGATTCTGCCTGGAGAGTCCTACGATTCTGGCGGCCAATGCGACCTTTCCCCCGGATGCCTTTAGAGCTGTTCTTATGCGTGATATCTCGATCTCGTCCTTCACCTCTCTGAGGCGAGAGACCTTGGTCTCGGTCTTTTCCGAGAAACCTAAGTCTAACGCGACGATGGAGTTCCCCATTGACATAAGAACGGCCTTTTCAATCCTATTTTGAAGCTCTCGAACGTTACCCGGCCAGGCGTACCGCATAATCTTCTCAATTGCACCGACGGAAAACACCTTCCTTTTCTTGCCATACTTCTTCCTGGCCACGCTTAGGAAGTGGTTCGCGAGGCGCAGAGCATCATCGCCTCGCTGCCTGATCGGTGGGACATGTAGATTTATGACCGACAGCCTATAGAAGAGGTCTTCTCTGAAAGCGCCGCTTCTCGTCAGTTCCTCAAGGTCGCGGTTTGTGGCAGCGATTATTCTGCAATCAATGGCAATCGTGTCCGACCCACCGACTCTCTCGACGGTCTTGGTCTCAAGGAACCTTAAGAGCTTAACCTGAATATCCAGCGACAGCTCTCCGATCTCGTCCAGGAAGACCGTCCCTTTGTCGCCGAATTCAAGCCGTCCCTGCTTCTGGTTAATCGCCCCGGTAAATGCGCCTCGTTCAAATCCGAAGAGCTCCGCTTCAACTAGGTCTCTTGGGATTGCCCCACAGTTTATGACCGCAAGTGGTCCTTTCCTTCTTTTGCTTTTGCTGTGAATTGCTTGAGCGAGAAGCTCCTTACCGACGCCGGTTTCCCCAGTAATCAGAACTGTTACGTCGGCGCTAGCTATCTTCTCCGCTTCGCGAGCGACGCGCAAGAGTTCCGGGCTTTCACCAATAATCTCCGGGAACGGGCGCTTCGTTCGCGATGAACTATCGACCGGCAGCAGTATTGGGAATGCGTCCTGTTCCCTGGCCATTAGCCTCACACGGTCTGTCAGGTCTTTGACATAGGCGTTCTGTGTTCTTCTAGCAACCGAGTTCTCTATTATCCGGCCCGCTAGGCGGCCCATCGACAGGACGGCGCCCGAGAGGTGATTGCCCGAGCGTTTCATAGTGTCCGGCGAATCAAGATAAAGTGTCCCGATCTGACCTTCTCTACCCGACAATGGAACACACACGAGTGAGCCTTCAAGCTCAAGTTCGCGCAACCATTGGGGTCTCTCAATGCCCTCGTATATGAATACTGGCGATCCCGATGCATTGACTTTCTGGCTGATTGCCTGCGCTTTCTTGAGGGAGCTGTGCTTCAACACATTGCCCTCTCTGTCCTTTGCTCTGACGGGTTGCAGCCTTCCGCTGAGGGTGCGCATCGATATGCAGCCCCGAAGATATGGCGTGCCGGTGAAAAGATGTGTTAATACAACGTCACAGGCCTCCAGCAGTTCGGGCTCAGTGCTCTCATCCCATAGCTCACGAAGCGCGAAGGTCTCGCAGACGCTGGCGCCGCTTTCATCGGGCTCCGTGTCAGCGCCATCCTGCTCCTCTTGGTGTCTCAGAATATGCCATTCCTGTAAGAACCTGCTGAAGAGCGCCGCCTGATTAAACTTGCTGTGCATCTTCTCCGGTAGTGAGGCGCGCAGGGCCTCAAACAACGAGACCGCGACTGCATAGGATGCGTAACACTCATTCGGACGGTCGGTCAACCGATGGTGATCGCCAAGTGCCCAATGAAAGAGAAACTGGGTCAACGGTGACTGAATGCTACTAACGATGGGGCTCGCCTTTCTCAATGAGTCGTTGGCTTCATCAAAATCACCATTCATCATCTCCGCTTGAGCCAGATAAATTAGGCTTTGAGCTTCACCTACATGCTTCTTAGTTTTATTGGGGCTAGCAAGAACCTGTTTAGTCAGATCAATTGACCGGCTGGTGTTGCCGAGTCGGAGATAAGCCTCAGCAAGCCCCTGCAAGACTCCAGTAAATGTGGGGGGCCCAAGCTTGTCCTCTTCACTTTGGAGCCGCTCCAGAGTGTAAATAGCAGTTCTTAAGTTGTTGGCGCTCAGATAGTCCAGGCCGATCTGTAGATCAATCGCGCAAGAGATACTTGGGCTAGCCGCAGATGAAGGCAGGCTTCTCGCTTCTAAGTGCGAGCGAAAGGCGCCGTCAACATCGCCCACTTCTCTCAATATCTCGCCCTGGGTTAGGAGTGTTACAGCAAGGCCGGGAAGATCGCTTATCTGCCGCTTTGTGGAGACTGCTTCCTCGATATTCTGAATGGCTAATCCAAACTCGCCCAGCCAGAAGCGGCAACATGCCATGTTCTGCAGAGTCGTTGATATGTTGCGCCTGTCGCCGAGTAGCCGAAACGCCGAAAGAGCCTCCGAATAAAATTGCATCGCGCTTTGTATCTCAGACTGGTCCATGTGTATAGAACCAATGCTATTCAAAGTGACGGCGCGCATGTGCTCATCGCCGATTTTCTCGGACATTTGCTTTGAGCTTATGAAGTACTCGCTTGCTTTGTCGTAATCGCCTTTAGCCCAGAAGGCCGAGCCCATGTTATGCAGAAGGGCGGCATGCTCCGCCTCGTCACGCTGCATACTCTCGGCGCAATTAAGGGCGAGCTGAAAGCAGTTCATGGCATCCTCGAGCTTGCCCTGATGCCATAACGCCTTGCCCATTGCATGTGACGCTCTTGCCTCGCCATCAGCATCACCGTTTGCGGATGCCGTGGATTTTGCATTTTCCAAAAACTCTATAGCCTTTTGAAGTTCGCCCATCAGACGGTGAACCTCAGCAATTCTCAACATGCTTGAGCATTGCAGCGAGGCGGAACTGATGCCTTGAGCGACCTCCAACGCATCCGCATAATCTGAGAGCGCCTCGTCATAGTCGGAAAGTAAAACGTGCAGGTCTCCTCGCCTACAGAGCAACATTGCTCCGTGTTTGCGTCCCAGTGCCTTGAATTCAGATGCCGGGCTCTTCCTGAAAAGACCAATAGCCTCGGTAATCAGCTCAAGTGCCCTGAAGTAGCAGCCGGACAGGCGAAACGCTCCCGCCAGGACCTCGAATCCTCTTATAGCTTTTACGCCCTTGCCGGACTTCGCCAGATGATAAGTGAGGTTGGACTTGACGAGAATACGGTCCTGACAATCGGATGTCCGCCAATAATTGGCCGCCCTGGCGTTGGTCTCGCGAGATTTTGCGGTCGATGCCCACGAGAGAGACAAGTCCCTCAGTAATGTGTGACGAAAGGCGATCGTCATCGACTCCGAGCACTGGCGCCAGACCAAGAGCCCTCTGCGGCAGAGTGAGTCAAGGTGAGATATAATGTCACCTCTCTCGTCGTCCAACGTCGCGGCCAAAAGGTCTAAACGGGCCCCGGCTGGAAGAATTCCCAACATACGGAGTATCTCAATCGAGAACTCGTCTTGAGGCCCCAACAGCGCCTCCGTCCTCTCGCGCCCTTCACCTGGGATTCCCTTGCATTCCCCAGATTCCAAATATATCCGCGCGCTTTCGTCTATCGGCGTCGAAAAACCATTTCTCAGACAGTAGATTCTTGCGCCTGAT
>JAGHCW010000231.1 GCA_021160245.1 bacterium | reverse complement strand
TGGTTGTACGTTGTGACCAACTGTGGAAACAAGCCGATACTCCAGGAACCTATCAAAGACCCGGCCCGGCTTGAATGGCATGAAGTTACCAAGGTCCAACACTACTGGCTAGACGTGAACGCGATGACCCAACCGACGCAGTCGCGGGAGGATGAAACGCCGTCAGAAAAGGGAGGACGCGATGGATAGGCAACCGGTTCCTTCCAGCAACATCCGTTCCATTGGCTATGCGCCTGACACTCGAACTCTGGAGGTGGAGTTTCGCAGCGGCAGTGTCTATCAGTATTCCGGCGTGCCGGTAGCTGTCTACGAAGGGCTGATGCAGGCCGCCTCGAAGGGTTCCTACTTCCACAACCACGTCAAGGATCGGTACTCCTTCAGGCAGGTGAGGTAAAGGTCAGATGATCATTCAAGAAGTCCACGTAAAGAATTTCCGCTCGATCCGTGACGAGGCGCTCCCTTGTGATTGTCTAACAGTCCTCGTCGGCCGGAACGGCACCGGGAAATCGTCGTTCCTCCGGGCTTTGGAGATGTTCTACGATCCATCTGCCAAAGTGACCGACGAAGATTTCTATGCGGAGGATACGTCGCAAGACATTGAGATTGCAGTTACTTTTGCCGACCTGACACCCGAGGAGAAAGAGTTCTTTTCGGCTTACATCGACCGCGATACGTTGACCGTCGTGAGAGTATTCTCCTTGTCTTCCGGAAAGAAGTCAGGCACCTATCACGGCATGCGTCTACAGAACCCCGAGTTCGCAGACGTTCGTGAGGCGGGCGGCAAAAGGGACATCACGGCCAAATACAATGAACTGAGGTCCTCGGATAAGTATTCTTCCCTTCCAACGGTACGCTCTGCCGATCAGGCGCTCGAAGCACTAGCACAATGGGAGAGCGATCACCCCGATGAGTGCCGTCGTTTGCGGGATGACGGCCAGTTCTTCGGTTTCACTGAAGTAGGCCGTGGATACCTTGGCCGATACACCAGGTTTATTCGAATTCCAGCTGTTCGAGATGCCTCAGAGGATGCGACCGAAAAGCGCGGCTCCTGTGTCACCGAAATCATGGACCTAGTGGTGCGTAGCGTGTTGGCGGCCCGCAAAGAAGTAACGTCCTTTAAGGAGGAAACACAGGCCAAGTATAAAGAGATTCTTGACCCTTCCAAGCTCACGGAACTTACTACCCTTCAGGAGCAATTGACAAACACCCTTAAGCAATTTGCCCCCGATGCGAGTGTGTCTCTAAAATGGGCCGAATTGGCGGATATCAACATCCCCATGCCTGAAGCCGAGGTCAAGCTTCTGGAGGATGGTTACGAATCCGCCGTACAGCGGACCGGCCATGGCCTTCAACGAGCCTTTATTCTTACAATGCTCCAACATCTTATCGCAGCCAGAGAGATCGAGAAAGCTACTGAGGAAGGTTTTCCTTCCGAAGAGGAAATCCCCGCATCGGAAGAACCGTATCTCCCGAACCTTGTACTGGCTATCGAAGAGCCCGAGCTCTATCAACATCCCAGCCGCCAGCGGCACATGGCGTCGGTTCTGCTCCAGCTTGCTCAAGGCTCTGTCCCGGGCGTGGCCAAGAAAACTCAAGTAATATACAGCACGCATGCGCCTCTCTTTGTCGGTCTCGACCGATTTGACCAGATAAGGGTCCTGCGGAAAGAGAACCGGGAGATGGGGAAACCCAAGGTAACAAAGCTCGCCAGAGCCGAACTGGACGTCGTCGCTGAACAAATATGGAACGCTCGCGGACGGCAAGGAAATAGGTACACTGCTCAGACGCTTCGACCTCGCTTGCAAGCCGTGATGACCCCCTGGGTCAATGAAGGTTTTTTCGCTGACATCATAGTCCTTGTCGAAGGGGAAGATGATCGAGCCGCCATCCTAGGCATGGCGAGATCGATGAATCATGATTTCGACAGCGCAGGCATTGCGGTTGTGCCGTGTATGGGAAAGAACAACCTAGACCGCCCGCTGGTTATCTTTCGGCAACTGGGTATTCCGGTCTACGTTGTTTGGGACGGCGACCATGGTGATAGTGACGCGAATCCAGAAGCCAATCGATATCTGCTACGGCTTCTTGGGCAGGCCGAGGATGATTGGCCCGATGCCGTTGAGGATAGCTATGCATGTTTCAAGACGAAGTTGGAAACGGTGCTGTCCCAGGAAATAGGAGACGACTTGTTTAACAGGACGCTGTCGGAGGTGCAAGGCCGACTGGGTATTCCCAAGAAAAAGGATGCGCTGAAGAATCCCACTGTGCTCCAGGAAATTATTGACAGGGCCGCCACAGAGGGAAAGGTGAGCACAACTTTGAAGCGCGTTATCGAGAAGATCATCGCCTTGAAGCCTCAACGAGGAGAGGGGTCATGATCCCCAAGGAATGTAAGCGCCTGGCGGAGGTGGATTTTCCGATTGCTATTGTGTCGAAGCACTCGGCGAGGGAGAAGTCCATCCGCCATGGGCATCCGTCCACGCTTCATTTGTGGTGGGCTCGCCGGCCGTTGGCGGCATGCCGCGCGATGCTCCTGGGGCTGCTCCTGCCTGGCCCGCGCGACCCGCACTGCCCGGCCGGTAAAGGTGGGGGAAGAGCTTCGCCCGTTTTTGAGAGATGGAAAGGACAAATAAAATGACTGACCTGTCTAAACGAGATTGGCTTTTGCTACTGCTTCGCCAAGGCGCGCTCGATCGAATCCGGCTGATGAAGGGACTGTTTTTGATTTGGCACCGGTCAGGAAGAAATTTGAAAGGCTTCTACGAATTTACCCCTTACATGTACGGGCCTTGCAGTTTTGACCTATACGGGGAGCTAGAGCGCCTGCAACACGAGCATCTGGTATCGCAAGTACCTCACACCGTCGCCCAGTGGGCGTCCTACCACTTGACGCCCAGAGGAGAGACGGAGGCATCGGCTATCGAGAAAAAGGCAGACGAAAAAACTGTGGAGCTTGTCCGATCGATCGCAAGGGAAGTAGCTTCGCTGGGATTTCACGGTTTACTTAAGAAGGTCTACTCCGAAGCACCTGACTTCGCTTCAAGGACGGTGGTTCCTTGGGAGGGGAACCAATGACGCTGATTCTTGCGATTCCCGGTAAAGAAGGAATCGTCCTCGCTTCTGATGGACAGTTCACCAGCGGAGAAGTTCGCGCATCTGGTCAAAAGCTTTATAAATTGAATGACCACTGCGCCTGGGGAGCATCCGGCGAACTTGCCTTAGTTCAACGGGTTCATGAAGTTATAGGAGTGGCCAACGTTGACCAACCCCTAGACCAACTGCGTGACCAGTTAGCGAATACGATCAAGCAGTGCGTTACAACCCTTCTCCAACTCGATTTTCGAACACAATTCTTTCAAGGAAATCCGCAGGCATTGCTTGCTCTTCACCCGGGAGACTTTGTCTTTGCAGAATGTCGTCAGAAGGCGAGAGTCCTTCACATTACATCTTACGGAACCCCCGAATGGGTTGACCGCCCCTTTGCCACCGGCAATGGCGCAAGTTTCGCATATGCGCTTTTGCAAAAATACCAAGGATGCGAAATGAGCATTGAGCAAGCCAGCCTCTTGGCTTTCAAGGTTATAGAGGAGGCTATCGCCGTCGGCGCATACGGGCTTGGACCTCCTATCGACATCTGGCATGTTGTTCCCAACCAATTGAAGCCGCTGGAAGAAGAAAGGATCGCCGCTCTTCAGGACGCAGCGCACCAGCTACGCGAAAATGAACTCAACTTGCTTTTGGAGGACCTCGATTCCAAGGATGCAGAATCCGGCAGCGCCACGGAAGAAGAGGTACACATGAGGCGGGAGTCATGATCCCCAAGGAATGCAAACGGCTGGCGGAGGTGGATTTTCCGATTGCCGTGGTGTCGAAGCACTCGGAGACGCGAATTCGGGAGATGAAGGTCGTTTATACTCGCAGGAACGGGCGAGAGGTGAACTGACAAGATAGTCTTATGGTAGCAACGAGAAAAAATCCGTTCTCCATCGGCCGGATGAGGTTCGAAAAACTCCTCGAACTGATCCGGCTCTATCAGCATCAGGCCGAAATGTGCGCTCAGAGGCGAGCCTATTAT
>JAGHCW010000089.1 GCA_021160245.1 bacterium | reverse complement strand
GGATTAGATCCGTCGTTGAGCCCCGCTCAACACCGCAGGCGCCATGTTCTCCGACAAGTCGAGATTTGGCGCAACCGATTGATGGCAGGTCAAGCAGAAGTCCCAGATGGCTCGCAAGCCCCATTCGCCTGGGATGCGCAACCCCTTGACCATCCACGATGAGGAGATGAGGCGCACGCGCCAGATTCTCAAAGGCCTTCATTAGCCCCGGTATCTCCCGGAACGACAGAAGCCCCGGGATGTATGGAAAGGTAGATTCGACGACAGATGTCTCGGAACATACAAAATCGAGATCTGGGAATGAAAGGACGACCACAGCAGAGTAGCATCGGTTAGTGGCTTTTGAGTAGCTGACGTCCGTGCCGGCAACCAGCCCAACCGAACCAATGTCGAAGTCGGCGTCGGTGATGACGTCCTTGGCGAGGCTCTGTTGCAGCAAGCGCGCCTCATGATAGGAGACGTCAAATGGGTGGTGTCTTTTAATTCTCATTCTGCACAAATGAACCGGACCCAATGGCCCGATTCATCATAAGCGTAAGCTGTGCTTCGCAACGAACGCGGAGTTTTGCAGATGCGTCCGCCGCGAGTCTCAGCCAGCAAAAGGTGAGCGCCGTGCTACCTAACGGTTATGTAAGGGAACATAGGGCTCTGGTTGCCATCAGTGTCTGTGGCGACTATTTCGAGCAAATAATCTCCGGCGGCAAGCCCTGGGCCAATCTCCATCGTTACGTGGAAGACGTTATCGCCCGCAACATCGTCGCCGTTTGTGCCATCGTCGTAAAGGAGTATCCCAGCAGGGATGCCCATGTAGTAGAGCTCGACTCTGTTTATCAGGCCTGAGCCCGTATATGGATCGCAGACCGCCATGACGGTCAGACTGCCTCCTGTTTTCGAGCTAATTTCTGAGCCTACCAGCCCACCGGCGAGCACCAGAGGATGCGGCTCATCAAGGATGTTGACTTGAGGGCCAAGCGGCGAGCAGGAGATCACGTGGCTCTCCTCCTTTGTGCCGTCCGTGTTGAAGAGAATCAGCTTGTAGTAGTAGGTCATCGCAGTCAGAACGTCATTATCCAGGTGGTTATAGTTATGCGGTTCGGCGCTTGTTCCGGCGGCTGCGATGAGTTTCTCGGTTATTGTGTTGAACCCACCATTGGCCTCATCGCACCTGGCTACATGCCAACCCAGAGCATTAGTCTCTGAGGCCGTAGTCCAACGCAATGCAATTCTTCCAAGCCCCGGAATCGCCTCGAATGAGGAGAGCTCGACCGGCATGCTGTTCTCCCAGGCAACGTTAGACATGCTCGATGTCAAGCCTCGGTCGTCGATCGTCTTGAGCGCGAAATAGTAGCCGGTGTTCAGAAGAAGGTCCTTAACGATCTGGAACTGCTCCGCTCCGGAAGCGCTAGGTCGGCCCACCGGAGCGCCACTGGTATAGGTGACGGATGTGCCGTCTTCAAAATCCGCATCGTTCGCGATTGGTGTGGTCGAGTAGCGGATGTCGTAGGATGTGGCCTGCCCGGTGTTGCCATCGTCGCCTGGGGCAGTCCAGCTCAACTTGATGTCAGCCATTCCATTGGCCGTACTATCGCCGCTCCAGGGCCTAGCCACGAGGTCATAAACCGCTCCCGGCGGGGTGTTATCCTGCTCTTGAGCCATGAGGGTAATCGTTCCCTTCGCATAGCCCTCCGCAAGCGTCTCCCCATCCTCGCTCTCCTTGATCCGAACGATTATGTAATAGGTGTTGCCCGGCAGGTCGCCTGATTGCAGACCGAAAGGAATCGGAAACTGGTTTGAAGTATTGCTGACTTCCATGGGTAGCAACGAGCGATTGACGTCATCTGTGGGATCTTGATCGACATCTGTGTCTGTATATACATAGACATAAGCGGGCACGTTCGGATCGCCGTCATCCCAAGTAACCGTGAAGGTGTCTTCCATCCTCACGTATCTAAGTCTATCCGGCTTGAGTACATCTACATGATAGTCTTGTGAATGGTCAATGATAACCCGCCCAGTTGACCAATCCTCAAACGCCATGTCATCTATATTCTGCGTCCTGGACGCTTTGCCCGTGACGTAATATGCCTCGCCGTGCGGCAGGTCTTTTGTGGACCAATTGTATGTCGTTTCCTCAAACTGGAGACTCTCGGCGAAGAGTGGACCAACAATACTACCCTCGCCTCCGGGTTGCCTGTCTGTATCGAACTTCAACCAGAAATAGCTCCCAACACCACGGGTGCGGTAAGTTATTGTATAGATACGGTCCGCAGTCTGATCGGTCGATGGCTCGTCGATAAATATTACCGGCTCGTCAAAGCGGTTCACATAGACTGTTCCAGTGCTATAGCTGACCTCGTTCTCCCCTGTCCAAGGGCCTTGACCGTCTATGGATATCTTGCCGACTATGTACCATTCGGTCATGTTAGGTATTGTGCTAGTGTCCCACTCAAACGACGTCATATTCGAGGGTATTGCGAAGGGCGATATCTCTATCTCACCCCCGGGCTCATTGTCGCTATCGCGGAAGAGCCTGACCATGCCGAATTCACTACTGACCCAGCGAATCGTGAATACACCGTTACCACCTGGCTCCTCTCTGCTGGTCATAGGATCAACTATTGCGATCTGCAGGTCCATCCCCTGCTGGGCATAGATCGCACCACAAGGGCCAACGAGAATCACAGTCAACAACAAATAAAAGAGAGGCCTACAAAACACTCGCATCTTGATTCCTCCTTAATCAAACTTCAAAGCGTTCATACAAACTGACAATGCGATAAATTACGCCCAATCTAGGGCAACCCTACTATTTACCGTTCATTGAGGAGAAATGTCAAGCATCGATTCCCCGAGAAGGGCGTCCATGATTGCCGGGGTGGTCGCAGAACATGCCGCCATCGGTCTGATTTTGAGAGACGCCGGTTGCAGCTGTTTCGCAGTCGGGCTGAGATGGGAACGGATCGCTCCAAGCTAGGCTTCGATTGGACATGAGTTATGCGATAAAATCTTCTCTTCTTCGTGTGTCTTGGCGCCCTTCGCGGATGACATATCTAATAGAGTTCGGATTCACGAAGGACACTAATGACCGTGAAGAGATGGATGAGCTTTTCTCACTTGTGGTCATTCGTAGCTACACAGATTCGAATAACAGCGGCGGCGATACAAGAAAGCCGCAGACATTTCTTACAATCTGAGGTCAAAGTCCCTCGCAATCCTCCAACTTGCATATCGTGATGGTCAGATGCTAAGATCGCTCCCGAAATGGCAAAGAATAAAAAAACTATAGGCATTGCTTTCCCAAAGGTGCAGTTCGTTGAGGGCGGCGCCGAGACACATATCGCATCGCTTCATGCCGCGCTTGAAGAAAGGAAGTTTGCGATATCCCGTATCGATCTCCCGTTTAGCTTCTCTCCGCCGAGGCAGCTCATTCGTGATTGCCTCGCCTGGCGGCTCTTGGACGTTTCAAAGAGCTATCTCAAGAAGGTTGACCTTCTAATAGCGACCAAGTTCCCATCTTACGTTGCGCAGCACCCCAACAAGGTAGTCTATGTTCTGCACCAGCACCGTGAGGTCTATGAGCTTTGGGACGGCCCCTACTGCCAATTCAAAAAGAGCGAGGAGGACTTAGGAATAAGAGACGCTATCGTCTCGATAGATAACACTTGTCTGCGCGAGGCAAAGGCAGTCTTTGCCAACTCAAAACGCGTTGCCGAGCGGCTGAAACGCTACAATGGCATCGACAGCAAAGTGCTTTATGCCCCACCGAGGTTAACGAATGTCTTTCGGTGCGAGTCGTCCGAGCCATTCCTATTCTGTCCAGGCCGGCTCGAGATGAATAAACGCGTGGATTTCATTCTTAATGCGTTGGCAAAGGCAAAATCAAAGACCAAATGTATTATTACGGGCAGAGGCCCCCAACTAAGCGCACTTCAGAAGCTGGCGAAGAAGCTCAAAATCTCGAATAGGGTGGAGTTCAAGGGATGGGTAGATGAGAAGACGCTGATCGACCTCTATTCGCGGTGCCTCGGCGTTCTCTTTGCGCCGAAGGATGAGGACTTGGGCTTCGTGACGCTCGAGGCTTTTCTCTCGAAGAAGCCCGTCATAACGACCGAAAGCTCCGGAGCGGTCTTGGAGTTTGTAACGGACGAGGAGACCGGCTTCGTCTCTGAGACTGACGCCTCGGCCTTTGGCCAGAAAATTGATGAACTCGCCGGCGACGCAAAACGGGCGGCCCGGATGGGCGAGGCGGGCTATGACATAGCGTCGAGGTTCAACTGGGACTATATCATCGAAAACCTGACCTCCCATTCCGGATAGGCCATCAGGCGCGAATCACCAAGATGCCGAAGAATCAGATTGAGCCGAGTAGGTTGAGCGATTTTGGAGTGCGGCGGCTTGACGCCGCTTTCTTTTGTGGTGGCTTGACACCACTCCTAGTAAATTGTCTTTCAGCATGAAAAACGTGGACAGCCAAGCCGTGGTTTGTCAATCAAGCGTGGCGCCGCGTCAAGCCGCGGCGATCAAAAGCGGTGTCGAGCCACCGCACTCCAAAGCGTCATCGATCGGGTGCAGAAATATCGCTGATAGATTGAAGTATCTCGGGCTTTGCGCGTTGATAGGCGCTTGCTACCTTCTGTTTGCTCTCTTTGTCGCGCTCAAGAAGGCCCAGTACGCCTCGGTTGACCGGCCACTCATGGTGGCACTGGCCGTGGCTCTGCCGGGCGTCTATCTACTCAGCAGCGCTGTTTGGCTTTTCTGGCGCCGTAACATCGAGAACGTCTGGCCGACCGCCGCAATCTATGACCTTCTGTTCTACGCCTTTCTACCAGTCTCAGTCGCGGGCGTTTGCGGGATTGAGCTTCTGGGCGAGATAACTCTGGTTCGCATCTTCATCATCGCCGCCGGGCTAAAACTGTTTGCCTCGGTCTATTTCATGGCGAAGGCCTGTGATTCGGGTTCTGGCAGATGGCCGACCATATTCCTGGGCACAGCCCTATCACTCTGTGTCCTCTTCGCCATTGTCGCTACAGGCGGCAATAGAATGCAGGTTACGTATTCTCTCGCGATTGAGCCGCATACATTTGTAAGCATCAAAAACGACAGTTTGAGCTTTCAAGTTGACAAAGAAGTTCGGGCCACGAGGATTCGCCTAAAGACATCGCTGATCCACTCGGGGCCAACGCTCCAAGGGACAAAACTCGCCCGATTGAAGGTCTTGGGCGCCGATGGCAGTAGCTTTGAGTTTGACTTCCTGGCGGGTGTCCACTCCTCCGAGAAATGCTACGAGCTACCAAACACAAGGGTCCACATGAGGCATATAAGGGCGCACGCCGGCAGATCGGCCGCAGAGTTTCTCGCTCACGGACAAACCTATATCGGCCGTGTCTCGTCGGCGACTTTCACGTTCCCGGAGCGGATCCGGCCCGTTAGCGTCGAGTTTGGGCTTGCCATGTCTTAGCACGACTAAAAACAACAACGGAAATAGTTAACGGCCATAGATTTTTTTT
>JAGHCW010000001.1 GCA_021160245.1 bacterium | reverse complement strand
TCTCTTGCTCTCTCGGAGGTTGAGTTTGCGGCGGCACGGGAATTTGTGGCCTATCTAAGATCGGGGCAGTATGCCGGGGATGAGATACAGACGAGGGTATTTGATCTGGCCAGAGAAAATGAACTACCACAAGCTCGCATGTTCCGGGTTCTCTACGGCCTTATACTCGGTCAGAAGCAAGGACCTCGACTTGGCCATTTCATCCCAATTCTTGGCCAGGAAAAGACCGCCGAGAAGATTGAGCATTCTCTTGAGTCGGCAGGCAAGGTCGATGAATGAGGGGCAGCATTGTCTCAACTAATCCATTCCGCAATATGAAATAGTGTCAACTCGGGAGCTCATTCGGTGCAAGCAGGGAAGTTTCTCGCAGATAAGATAGCCCAGTATGGAGAGTTCTTAGTGGCCGGCATAGTCCTGGCCGCATTCGTCCTCTTAGCGCTCGTTGTTCTCATCGCGCTCAGCAGATACTTGCCAAAACTTCTGAAGAGATTCGACTCCGTTTTGGACAAGCGCATTCTTCGGGCGACGCGTATACCGGCATTCGCTCTGCTCTTGCTTCTCGGCCTCAACTACGCGCTGCTCTGCTTGCCGTCAATAGGGGCTTATTACATCTATTGGCTCAAGAGCATCGAGATCATGGCCGTGCTCATCGTGGGATTCTTCGTATTCAGAATTATCGACCTGATAACAAAATGGTTCCTTGAGGACGAGGACCACAAGGGCACTCTATGGGGACTAATTGTCAAGACCGCAAGAGCCCCCACATTCGCCCTCATCTTCATTGCTGTCATCTATTACGCGCTGCTCTGCGTGCCATATATTCTCCCTCATCTCTCTTCCATCTGCCGGGTCGCGCAGGTCTTGAGCATCGTTACAATAGCGATGTTCGTCATCCGGGTCGTGGACATCCTAACGCGGTGGATGCTGCGAACGGACACAAAGCCGCCGGAATTGGCTGGGCTTGTGGTCAAGACAGCGAGGGCGCCGGCCTTCGCCCTTGTTCTCATCACCAGCCTATATTACGCCCTGGTCGCCATTGACGCGATTGCCCCATATCACGGCCACATTCGGAAGGGCGCCGGCGCATTGGCAGTATTCATTGCCACATTGCTCGCTATCAGAATAGTCAACCTGATAGCCAAATGGTATGCGGGCCAATCCACAGGCCGACCGGACGTTGAGGTTCATCGAAGGGTCGTCAATACCGCCCGGCGAGTCGCCAACGGCTTGCTCTGGGTGATTGCCTTTTTTCTCCTGCTCGATGTATCCGACATTAACATAAGCCCTCTACTCACCAGTTTGGGCGTCAGTGGTGTAATCGCAGCCATCGCTCTGCAAAACGTCCTGGCAGATCTCCTCACATCTTTTTCCATCTACCTCGACAAGCCATTTGAGCTCGGCGACTACGTATATGTCGGCGATCTGAAAGGAACCGTCAAGAAGGTCGGCTTTTACAGCACGCGGCTTCAGGCCCTTCGCGGCGAAGAGATCGTCATCTCAAACCGAGAGATGAGGGGCAAGGTCATTCAGAACTTCAAGAAAATGACCCGCAGACGAGTCTCATTCTCAATCGGTGTCACATACCAAACCGGCGCCTCAAAGCTGAGGGCAATCCCTGACATGATTAAGACCATCATAAACGACATCCCGGTCGCAGAAGCCGACCGAGTTCATTTCTCCCAATTCGGGGCCTTTAGCCTTGATTTCGAGATCGTCTATTACCTTAACACCAATAACTACGCCACATACATGGACGTCCAGCAGCAGGTGAATCTCTCGATAGTTGAACAGTTCAGCAAAGAGGGCATTGAGTTCGCCTATCCCACTCAGACGATCTTTATGGAGCGTCCTGCAATCTGATTTTCCGGATCAGATTGACGCCGGCGGCTCTCGCCTTTTGGAGTGCGGCGTCTTGACGCCGCTTTCATTGGTGGTGGCCAGGCGCCACCCTCTCATAGATTGCCTTCTTGACCTTCTCGATAGTTAGCTTTCCACCTGGACGCTAGTCAATGTTGGGTTGACACCGCTGTCAAGCCGTGGCACTCCAAATCGCCAAGAGGGCGCATTTTCGGCCAGCTTGATCTTCTCGGCTTAAAGTATCATAGTATAATTGGAAATTGCTAGGATTGATTCAGTGCGCCCATCCGGGGGCTGCGTCATTCCCAGTCGAATTCCCACCGTTATTCGTTGTTCTTGAGGGCGCATCGCGCGCCCCAACAATATGCCTAAGAAAATGGGAGGGTATTGTGTCTAGTTTCTATCGCCCATTGTTGTTACTCCTGTTTGTCTTTGCTGCAATCTCAAACCCGGTTGTCGCCGACGTGCAGCAATTCTCGCTTCAGGCGGGGGAGTTCTCCTTCGACGAGGTGAGACCGGACTCGCATCTTATTCGAATGGATGGTTTCTCAAACACCGGTAGCCCGGGCTCGCCCGCGCTGCCTCGAAGAGTATTCCTTGTAGCCATTCCGCCCGACACCGTCCCTGGCTCGTTGAGGTTGGAGCTCGTTAGGGCGGCCCAGACCGAGATTCCTGGGCAATACGACATAGCCCCCAGACCGCCGGCCGTAACGCGAGTTGACGGGCGAGACATATTCCTCTGGGGCGATGCGACCAATATCGTTGACGGAAAAGACATGGACATTTACGGCAGCGATCAGTCCTATCCAGCTCAGCCGGTCGAGCTTCTAAGGTCTGGACAGATGCGGAAGTACAGATACGCCAAGGTGAAGTTCACGCCGATAAGCTTCAATCCGGTCTCCGGGATGCTGAACATCGCGCGCGAGGTCAGCCTCGTTCTTCACTACGAGCGGGATGCCTCGTTGCTTGACGAGGCGCTGCTCTCAGACTGCGTCTTCGACCACAAGGCCAGGTCGAAGTTCTTAAATTATCACGAGGCGCGGAAATGGTATGAGCCGAGGGGCGTCGGCGGGCTGAGGCCTCTGGATGATTCGAGCGTTTGCGTGATAATAACGAGCGATGCAGTTGTGGGTGGCAGCCAGGAGCTCGCGACCTATATTGCTCACCTTGAGAGCCTTCAGTACGATATTCTGGTCCTGACGGAGACCACGCCGGGAGGCGGTTATGGCGCTTATGACGACACAAACACGCCGCCGCCCCATGGCACAGCCGAGAAGATTCGCCAGTGGCTAATCGACCATTACACCGCACGAAGCATTCAATTTGTCCTGCTTATCGGCGATCCCAATCCAAGCACCGGCGACGTCCCGATGAAGATGTGCTGGCCACGCCGCAATGCCCCAACTGACCCGGGCTACGATAGATCCCCAACTGATTACTATTATTCGGACCTGACTGGTGACTGGGATATAAACGGGAACGGGTATTACGGGGAATTTTATGGCGATAACGAGGATGGGGGCGTTGACTTCGACCCGGAGGTCTATGTTGGCAGAATCCCCGTCTATAACGACGACTATGCGACGCTTGATGGGATTCTCGAGAAGATCATCGCTTATGAAACCGCATCTGGCGATCTATCTTGGCGGAAGGACGTGCTGCTGCCGATGGGCTTTGTGATCGACTTCATCGACGGGTCCTACGTAGGTCACTACATGAAGCAGAATTATCTGCAGGACAGGGGCTTTGGCGATTGGGAGATGTATCAGCGCAAGGGCGACGGATGCTACAGCGCCTTCGACCCAGACGAGAGGCTTCAGAGTGGGAAGGTCAAGGACAGATGGTCTGCTAATCCATTTGGCATCGTCTTCTGGCTCGGCCATGGCAGCTCCACATACACTGCTATCGGCTATTCCAGCGGTTCCTACTCCTGCTCCGAGGGCACCCTCTTCAGCACGTCATATTGCTCCGATCTGGACGATTCAAAGCCGGCTTTCGCATACCAGGGGAGCTGCCTCAACGGCTACCCAGAGAGTAGCGGAAATTTGGGCTACGCGCTCCTCAAACGAGGCGCAATCGGAACAGTCTCAGCCTCTCGCGTCTCCTGGGCCGACGACTGGAACTTCTACCCATCTGATTCTGGATGCCTGCAGAACATCGGCTATCACTACTTCCGGCTACTGACGGACTATGCGAACTACAGTGCCGGTGAGGCGCTCTATGACGCTAAGGGCGAGACGGCGCCGGACGAGGATTGGTATTGGATGAACCTCATGGACTTCAACCTATACGGGGCGCCTCAGACGAAGCTTCTTGGCTCTGGCAATACATATATAGAGCTGGATGAGTTCACCGCCTCGGCCAGGCTGGGCTCCATTAGTCTGGATTGGCGCACGGGTGTGGAGATTGAGACGGCCGGCTTCATCATCTACCGTAAATCAGGCGCCGGGAAGGATTTCTATGCGGTCTCCGGGCTGATAGAGCCGAAAGGCGGACCGGCGAATGGAGCATCCTATCACTTCGTCGACCGCAAAATTGGGGCGGGCACAAGATACTATTACTATTTGGTTGAAATCGACGTAGCGGGCGCAACGACCGCATTTGGCCCGGTGTCCGCTCTGGCTATGCCGGACATCTCGCTTTTGCCGCTCAATTCATCGCGAGGGTTATCGAATCCGTCTGCGCCGAACGCCCATTTGAGGTAAACTCATATCCTCGGTGGATGTAAACCAACATCCTGGCCTGGATAATTTGCAGAGCAATAACCTGAATCCCGTCAATGTGGGATGGGGCTACCACTATCGCCACCCGGATGGTGGCCATATCATATACGCGGATTTGCCATAACTGAAACACAGACGTCAATGTCGTCTTCTGAGGAGTTCTCGTATTCGTTCCCGGATCTGCTCTGTTGAAGGCGTTTTTTTCTGTATCCATGAGAGCGATTGACGGGAGTTGCCATAGACGCCAGAGGCTGTCTAATAAGTCGGTTTTCGACGGAGATGACACGCTACAGAGCGACGGGACATACTACATGTAGGGGCAGGCCTTGTGTCTGCCCGAATATATAAATGGGCGGAGACAAACCCGCCCCTGCGAAGCAGCAAATGCTACTTATTGGACAGCCTCTTCCGCCTACGGCTATCCAAATCGGTCCCCTCTCAGGGAACCAAGATGTTAGCCCCTTAGGACTGCAATCCACTTAGCAACCAAGCCGGCAAATTGCAAATGCTCCTGCCTCGAACCGCTTGATAAGTTCCGCCGATTCAGTATTATTGGTTTTGGCTCACTGTGCTCCGCTAAAGAATCAATAGAATAGATGACCCATTGGCAGGCTCATTCGTGTTCAAGATAAAGCGTGATTTTGCGTTCTTGTTTTTTACCCTATTCGTTTGCCTTTGGTGTTCATCTAGCGTTGGCCAATGCGGGGAGCTAACGCTTAACGAGAGCTGGGACATCGTCCAAATTGCCGGGGCCAAAGTCGGTTATACCCATAGCCAGACGATCGTGCGCGAGAGCGAGGGCAAGACCATTTACGCATCTCTGTCCGATGCCGAGCTAAGCCTTATCAGGGGCCATGCGGCGGCTCGCGTGATGATGTCCACCGAGATCGTAGAGGACTCTGCCGGCCAAATATTGAGCTTTTACTCGAAGATGGTTACGTCTGGTCAGCCTGTGATATCCAGGGGCAAGAGCATTGACGGCAAGCTCTTTATTGAACAGATAACTCTCGGCAAGACACGTCAATACGAAATCTATCTGCCACCCGACGCAATAGGCCCATTTGCAGCCACAAAGCTGATGGTCAAAAAGGGATTTTCTTCTGGAACGAAATACGATATTCGGACGTTCGAGCCGCAGATGTCCAAGATAATCACGCTTGGGATTGAGTCGCTGGGCAAGGAAGCAGTTCAGATAGGCGGCAAGAGGCGGATGCTCAACAAGTTGAGGGTTAATCAGGACATCATGCCGCTTGTCCCGATGCTTGAGTGGTGTACCGATGCTGGCGAGATTCTAAAAACTGAGACGAAGCGGCTATCTATGGTCACGTTGCGTTCGACAAAGCAGCAGGCTCTTCGGGAATCGGAGAGCCCGAAAACCGATCTGATCAAGCTCTTCTCTGCGCCTTGCAGCATATTCATTCCCCATCCCTATATCACGACGGAGGCCAGGTATCTTCTGGACATGCCTGATGGCGAGGCCGCAAGCCTCATACCGGAAGATGCTGTGCAAATGCTGAGCCAAAAGAAGGAAGGATTAGTTCTTCGTGTCAAACCGCTGAAATACGGGATAAACGAGGCGCTGCCTCCACGACTTCAGGGGAAGCAATGGGGCGAATTCCTAAAACCCTCCACCTATATACAGTCCGATGATCCTAAGATAATTCAGCTGTCAAAAACCGCTGTCGGAAGCGCTAACACCTCATACGAGGCAGCGACGAAACTATGCCGCTGGGTGGGAAATCATATCTCGCTCAAGGACTATTCGGTGGGCTTCGCAAGCGCGAAAGAAGTGGCGGAGAACAAAAGGGGCGATTGCACGGAGCACTCGGTTCTCTTGGCCGCGATGCTGCGCTCTGTTGGCATCCCATCAAGGGTCGTGGCTGGGCTTCTATTCGTGGATGGCGATTTCTTCTATCACGCTTGGAACGAGGCGTTTGTTGGCGAGTGGATGCCGTTGGATGCAACGCTTAAGAGGGGCGGAAACGAATGGGACGCCGTCCACATCAAGCTCGCTCAAACGAGCTTTTCATCGCCTGCTGGAATTGCTGAGCTTGCGCCCGTCGCCTCGAGCATGGGCGCCATTAAGCTCAAGGTCCTTTCCTTTGCCATCGCGGGCAGGTCATTCGACATGGAAGGGCCCAATAGTATTTCGATTCTTCGGGGCAATCGGTATGAGAACTTTGCCTACTCCTTCGCCATCGAGAAACCCGCTAGGACGGCATTTACGAAAGCGCGCCCGCTGCTTTCTTCGGCAACGATCATCTGCGTCACTGTGCCTATACTGCAGAAAGCGCAGCTAGTTATTGAGGCAAAGACGGTTGCCTTTCACTTCAACCTCAAGTCCTTTCTTCAGGCAAAGAGAGCGTCTGGTATGAAGTTTTCAGGCGTCAGACATCTGAGCATTGATGGCCGACCAGCAGTCAAGTATATCGAGACAAGCAATTCCGCAACCACACACTACCTGCTGGTTTACGATCGCGATGTGCTTTTGACGTTGCGCGCGGACGGCGATGAAAAATGGCAAAAGAAGATATTTCAGAGGGCGTGCGAGAGCCTGACGTTCTTAGGCGCCACACAATAGCATGTCAAAAAATCATAATCTGTAAATCCTAACTAATGGGAGAGCTCTATGAGATGGGCAAGAAAACTCGACGCGGCCCTGATGTTCTTTGGTCTTGTCGCACTGCTTGCGGCTTCATTAGTCGTGGGAGTATCCGCGGCGGAGCCAACGCCTCTTCTTGGGGCAACATCACCCGCGTTGTCGCCAGATGGGGACACGCTCTGTTTCTCCTACCTCGGCGACATTTGGACTGTTCCGGCCGATGGTGGTGATGCGACGAGATTAACCGTGCACGAGGCGCATGATTCTTATCCAGCCTGGTCGCCGGATGGCAAGTCAATTGCATTCACATCTTGGCGAGAGGGTAACGCCAACGTCTATGTGATGCCATCTGCGGGAGGAGTCGCCAGGCGGCTAACGTTCAACTCAGGTGGTGACATCGTCCGCGAGTGGTCCTCCGACGGCAAGTGGATAATCTTCGATTCATATCGCGAGGTGAACGCGCCGCTCAGAGAGGGTCTGATCTACAAGGTGGGGCTCGACGGGGGACTGCCGGTTAGAGTAATGGACTGCACCGGAAGCTGTGGGGCGCTCTCTCCAGACGGGAATTCGGTCGTCTTTGTCCGAGGCACAAATCGCTGGTGGCAGCGAGCGTATCGAGGCAGTTGCGACCATGATCTGTGGCTGAAGCGGCTGGACGGCGGCGACCCAGCTGTCCCCCTCACAAACTCGGATTGGACGGACACTGACCCAATGTGGTCACCTGAGGGAGATGAGATATTCTTCCTTTCGGACCGGGACGGGATAACGAACCTCTGGGCAATGCCTATTCCAGATGGCGAGGCCAGAAAGATAACCAACTTCGAAGCGGACGGCGCGGCGCACGCGAACATGGCCAGGAACGGGTCTAGGGCGGTCTGCTACCTCAACGGCTATCTCTACACAATAGACCCCAAAAGCGGCGACGCGAAGAAAGTAGCCATCTCGGCGCCGAGCGATCTAAAGGCTAATGCTATCGAGCCAAAAACCTACAGAAACGAGACTGATGACTTCGCGCTGTCGCCGGACGGCAAGCAGATCGCCTTCGTCGTCCGGGGCGAGATATTCGCCATGAAAGCAACCGGTGGCGAGGCGCTGCGCCTAACAAGCAACGCTGCACGAGACGCTGGGATGGTCTGGTCGCCGGACAGCAAAAAGCTCGCGTTCGTCTCTGACAGGGCCGGAACGCGGGACGTCTATTTGATGGAATCGACTGATGACAAGGAGCCAATGCTCTGCAAATCGAGGCGCCGAAGCATCAAAGCGATTGCCTCGACCCAAATGGAGGAATATGGGGTCAAGTGGTCGCCGAATGGCAAGATGATTGCCTATCTAACTGACCGGGGCGATCTCAGATTGGTGAAGGCCGGCGGTTCCGGCAAACGGCTTCTCACCAAAGGACCCGGAGTAAGTGGGATCAACTGGGCGCCAGACTCGAAGTGGATAGCATTTTACCGGGAGGGGGCATCCTGGATATACGACATCTGGGTAGTATCCCTAAAGAACGGTCAGGAGCACAACATAACTCAGCATGCATCGCTTGATCATGGCCCAATATGGTCTGAGGACGGCACCAAGATCATCTTCTCATCAAATCGCGCAGGGGACGTCGAGAACTGGGGCGAACATGATATATGGCAGGTCTTTCTGACCAAAGAGCTTCATGACGATTACTTGGACCGCATTGGAGAGTATCACGAGCATCTTGACTATGATGACGAGCCGGAAGAAAACGAGGCTGAGACTAAGACAGCAGCCGCTAAAGTCGAGATTGACTTCGACGGAATAGAACGCCGGGCGCTTCGGTTGACGAGAATGGTGGGCAGCGAGTACAATTACGCCCTGTCCCACGACGGCAAGGAACTCGCATTCGCAAGCCTTGCGGCCGACTCCCCGGCAGTCTTCGTCGTGAATGAGTTCGGCAAAAAACTCCGCAAAATAGTCGATTCATACAGCCGGGACATTCAATGGGGACCGAAGAACAATAAGCTGTTCTTTAACGCTTCCGGACAACCATCCTGGGCCAGGCTGAAGGATGACGGTAAGTGGGTCAAACCATTCAAGACTAAGAAAATACCATTCGCCGCAAAAGTGGAGATCGATCACATTGGGGAGCGCCGGCAGATGTTCTTAGAGGCCTGGCGCGCGCTGAATACTAACTTCTACGATGCGAACTTCCACGGCGTTGACTGGCCCAAGATCAGGGACAAGTACCTACCGTTCCTCGCCGCGGTCGCCACGAATCAGGATTTGTTGAGCGTTCTGGTTCAGATGGCGGGCGAGCTGAAGGCGTCGCACCTCGGCGCGTGGGGCCCCTGGGATTCCGATTGGTACAAGACGCAGACTGGCGAGCTCGGCCTCGACTTCGATTCTTCCTGGACGGGCAAAGGCCTGAAGGTGAAACGCGTTATTACGGACGGGCCTTGCGACCAGCCCAGCAGCAAGGTCAAGGTCGGCGAGATAGTCCTTGCGATCGATGGTGAAGCTGTCGGTCAGGGCGTCAACTACTACAAACTACTCGACGGCAAGCTCAATGAACTGGTTGATCTAAAAGTCGTCAAGAAGCTTGAGGGCAAAAGCCGAACCGTCACGGTTAGGGCGAGCTGGCGCTGGGGCATTTACACGAAGGTCTATAAGATGTGGGTCGCATCACGCAAGCAGTTGGCTGAGAAGTTCAGCGACGGGAGGGTCGGCTATGTCCACATAAGGGGGATGGACATGTCCAGCTACAAGGACTTCCTGCGCGAGCTGACGACCGAGATGGCCGACAAAGAGGCCATGATAATCGACGTGCGCTTCAACGGCGGCGGCTACACTCACGACAAGGTCCTGTCCGCAATAGGGCGTCCGACTTACATGTTCTTTGCGGATAAGGATGATGCCATCAAGTCGTTCGAGCCTCGCTTTCGTTCGGGAAAACCCATGGTCACAATGACAAATGAATACTCATTCAGCGATGCGGAGATATTCCCATATTCGTTCCGCAAGTTGGGTCTCGGTAAGCTGGTCGGCCGTCCAACGGGCGGAGGGGTAATAGGAACAGGCGGCATCAGGCTGCTCAACGGCAGCTATTTCAGGATTCCCAGCAGCGGTTGCTTCACGCTTGAAGGTGAGACGCTTGAGAACATGGGAATAGAGCCTGACATATACGTCGAGAATCCGCCTGAGCAGGATTTTAGCACTACAAGCGACAAGCAGCTTGAGACGGCCGTAGAGGAGCTTCTGCGGCAACTATCGGAAGAAAGTGGGGAGAGCAAATGAGAATCACAAATACCGCGATTGGACTATTTATCATCCTGCTTATGGGGTTATTCATCTTCGCCGGATTCGAGCATGGCGCCCTAGCCGATGATGGTACAGATTCGACTATCGGAGCTAGGTATCCGTCGCTCTCGCCGGACGGCAACTTAATTGCCTTTGCGTATCTGGGTGACGTCTGGGTAGCTCCCGCGGAAGGCGGCACGGCAAAAAGACTAACCGTTCACGCGGCATTCGACGGCCCGTCCTGCTGGTCACCAGACGGCAATTGGATTGCCTTCTCATCGACACGTGAGCACAACACGGACGTTTTCGTAGTCCCCTCATCAGGCGGTACGCCGACCAGACTAACGTTCCACTCGGCTTCCGACCAAGTCGCATCATGGTCGCCAGACGGTGAAAGCATACTCTTCAATTCGTTCCGCGAATACAACGCCCCAGTCTGGGCAGCCATGTTGTTCTCAGTGCCCCGCGACGGCGGTCTCCCGACGCGGGTAATCGACTGTAGCGGGTATTCTGGTGTCATCTCTCCCGATGAGACTACGCTGGCGTTCGTCCGCGGAAACATCCCGTGGTGGAGGCGCGGCTACCGCGGCAGCGCAGATAGGGACTTATGGCTCAAGCCGCTTGATGGCTCCCCTGCAAAGCGACTCACTGATTTTGATGGCACAGATGACTGCCCCATGTGGTCGCCCGACGGCGAGAAGCTCTATTTCCTCTCAGACCGGGGCGACGTAACAAACGTGTGGGTCAAAACTATCGAGGAAGGCGAGGCCACTCAGGCCACTCAGGTTACCCATTTCGACAGCGACGGCCTTGTTCATGCCAGGATAGCAAGAGACGGCTCGCGCCTCGTCTGCGAGCTCGACGGGCAAATATACACAGTTGATCCCGCGACCGGTGAGAGCAGCAAGGTTGCGATCGAGGCCCCAAGCGACATCAAGCAGAATAACATCGAGCGCAGGACTTACGAGCGAGAGGCCACGGAGATGGCGCTCTCAAAGGATGCAAAGCAGATTGCGTTCGTGATTAGAGGCGAGGTATTCGCAAGAAGGGTTTCTGGAAAGGGCCGCAAGATAACGATGCGACTCACCGATACCCCCGCGAGGGAAAGCGACGTTTGCTGGTCGCCCGACGGCAAGAAGCTCGCCTTTTGCTCCGACCGCAATGGGAACAGCGACATATTCGTAATGACCTCGACCGACAAGAAGGAGAAGCGACTCTCGGTCTCCAGACACCGCAAAACGAAGTCGCTTCTTGCCTCACCCGAGGAGGAGTACTCACCCGTGTGGTCGCCCGACGGCAAGCAGATTGCATACCTGAAGGGCCGAGGCGAGCTCTGGGTGGCGGACACGGCCGGGAAAAATGCTAAAAGACTTTCGGAAGGCCCGCTAATCAGGTCAATCGCCTGGTCTCCTGATTCGGGTTGGCTTGCTTTCAGTCGCATGTGCGAAGAATGGCAGTCAGAGGTATTCGTCGTCGCAAGCGATGGCGGCGAGCAGCACAACATCACAAAAGACCCCGCGTGGGACTACGGGCCGGTCTGGGACAAGGATGGCAAACGAATAGCCTTTCTCTCTAACAGAAACAGTCTAGGATCCAACAGCGGGAAACAGGAGATATGGCAGGTCTTTCTGACAAAGAAGGCCGAGGAGAAGTTTAGAAAAAGACGCGCCGGTGATATCGAGGAAAAAGCGAAGAAGCGAAAGACAACGCGAAAAAAGCCCTCGGTTTTCAAGCGCATGCTCGGTGTGTTCAAGAGAAAAAAGAAAATAGAGAAGCCGAAGCTCCCAATCGAATTCGAAAACATAGAAAAGAGAGCAATCAAAGTCGGTTCAAATAGCGGCAACTGCTGGGCGATGTCGCTTGCGCCCGACGGCAAGAACTACGTATTCGCATCGAACGCCATGGGCAATAGAGATTTATATATTGTTGATGAGTTTGGCCGCTCGTCTCGCCAGCTGACCTTCGACGGAGCAGGCGCGATTCAAACCGTATGGGGCCCAAAAAGCAAGAAGTTCTACGTTCTAAGTCGCGGCGGGTCAATCCGCACGGGCACGCCCAGCGCCATGTCAACCTATATCCCATTCTCCGCCGAGATGACGATCGATCACAAGGCCGAGCGCGCGCAGATGTTTGATGAGGTCTGGAGCGCATTCAACACATACTTCTATGACTCCAAGTTCCACGCCGTGGATTGGGCAAAGATGCGTGAGAAATACCGGCCGCTCCTGAAGACCGTGACCACGAGCGAGGAATTCCAAATCGTCCTGACGCAAATGCTCGGGGAACTTCGCGCCTCGCATATAGGCGTTTGGTCTCCGCGCGATCCGGACTTTGAGGAGACCGGCCACCTGGGCCTTCGATTCGACGCCGGTTGGAAGAAAAGGGGCCTGCGGATAGCCAATGTTGTCCCAGACGGCCCATGCGATCGCCCGGGCAGCAAGCTTAAGAAAGGCGACGTTATCCGCACAATCGACGGCGTTGATGTCGGCTCGGATTCCAATCCATTCGCGATTCTAAGGGGCAAGGTGGACAAGAAGGTTGACCTTGAAGTTCAGAGAAAAGGCCGCCGGAAGAGGGAGCTCGTAACCGTTACCGCGCTCCCGTTCTGGGCGATTGGCGACAAAGTATATCGGTCATGGGTCGAAGCTCGCAAGCAAATGGTCGAGAAATGGAGCGATGGCAAGGTCGGCTATATCCACGTTCGGCGCATGAATCGCAAGAGCTATAAGGAATTTCTGTCGGAGCTTGTGAAGGCGACGCCTGATAAGAAGGCGCTCATAGTTGACGTTCGCTACAACAGTGGGGGGAATCTCCACGACCAGCTGCTCTCGGTTCTTGGGCGAGACACCTACTTCTACTTCGAGGACAGAGACAAAACGACGAAGGTCATGCAGCCACGATTCAATTGGCGCAAGCCGGTCGCGGTTCTGATCAACGAATACTCGCACAGCGACGCTGAGACGTTCCCGTACGGATTCCGCAAGCTCGGGCTCGGCAAGCTCATCGGCGTGCCAACATCCGGTGGGGTCATCTACATCACCGGCTGGAAACAGCTCCTGGACGGCACCCATTTTATCGTGCCTCAATGGGGCGCCTACGCCCTGGAGGGCGAGACGCTTGAGGGCATGGGCATAAGGCCAGACATCGAGGTTGAGAACGCTCCCGAGCAAGATTTCAGCATGACAAGCGACGATCAGCTCAAAAAAGCCGTCGAGTCGCTGCTCGAAGATACGGAGTAACCGGCTGGCAGAGCGGGCGGGGGTGTGGGACGGGCTTTCTGGACGCTCTCTCATGAG
>JAGHCW010000101.1 GCA_021160245.1 bacterium | reverse complement strand
CTTCCCCGTCTCGGCTATGCGCCGCAAATAATCCAGGACATAATGCCGCATCGTTGCGAGATGAATTGCGCAGTGCCTCGCTCGATGGCACTCGATTCTCTCATCCCTCATGCGCTTCTCCATCCCCTCGGCATCGACCGTCAGAGCATCAAAATCAACCAGGACCGGATACTTGCTGCCGGACCGCTGCGACTCATCGCTTGCGCGCAGAACACGCACATGGGGTGTGTCGCTCAGAAGTTCGTCATAAGCGGCTTGGAGGTTGCGGAGCAAATCGCTCGCCTCGTCAAGCCGGCCGAGGCTTGAGATCCCCAACATGGCCGAGATCGGGGAGAGCCTCATCTGTTTCTCATCGAGAGAGATGACGCCACTGGTCTTGTTTTTGGATTGTCCTCGCATCACTTCTTCTTCCGCGGATAGTTCCCTAAAAAGAACCGCCCCACCGCCAAGCGCCGTCACGTTCTGGTCGGGCCCAAAGTCGAGGACGGCACAGTCTCCGTAAGTCGCTATATGACGGCCGTTAACCAATGCGCCCATTAGGTCTTGGGCGTCCACGATGAGCGAGCAGCCCTCTTCGCCCGCGATCGATTCCATTGCCTTGAGGTTTTCAGGCATGTCAAGCCTCGACCCGGCGATGATTGCCGAGGCGCCTTTCTTCAAGAGCGCATTGAGCCGCTCAAGATCGAATCTCAGGCTTCGCTCCTCTAGATCGCACAGAACGGGTGTGAATCCCAGTTGCTGCGCGGCTGCGAAGAGCTTCGCGTCCGAGAACGGGTGCATAATCATTATGTGTGGTCCGGAGTGACCCGAGCTACGAAGCGCAGCGCGAAGGACCAAGTGACGTGAGTGCAAGAGCATCGCGGCAGACCTATCAAATCGCTCGAGAAGCGCGCTCTCAAGATTCCTAAGCGGCCCCTCTAGGCTACCCTCTGCGGCGGCCTTCAGACTATCCGCCACTCGCATCCGGTCTGCGCCAGTGATAGTGGGAAGCGAGTAAGGAAGCATGGAGGACCTTGAGGTCTCTCCGCCATCGGCTACTGGAATGCTCACAAGATGCTTCAGTCGCAGGACGTTGAAATGCCAGTCGCTATAGGGCTCAGCAATTCGGCCATCCTTGATCGCTTGATATATCTCTTTTGCTCCATCCGCAGGCGTCATGGTCGTGTCATAGCCCAAGCGAGTGGCTATCTTGTCGAAGCGAACGCGATAGGACCTTCTATCCGCATCGTCCGGCGCTACCTCGGTGGCGGTGTCTGGCACATTGGCCTCAACTATCTTCGCCAGATCGCATATCGTGTAGTTGTCTCTATTTGCGCCGACATTAAGTATCTGCGAGGCGATCTTCTGCTTCTCTGCGCGAAGGACGGCTACGATCGCGCGGGCAGCGTCTTTGACGTGAAGGAATGGACGCCATTGGCCGCCACCACCTAGGACGATTATCTTGTGCTTGGCGGCTGCGCTCAACGTCATCAGGTTTATGGCCAGATCGAAACGCATTCGAGGAGAATAGCCAAATAGGGTGGATTGGCGCAGCGCCGTCACGATGAAATTCTCGTCCGCCATATCAAAGAGCGCTCGCTCGGACTTTATCTTGAGCTTCGCATAGAGCGATACCGGCGAGAGAGGAGAGACCTCGCTAACGAGTTTCTCCCCGGACGCGCCGTAAACGCTGCAAGACGAGGCGAAAACGAATCTGGGAACTCCGCGAGCCTTGGCCATTTCCGCGAGCTTAAGCGATGCGATGTGGTTTATCTCCTCCGCCATTGTTGGCGAGAGATCGCATGAGGGATCGTTGGCGAGACCTGCGAGGTGGACGACGCCATAGATGCCATCGAGCAACCACGGGAACTTCTCAATCGCTCGCATATCGCCCTCAACCAGCTCCATATTCTCTGGCTTAACAACGCTCTGGAGCCCCTCTTTGCCAAAATATAGCCGATCAAAGACACGAACCTTTGCTCCCTGCTCCACGAGCTGTGGACAGAGATGACAGCCAAGATAGCCCGCGCCGCCTGTTACAAGTATGGTTTTCCCGTGCAAATTATTCCCTCCTGGTAAAATGACTGGTCGGATGCCGGGATTAAGATACTAATTCGAAATGAGAACTCAAATGATTCGACGGACACATACTACTGCGCAATCTCCGAACGCCTGGCGTTCGGCGAATAGAGAACGTCTCTTATTAGCGAATCAGGCTCTTTAGAATCTTCAAAGCTCTATGGACAAGTCGCCAGAGCGGGCGAATCGGCCCAGCGTCGAGTACTCTTGCCACAAGACCGTTTGAGAGGAATCTCATAAGCGGCTTCGGTAGCCCGAAGTGAACGCCCAGCACGAGGAAGTTCAGAAATGTCTTCTCAAACGCATGATAGTGCTTCCTGTAAACCGTCTCTCGCTCATCTCCGACGATGCCATCCGCCTTCGCTCTATCGTAGAGAGGCGTTCCAGGATAGAAGGTTAGCGAAAAGAACTGGATGACAAATGGACGAGGCAGCTGCATCAGGAGTCTGACGGTCTGCAATCTGTCCTCTCGCGATTCGTATGGATTGTCGAGTATCACGTCATAGACGGGTGGGACCATTGTGTCCTTATGCTTGTTGAGCAGCCTGGCGCCCTCAAGCACCTGGTCGTTGGTGATGAAGCGATTGTAGTATTCGCGATTTATCCTCTCGCTGCCCGTTTGGATGCCCATCTGCGCGCTTATCATCCCGGCGTCGGCGAGGTAGTCCATCTTCTTCTCGGTCATAAGGGGCGGCGAGACCTGAACGTACATTGGCAGGCCGATTCTCTTCTTGTACTGCTCGCAAAACTCCTTCATCTTGGCGTCCGGCATCGCGGGCATCGATTCGTCCGCAAAGAGGATGAGCTCCACGTAAGGCATCGCCTCTTTGATCTCCTCAAGCTCCTGCATCACGTTGTCAACGCTCCGGCGCCTCAGCACGGGCTGGCCCTCGTATAGTTTTTTGAGCGCGGAATGGCAGCAATAGGCACAGGCATGAGGGCAGCCGCGGGTCGTGATCGTCTGATATACGCAGCGGTCGCCGCAAATCCTAAGCCCCCTTATGATGTGCTCCTTCTGCAGCTCGTAATCCACCTTCACGAGGTGATTACGGTCCTTCGAGACAGCGAAATGGGTTGAGTAGTCGTAGTCCTGAAATGGTAGCGAGTCGAGGTCGCGGGCGAGCGGCTCAATCGGATTCCTTATGTAGTCGGAACCGTCCTTGAACCAAAGGCCTCTAATGTTCCTATAGTCCTTCTTCTGCTCGATTGCGCGCATCAGGTTTAGCAGCGGATACTCACCCTCGCCCACGCAGACGATGTCGCAATAATCGAGCGAGCTCTCCGGAAGCACGGTCGGATGTATGCCTCCCCAGATTACCGGCGCCCTCACTTTCGCTCTCAGAGCGGAACTAAGCTGGGTGGCCTTGTCAAGGAAATTACTCATCACACAGATGCCGACTAAGTCCGACGAAGAGGACTTCTCGACAACATCCTCAATCAGTTGTTCGCTGTAAAGCTTCTCAAATTGAGGCCGGTAGCTGAGCAGCGCGTCGAAGTCGGGAAGGAAGATCATCTCGCACTCATAGCCCTTCGACTTGATAAATGACGACAAACAGCGGAGCCCCTGTGCAATAGTATCAAGATATGGCGAGATAAGCGTAACCTTCACAACACTCCCCTTGCTATTCCTCGTGGTGTACCAACCGGCGAGTCGGTGGCCCTTCTTTTGGGCAATGAGCAGTTAATCTGATCCCCAGATTCCTACCACTTCGCGCCGGAAATGCAAGCTCAAAACCCGGCCGCCAGTGCCGGCGCCCGAACAGTCAGGTCTTTGCTATAGTGAAATCGGGACAGAACCGGCAGGCGCAACGGAAGCACACAATGTGAATGGGAAAGTTCTCGCCGAGAATTGACAACCCCAGCCTGACGGAATATCGTGTTTGCCGAGACTAGAAGATGTGCGCTGCTATTTGCGCAACAGGGAGTGTCATATATGCCAGGGCTGCCGTTCAATCTTGATGATTTGATCAACCTCCGCTCCATTGAGGGCAATCGGGTTGATTTCAAAGCTACTTGGGACGAGTGGATCAAGAGGGACGTTATTAGAACCATCTGCGCGTTCGCCAATGACCTTCTTAATATGAATGGGGGATACATTATTCTGGGGATCGAAGAGGAGGGGGGCAAGCCGATCCTGCCGCCAAGGGGCCTCGACGACCTCGACTTGGACAAGATACAGCGTGCGTTGACCGGTGAGTGCAGAGGAAAGATTAGCCCTGAATACGTGCCGATGCTATTCCCTGAGGTCTATCAGAACAAGTGGATTCTGGTTATATGGGCGCCCGGAGGCGATAACAGGCCATATCAGGCGCCAGTAAGAGGGGACGAGAAAACCCGCGCCTATCACATCAGGCAAGGTTCCCAGACCGTCGAAGCAAAGGAAGACCTGCTTCGGCAGCTCTTGGAGCAGGCGGCAAAAATGCCCTTTGACGATCGCAGGTCGCTCGAGTCGCGTATTACTGACCTATCCCCGACTCAAGTTCGCCGATTTCTTGCGGATGTCAGGAGTGACCTTGTCTCATTCCCTCAGCCTATTCCCGACGAGGAGCTCTATCGAAAACTCAAGATCACGGTTCGAGTGAATAGTCATGAAGTCCCCAGGAATATCGGTCTGCTTTTCTTCAGCGACGATCCGGATAGATTCTTCCGAGGCGCGAGGGTAGAGATTGCCCATTTCTCTGATGATGCTGGCGGTAATCTCATCGAGGAGAAGGTGATAAGAGGGCCCATTCAGGATCAGGTCAAAATGACCATACAACATCTGCAATCATTAGTAGATGTCCTGATTAGGAAAGTGCCCGGCCATGCAGAAGTTGAAAGAACAGTAGCGTTTCCTTATGAGGCAATGGAGGAGGCGATTGTGAATGCCGCCTATCATAGGAGCTACGAGCATTCTGTTGAACCAACAAAGGTATTTCTGTATCCCTCGTGCCTTAAGATAACAAGCTACCCGGGGCCTGTTCAGGGCATTGAGAAGAGCCACTTCCAACCTGACGCGAGCTTCCCTCAAGTGCCATCCAGGAATAGGCGGATAGGCGAGTTCCTCAAAGAACTGCGCCTCGCCGAGATGCGCTACACAGGCATCGCCAAAATCAGGCGCAAGATGCGGGAGAATGGTTCCCCGGAGCCGCTATTTGAGTTCGATGAGGGTAGGACCTATTTCACGGTTACTCTGCCCGCTCATCCCGGTTACAGCGTTATCAACGCGATTCGGCAAAGCGCATATCTCTGGGCAGTTGGTGAACAGGCCGACGCCATAGCCCATCTTGAGAGGGCTTTGAAGGAGCAGCCTCAATCTGGCGCTTTGGCGGCTCAACTCATTGAGTATCTGGGCAAGATGGACGAGCTCAAGAGGGCGGAGCAGGTTCTCGAAATGTTTCGCACGCAGCCTGTGAAGTACCATGAGACTCTTCCGTACCTTAGAATGATTAGCACTCTCCTTGAACGTGGACAGGAGAAGCAGGCCCGCCAAATCAAGCGGCTGATGCCCCAGTTTGCGGTTTATGAGGACAAGGTTGAGGCAGCCATCATCCTGAGGCGCGTCGGCGAGTTGAAGGAGGCGCATCATCTCTTCAGGGAAAGCTACGAAACAAAGAAGAATGATGCGAAGTTCGTTCACGAATTCGCTCAGACGAAGATAGGAATGGCCAGGGATACTGGGATGGCATCGTCTGCTAGAAAACAACTTTGGGGAGAGGCAATTGAGCTATTTCGGCGCGCAATCCAGTTGTCTGAGGACCCGATTCGCCAGGCTTGGTGTTGGTACCACTTGGGTGAAGCTCTGTCCAAACTCAAAAGGCCGCGATCGGAGGTTGAGGAGGCCTACCTGAGAGCGATCGAGCTCCACCCGGATGAGTCTCGCTTCCACCAAGGATATGAGCGATGGAAGGAATGTAGCCGTAAGAAGTAGCCGACCTCGCTTTCTTGTGCTTGCCTGATCCCTAAGCAAGGTGTTCACCACTACAGAAAAACGTACCTGAGCAAAAAGACGCCGGCCAGCAAATAGACCAGCCAGTGGACCTCATCTGAACGACCCGCAACGAGCTTGATAATTGGATAGCTGATGAACCCGATTGCCAGACCATGCGCGATGCTGAACGTCAGCGGCATCAGGATAACCGTCAGAAAGGCCGGAATGGCCTCGGTCAAATCATCCCACTTTATTTTGGGAAGATTCGTCATCATCAGGCAGCCGACAATGATAAGCGCGGGCGCCGTAACCGACCCCATCGCAAACGCCTGGGCAAGCGGCGTGAAGAACATGGCCACCAAGAAGAGCAAACCTGTGGTTACAGAAGTAAGTCCGGTTCTTCCGCCCTCAGCAACGCCGGCGGCGCTCTCTATGTAGCTCGTGACCGTCGATGTCCCGGCGACGGCCCCGGCCATCGTGCCGACCGAATCGCTCAAAAGCGCGCGGTTGATCATGGGCAGCTTGCCGTTCTTCATGAGGCCGCTCTGCTGCGATACTCCAACTAGTGTCCCAATCGTGTCGAACATATCAAAGAACAAAAGAACTATGATTGGCGTGATGTACTCAAAGCTAAAGGCCTTGAAAATGTCGAGTTTGAACATCACCGTGCCGAAATTCGGAAGACCAAAGACACCCTTGAACTCGGTTATCCCCGTCAAGATCGCCAAAACACCAGTAGAAAGCAGGCCCCACAGGATCGCGCCTCGTATCTTCCTGGCGATGAGAACGGCGGTGAGGCCCAGTCCAAACAGAGAGACCAGCGTCGAGGTATGGGACAAGTCGCCCAGCTTAACAAGGGTCGCATCGTCCTTCAGCACAATCCCCGCGTGCTGCAATCCGATGAAGGCGATAAAAAGCCCAATACCCGCGGCCGTGGCCAGCTTCAGCCCCTGCGGTATAGCATCCACAATCATCTTGCGCACCTTAACGAGCGTCAGGACAGTGAAGACGAGGCCAGATATGAAGACGATGCCCAACGCGACCTGCCACGGGACTCCCATCTTGCCGCAGATTGTGAAGCTGAAATAGGCGTTGAGGCCCATCCCGGGGCCGAGCGCTATCGGGTATCTGGCAATGAGGCCCATCATCAGACTCGCGAAGAACGAGGCGAGGCACGTTGCCGCCATCACGCCCGAAAAGTCCATCCCCGCTCCGTGTTCATTGGATAGCAGGGCAGGATTCACCATGATGATGTAGGCCATCGTCATAAACGTGACGAGGCCCGCCATAATCTCGGTCTTGACCGTTGTTCCGTGCTCTTTGAGTCTGAAATACTTCTGCAGCATTGGGCGCCTCCCAAATCAGCGCTAGTTATTCTGAGATAATGTAGGAACTCTCCCGTCTAGGTCGAATTGGGGAGTGTCGTCTAATATAATCTGCAAAGATGTTATTCAAAACCTTCCCGGTCTTTACATGTCGCCTGCCCCTTGCCAGCTCAATATAGCCATCCCCGCCCCTTGCCAAGTAGTCCATCGTGGCGACGAGATATTCTCTGTTCATCTGAAGAGGCGCGCCTCGCACAAGAACCCGACCGACCCTCTGGCCGGGCTGCTCGGCCTCGCCTCGTCCCGGCTCCATTGCGGGCTGTGATAGGTCAACCTCAACCTGAAGCCCAAGCACCTGAAGGAACCTGCTGTCGGGCTTTGGCAATGACACCACGGACCGCTCCAACGCCGATTTCAGTTCCTTCCCAGAGAGCCACAACAGCACCATCTCGTTGTGAAATGGCAATATCGCGTCAACCTCGGACAATGTTATCGGCCCGGCGGGCTGGAAATTGCCCCGAATGCCACCTGAGTTCACCATTACCATCGACGCTGTCGGGAACTCCTCGGCAATCGCCTCGCAAACCAGCGTGCCGATCGTCGATTGCCTCATGCGGATCGATGACTTCGCGAGGTCAAGGTCAGCGTCGATCACGCCAAGCACTTCCTCATCAATGACCCTGAACTTATCTAGAAAGGACGCGACCCGCTCGTCCTCCTCGACCTCGTCGTCCACAGGAATCAGCGACCAGCGAAACGACTCGATGCCGTCGTGAGACAAAT
>JAGHCW010000190.1 GCA_021160245.1 bacterium | reverse complement strand
CGTCCGTAACTACCAGGTCTCCATGGCCACCGTTGGCAATTGTGAAGTCAACTGGCGCGCCGCAAACACCAACGGGCCCATAATCGAAGTCGTAAGTGTCGGGTGTTACAGAGATAGCGGGTGGGATGCCCGTGCCTGTAACGTTGACGACAAAATCGCCATCAGGATCGTTGCTCACGAACGTTACCGTGCCAACGTAGTCCTGGGCTGCTCCGGGGCAGAACGCGATGAGTGCGCCAGCCGTGGCGCCCGTCGCGACGGTTGCCGGTGTGGAGCAAATCACCTCGAAGACCGAGGGATCGCTGCTTATCACATCCAGCACTGACAGCGTTGCATCGCCGTCGTTGCTGATCGTGAAGTCAACTGGCGGGCCGCATACGCCAACGGGCCCATAATCGAAGTCATAAGTGTCAGGCGTTACAGAAATGTTAGCCTCAGCGGCCAGCAGACCTTGCACGGATGCAAAAGTCACAAGAACCGCTAACACCGCAATGACAACTCCAAGCCTTCTCAAAGTCATCTCTTCCTCCTTTTCAACAAGTTAAAGATGTGAATTTAGCCCTCTAAACCAAACAACACTATATGCAATCGACTCAACTAACCCAAATCAAGCACCTAGCGGTTGATCCGGTGTTGAGCGTGGATATATTTCTAACACTAAACTAATAGATTTCGGAGAGGGATCATAGTCAGATACATGCTTGTGTCAAGTGTTTTTTGGGGATGCAGCTCTCATTTCATTTGATCGAGTCAATTGTCTGCGACGGCGGGGAACTTGAACTCGGCGAGCATTCGACCTATATTGGCCCTCCAAATGATAATACTGACAATTTACGCAATGAGGAGAATAACGGTTTGCCCATAGCGGATTGCGACGGCCCTATTGATGTGATGCTGGTGTACCCTCAGATGCCGCGCGCGCGCCAGCTCGACCTACCTTACGGCAACGAGACGCCGCTCTCTGTGGCTGCGATTGCCGCATATCTTGAGCAGCGCGGGGTGACGACTGAGATACTAGATATGGATCTGTATCGGGAGCCTTATCCGATACTAAGGCAGCTCGTTGCGAAGCTCAGACCAAAGGTCGTCGGGTTAACGGCGATGACGCCTCATATATACAACGCGCACAAGGCCGCCGCCCAAATAAAGGATATCGACTCGGAGATTACGGTTGTGGTCGGTGGAATACACGCTTCGGCTTTGCCAGAGGACACGTTGCGACGGTTTTCGCTATTTGACTACGTGGTTGTTGGCGAGGGGGAGATAACATTTCACCAGCTCGTTATTCACATCTTGAATGGCGCCGACCCGAGCTCGGAACCCGGCCTGGCGTTCAGACGCGATGGCGAGATCATAGTCAATTCCAAAAGGTCGCAGATTGACGATTTGGATGAACTCCCTTTTCCGGCGCGAGAGAAGCTGGAGCACGAAAGATACGCCGGCTCTCACTCAAACTACTTCCGGCTGCCAACGACGAGCCTCGCCATTAGCCGAGGTTGCCCATATAATTGTACGAACTGCTCCAAGGGAGTCTATGGCAGACATTCACTCCGCATCATGTCCCCAGAACGTTCCGTGGCGGAGATCGAGTACTGCGTACAGACTTTCGGCATTCGCAACTTCAAGTCGATCGATGACGTGATTACGCTGGATAAGAACTGGGTCGCCAAGTTCTGCGAATTGCTTTTGGATGGCGGGCTTGATTTGACGTGGAGCGCAATGTCGCGCGTTGATGCCGCCGACCTTGATATGTTGAAGCTGATGAGGCGCGCTGGGTGTTTTCAGATAAAGTGGGGCCCTGAATGTGGAACCGAGAAGTCGCTGAGGCGCATCAAGAAGGGCATTACGCTTGAGCAGTCTGCCGAGGCGATGGAGCTCTGTAGGCGGGCCGGCATTGAGAGCAACGCGAGTTTCATGATCGGCATCCCCGGCGAGACAGCAGAGGACATTGAGGCGACGATAAAGTTCGCCTGCAAAATATCGCCCGACGTCGCCACGTTTGCGATTCTAAAGCCCTTCCCGGGGAGTCAGGTCTATGAGGACGCCGTCCGCGAGGGTCGAATACTCCACTCGGTCTGGGACGAGTACCTGCACCAGGGCTTCGCGCTGATGAAGCACGACATCCTGTCGGACGGTGAGCTGGAGCGGCTGTTCAGGCGGTGCTATAACCGTTTCTACTTCAGGCCTCGCTACTTCGCCAAGAGACTCAAATGGTTCGTCAAACAACCAATCCGCGAGGGCCGAATAATCGCCGAAAACGCCTGGATGCTCATCTCGAAGAAATGAACGCCCGGCGCATGAAAGCGATACAACATCCAATTCACGGCGCAGGCATCAAGCGTTCTCTCCTTCTTGCGGCCTGGGGGCTGGTGTCAGGGCTCTTAAGCGGCCTCGCGACCGTGTCCATTCTGTCAATCATCTCTATGAAGAACTTCTTCGATTCTCCAATCAGGATTGCCGTCTTCATCACAGCATGCGCGCTAATCGGCGGCATATCTATTTTCTCCGCCTCGTTCGCCCTTTCCCTCACTAGGCGGCTTCTTAGTGCCCTCTTGCTTGCCCTCACCATCGATCTCGCCATTTGCGCTATCTTCAAGTTGTTGCTTCTATCTGCCGGAAACGACTCGCCGATCGGCAAAGTATTCGTCCTGGTTACCCTCATTCTCGCTCTATTTCAGGTTGTATCCGGTTCGTCCGATCGAAGACGCCCTCATCAGAATAGCCGACAAGTAAGCTGCGCCTCACGAGGCGCGGTCTGCGCTGCAGCCGTATCAGCAGCTTTGTTCATGGTCTGGTTTGAGTTTCCTTTATTCCGCATTGCGAGAATCGATGGCTGCGGTATCGCAGTCTATGCGATCCTGGGCTTCCTCCTGACAGCCCTCTATCAAGCGGGTAAGCAATATGTCTCGCGCAAGCGCTACCCAAATAGAAAAGCAGATAAGTGAATCTGGTCGGCCTGAATTGCCCTAATTCTAGTATTGCGACGGCTCGGGGACATGCGCTGCGGGCGATACGATTAAGGTGAAGCTTTCCGCCCAGTGCTCTGACGAGGCGAAGAGCGTCGATGTTTGTGTGGCCTTCTAACGCAAGACGGTGAGCTTTTTATGATGGCCGATGTCAAGCCCTCACCTTCAAGGGCACTCAGTCCGACACATCTAGTGGACACCGGTCAAATATGTTGGATAGAATGCCACAATGTTGAGTGGAAATGGATAAGCCCCGACTTTGGGAGATTTGCCTTGAAGCACAAACTGCTCGCGCTTGACCTAGACGGCACGCTACTCACTGATGACAAGCGCATCAGCTCACGGGCGATAACCGCCATTCGAGCGGCGATTGACGCGGGCGTTATCGTCGTCTTCTGCACGGGAAGACGCTATCGCACAGTTATCCCAATCGTAACGGAAATGAGGCGCCCGATACTCGTCGCATATAACAACGGGGCGGCGGTCAGAGAATGCCCATCCCACCGCCTCATGCAGAAGACTCTATTTCCGAGTGAGCACTTCGCCTCCATCGTTGAACTACTCGCCAGCTTTGATCTCAGCCCCGTTCTGCACGTAGATTCGTTCGATGATGGCGTCGATCTTTATTGCAGCAAGTCTGACACAAATCGCTTCCACCGCCAGTATGTGTCCCGAAACTTCGAGTTCCTTCGCGAGTTCGATGACCTGAGATTTGCTCCGAGTGATCGGATAATTCAGTTCATTATCATGGACCAACTTGCCATTCTCTCGTCTGTTCAGAAAGCCCTTAGCGACGGACGGAATGGCTGGGGTTTGAACGTTCATATCGTGAGGAACCTGACGATTCCGGCGAGCGCGCTTGAGATTTTGAATAGTCAAGCAAGCAAGTGGCACGCCATTGCTGAAATAGCGGATGACATTGGCATATCGGATGATGAGATTGTGGCAATGGGCGACGATATCTCCGATCTCGGCATGATCGAGAACGCCGGCGTTGGGATAGCTGTTGAGAACGCGCTGCCGGAGGTTAAGGACGCAGCAGATGAAATCGTCCCCTCAAACAACTCCGACGGAGTCGCGATTGCGATTGAGCGCTATTTCCTCTGACAGCGGATAGGGCGAAACGCCACTGCAAGCTCGCGTTCATCCCTAAAATGAGAGCCACAATCTCTTACCGGACAGACCGTATAGCCAAACTCAAATGCTAATGTGTTCTGTCCCGGGTCGAGCAGCCCTGCCGGGATTGGGAGATGATAGAGACGCCAACCCGACGCCAGCTCCTTGCGGATGAGCATCGAGCCGTTGATGAAGACGGTCACCGATTGCCCACTATGACCGCACATCTCGAACGGAAACGCCCATATCAACACCTCGAGTGGAACGTTCGGATCGGAGGGGAGTATCGAGAACGTCGAGGACCGTCCACGTGACCACCGGAAATCGAAATCACCGTCTGTCCATCTCTCCGAGGAGTAAAGGCCGGAAGCAGGTTTTATGATGGTCGTCTCCAACAGCGAATCCTCGCTTCCACGCCGGCAGACCCATAGGTTGGTGCCTCGCCAGCTGCCCGAGAACTCTGCCACCCGCTCAAATCCGGCGAAGGCCGACCGCTCTGTAGCACGGCTGAAGAGCAGAAAGCTCTGCTGGTAATCGACCAAATAGTCCACGTTTGTATCAGCTAGATATTGGTCAAGCGTTCTGTCCTTTAGATGACGCAGCACTCTGTTGTTGACCACTCCGTCCAGGTTGACGACCGGCGAGTCAAGAAAGCAGCCCAGAATGCCGGCATTGAAGGCCCCTGCCCTGCTGCCCGGCGGAAGTTTTCCCGAGAGATATTTTGCGGCGCGCAGCATCTCAGGCTGCCAGGTATATATTCCTCGCTCGAAGAGTCCGTATGCTCTGTATGCCCCGATGAGGATTATCATCAGCGCCAGAAAGGCCGTCACTCGCGCCGAGACCCGCTCATCGTTCCATGCGTCGCCGAGGCAATCGCACAACGCTCCGCAAACAAGTGAGACAATGATGATAACTAGGGCCGCGCCCGGAATAAGATACCAGAGCTGGACGTGCCCCAGCCAGCCGGCATAAAACAGCAGCAGCAGTATAAATTGAATCGCAAGGGGAAGCATTATCCTTGTGTGGCGAGCAAACCTGGTAATGTGCGATAGGTCCGAGATAAGCGCGGCGGAAACAAGCAGAAACAACAGCAGAGGGAGAAGACACGCTGAGTAACCGGAGAGCCCAAATGTCTTAGCCACAAAATCGCTTGCAGTCTCCGAAATGCGCCCCCATATATCCGAGGCATTGCAAAGTGAAGGCGTTGATAGCTGCCATGAATGGATGCTGAGAGCTACTCCGCTCGATTGCACAGGCAGGCCAGTTACCGTGTCCGACCAGATGAAAAAGGCCACAGGAAAGGCAAGCGCCGGAAGAAGAAAGAGAACAAGGCTCTTCTTCCGGAAGATCCTGGTCTCGCTTCGTCTGGATAAGACAAAGAACGTCACGATGTATGCGGCGATAAGGAGGGTGTTATCAGTCCTCGCAATCGCTGCCAGGCCGCAAAGTGTCCCGAAGAGGAGCCATTTGCCGCCGCGAATCTTCTTATCGCGAATGATACTTCTATATGTGATTATTGAGGCGAGAACAAAAAGCAGACTAAGAGACGTCTCAAGTCCACCGAAGCCGACGATCGCAAGCGATGGCATCACCAGCAAGCTCACGAACGCGATAGCGGCTGCCCTTGCGCCTCCAGTTCGTTTCAGGAGCGAATGTGCAAGAATCGCACAACCATACCAGATGAGACCTGAGAGCAGGATTGAGGCGCGGACGGCGCTTTCGGGGTTGCCTTTCAGGTGGCCGATGATTGGAAGGAGCAACAGCAGGAATAGGGGCTGGAACCCGCTAGTCGGGCCTAGTCCATCGAATGTGAAGCCATCTCCATTGACCACATTCATCGCGATCTTCACATAATAGAAGGCGTCATCTGGGATGAACCTAACCAGATCATCGATCGGAAGCATGAGGGTATATGTGAGGTAGAAGACGAAAACCGCCGTTGCCGTGCAGCACACGACTCCCAGCAACCTCGTGCCCTTTCCTGTGTGGATATTCAAAGGGACCCCGCTGCCTGACGCAGAGCAGTCAGATGCGCCCACCATGCCCAGACGTTTCAGAAATCCGGATTGGGCCATGCTGCCCTTCTGTCTCGTCCCTCGTATTCAGCCCTTTTGACGTTTCGTCGCGTGCTCCGTTAAGGCGCCACTATATGCTGGCGGGCGACCTCGAGTTATCTAAGTTCGGTCGAGGTCTCTACCAATTATGTGCGAAGCCGTAGTTCACGCTCATCGCAGCCCCGTGGGATGTCGTGGTCTGCATATCTGCTCCGTGGCTATCCATGAATCGGTATTCATAGCTCAGGCCGATTGCTAAACGCTGATTCTTCATGTCAAAGAGCTTGGCGAAATCGTATGAAAGTCCGATCTCTCCTTCACCACCATAGACATTCTTGATGTTCTCTTGCCACTTATCACCGTAATAGTCAGCCTCGCCGAACTCAAAGTATCGGCACAAGGCAACTAGAGCGAGCTCGTCCACGAACTTCCAGTTGAGAGAGAGTCCCACTTCCGGAGCCATGACCTTCAATTTGTATGCGCTACCGTGGTCATCCGCGAAGTTTGTCTCGTGCTCCCAGGGCAGAAGTTGGGCATCACTTTCATCGCCAGAAAGCTCGTCAATGAAACGGTCGAACTTGTAGTGCTGCCAATGCAAGCCGACTATTAAGGCTAACTTCGAATCCACAAGGCCTTTCATCTCCGCTTCAGACCAATTCTTGACGAAGTTGGCTATATAAACTCGCATATCAGCGTGGAAAGATGTTTTGGTAATCTCATCATGAGTCTCAAAATCGAATCTTCTCTCGGCGGCCGTGCCTCGGTTTATGTAATGCTCCCCGTTCATGCCGTGCATATTGAATCGGCCCATTTCTAGCGAAGCCAGGAGACCCAGCTGGTCCTCCCAGAAATTTATGCTGGCATCAATGCAGCCTACGCCCTCAACGGACTGCTTAGCCCATCCGGGCCGTTCTTCAATGTCAAGATTTGGCCAAGAGTACTTGAATCTGATGTCCGTATCGTTAGCAAAGCTGAGGCCCGTGCTTACAACTAGCATCAAGCCGCAAACAATAGCGAGGAACCGCGGTAAGGTCATATTGTCTCTCCTGTTCTCTCCAAGGTCTGGTAGAATTGAAGCTCAAATCCACATTCAAAGTCAGGCATTAGCCAAAGAGTACGGCTCTCATGCGACAGAAACAACACCGCCCTCAAGCCGTCTTGTGTAAAACAAGCGATTTAGGAGAATACTAAGCACGCTGATCTGAGTCAACTCTTTTGAATGAGGCTTTCAACAAGATGAAAACCAGAGAGATGAAATAAAGGGAAGATGGCGAATCTTGGAATGTGAAATAGCCGCGACAATAGCCTTGTCCAGTCGATGCCGATTCTTTTCTCTCGCCAGTCCAGAAAGAATACTAGCCTCCGCGACTTCTTCCTTGACCTATGGGCTGGGATGCCTAAGCTCCTGACCTTAGAAACCCAAGAACGAGACTCAACAATTGTAGCACAGCAATCGGAATCGAAAACAAGGCATAAGGACGCGCATGATACTCAGACCCAAGAAAAGCCTTGGCCAAGTCTTCCTACATGACAAGAACTTGCTCCAAAAGACGGCGAGACTTATGGAGCCTGGGGGCCAGGTCGTTGTGGAGATCGGCGCTGGAGATGGGCGATTAACGCAGCTTCTGTTGGAAACGGCCAGCTTGGTTCACGCCGTCGAGATTGACCGTGGCCTATTCTCGATGCTTCAAGAGCGCTTCGAGGCTACTCCAAATGTGACGCTTCATTGCCTCGACGCAAGACGCCTGAGCTTTGAGAAAATTATCGATGATGGCCGATTGGAGGCCGGAGTCCGAGTCGTCGGCAATTTGCCATATTGCTCGTTTGTGCAAATTGTTATGACGCTCATGCGACAGCTGACTCATATTAAGGATATGCGTTTGATGGCCCAGACCGAGCTGGCGAGGCGCATCGTGGCCAAACCAAGCACGCACGAATATGGCAGGCTTTCAGTCATAGTGCAGGCGCGAGCTGCTGTGAAAGAACTCATGTCCGTTCCGGCAAGCGCCTTCTGGCCTCGACCAAAGGTCGACTCAAGCTTGCTTGAAATTCTACCTCGGCCAAACCCATTCCGGTCCAAGATTCACGCCGAGTTTTTTGACGATTTCGTCACCGCTGCTTTCCAGTATAGGCGGAAGACGCTACTCAATTCTCTGGCCCGCAGCGCCAAGTTCTCATCGCAACGCGAGGCGGTGAGATCGCAGCTTAAGCATTTTTCGTTATCTTCCTCTTGCAGAGCGCAAGAGATTTCTGTATCCATATACTTGTATTTTGCGGAACAGCTCGCGATGCGCTGCGGTGAGTAATTCGTTTGAGGGAGTAATAGGAATGGGAGAGGAGCCGTACTCTAAAGAGGTTGCCCTACTCTTTTCAGGCGGGCTCGATTCGACGCTTGCCGCCACAGTTCTCAAGGAGACCTATGACAAGGTTCATCTTCTTTCCGTGGCTAGGGGCTACGGACAGCTGAAGGTTGGGAGAACGAGAAGGCGCTTTGATGAACTGAGCGACCTCGCGGGCGAGGGTGAGTACATGTATTCTCTGCTGAGAGCCAACAGCCTCTTCCGGCGCGTGGTAGTCCGGAGTCTCTTTAGGGATATCGTCAAGTACAAGGGACTTTTTGTAATATGCGTCGGCTGCAAGCTCGTGATGCACACGGTTGGGGCCATTTACTGTCTCTCCGAAGGCATACCGAACATCGCAGACGGCGCCTCGGGCGCAACGGAGTGGATGTCCGATCAGGCGATGGCGGCGCTCGATGGATACCGGAACCTCCACGCGGCCTTGGGACTGTCATACTCCAATCCGGTAGTTGAGATCAGGGATAGGGAGGAGGAGCGGGAAAGGCTGAGGGAGCTTGGGATTTCGACGGGCCGCAAGGTGGCTGGCAGGGATTACGGCACTCAGCCGATTTGCTTGTATGGTGATTCGCTGGCGTTTTTGCGCGAGGCACTCTTTAAGGTATCTCTTCCCGTTTCCGATAAGGCTATTCGTAGTTATATTGAGGAAAAGACGCCCATGTTGATAGAGCACGTCCAGCGGCACTTCGAGTTACTGGGCGAGGACGTTTCCGTAGAAAGAGTCCTGTCATCTTAAGATGATTCGTCAAAGGCCTGCTGCCGATTTGAAAAGTGGCTAGGAGATCGAGAATGAAAACTTATGGAGCAGACCATGCTGTTTAGATGTCAGAATTGTGGTACAGAGTTCAAGGCCGATTCTCGTAAGGTTCCCAATCCAAATGTGAAATTTAGGTGCATCAAGTGCAAGGTGGGATTCCTTGTCCACGTTCGTGAAAAGGGCGAGGTCTCTGATGCGGCGACTGCCGGGAAGACTACGCAGACCGCCGCTAGAACGTCTTCTACCGCAGCCCCAGCCGGACCAGCTCAGGCGAGGCTAACACTTACTAAGGTGAAAGACCTCCCCAGCCTACCTTTTGTCGCAACAAAGGTAATGGAGCTGACCTCATCTCCCAACACAACGATGAAGCAAATGGAAGAGGTTATCCTAAAAGACCCGGCGCTTGCGACCAAGGTTCTGAGGTATTCGAACTCCGCGCTCTATGGCAGAGCCGGTCAGATTTCCAGCCTCACAGACGCTCTCGTGTTGCTTGGTTTCTCGACTGTGAAGACTATAGTTATTGCATCCTCTGTTAAAAGCATGCACTCATCTCGCTCGCAAGGCTATCTGGCCGCCGGGAAGAACATGTGGGTACACTCCGTTGAGACCGCTATAGCCGCCCGGCTTTTTGCCCGCCTCGTTGACAAGAAGCAAATGGAGGAGACCTTTGTGGCCGGGCTTTTGCACGACATTGGCAAGAGCATTATCGAGAGTAGGCTGCCGGGCACAGGTCAGCAGATGATGAGCCTTCTGAAAGACTCAGATGAGACTCTGGAGGAGATCGAACGGAAAACGTTGGGTATCGCTCATTCAGAACTGGGAGCCGTAGTCTGCAAGAAGTGGAACTTCCCTGAATTGCTTGAGAAAGCGATTCTTTATCATCACGACCCGAGCAAGAGCAAGAAGGACTCCAATCTTGCACACATTGTAGCTCTTGCTGATGCGATAAGCTATCATCTTGCGCTGAATCCTGCCGAGCGCCAAGACGACGCTACCAGAGTACAGGAGATGCCATCCTGCAACATCCTTGGGATAGACTCGAAATCTCTTGCATGGGTCATCGAAGAGACACAGACTGCGGTCGAAAGGGACAAGAAAATATTCGACATGTAGCGGTTGAGTACGATGCCTCCTGAGTCGCGCCACTTGTGTTTCAAGTGGCGGAAGCTCTCTTTGTGCCTAGCCTTACTGGGCTGCAGCCCTCTGCAGCGGGCATTCCACATTGGTTGTGCTTTCTTCTGATGTCGCCGTCGAATGGTTTCTCATCTTGAGGGGCTTGATCATTCATCGAGGGGATTGAGATCGCATAACTCAATATGGCGGGGTCGACGGGACTCGAACCCGCGACCTCCGGCGTGACAGGCCGGCGTTCTAACCAAACTGAACTACGACCCCAAGAATCACTGAGACTATAATTCACGAATTTCTCATTGCAAGCTAGTTTATGATGAAAGCTCACATCGGCCGAAGCCTCCTCATATCAAGTGACGGTTGACTCGACCGTGTGAGGTGCACATTCTTATCCAGCAGACATCTTTGAATGGAATAGACGCGAGGCGACTATGCTGACTTGGCCGAATGACAATCTTCTCTGGACACAATTCCTGCTTTGTGGGACGGCCACAGTTTTTGCGGGAGCCAAGCTCTCACGCTACGGGGACATAATAGGTGAGAAGCTGGACATCGGCAAAACGTGGATAGGTCTTGTCCTGCTAGCCGCTGTAACGTCCATGCCGGAGATGATCACAAGCTGCACGGCCGGTGGTATAGGCGCTGCTGATATCGCGGTCGGGAACATCTTCGGAAGCAACGTCTTCAACCTCGCTATATTAGGCATATTAGGTGTATTGATGCCGCGAGCGGCAAATTGGGACGATAGGGGCCGGCGCCATCTCCTTGCTGGCGCTCTGAGTCTGCTTATCATCTCTCTAGCTCTGATTTCTATTATCGCATATAATCTCATGGCCCCGGACGAATCGTCAGTCGGATGGACCCTTAAGAACGCTTACATTGGCCCGGGCACATTGCTAATTATGGGGGCCTACTTGCTCAGTATGTATCTCTTATTTTCAGATGAGAGGAGTAGGCCCGCAGAGACTGAGCGGGAGATGTATGGCGAAAAGAGCCTAGTAAACGCCTGCATTGGATTCTCTGTGTTCGCAATCGTGATAATCAGCTCAGGCTACAGAATGGTGCTTCTTGGCGATCTCCTGGCCGTTAGACCTATCAGCATCCTCGGTCCGACGTTCGTCCTAGGCCAGAGCGTAATCGGGACGTTCTTTCTCGCCATTGCCACCTCTCTTCCCGAGCTCACTGTCTGCATTGCAGCCGTTAGAATGGGTTCAGCGGACATGGCGGTCGGCAATATATTCGGAAGCAACATCTTCAACATCGCCGCCCTCTTCTTCGCCGACCTGTTCTTTGTGAAAGGACCCATCCTAGCCCATGTCAGTAACGTTCACGTTCTAACCGGCATTTTGGCGATTGTGATAACAGTCGTCTTCATTCTGGGCTCCACATATAGGCGGCTCTTCCCAGGTTTCAAGCAGATGCCGATGTCGCTAGCCATCGTTATATTATGGCTATGCGGGTGGATACTCATCTTCTCATTCGGCAGTGGATAGCCTACGAGAGCCCCGGAACCTTCACACCTTTCTCCTTGGCTATAGCAATAGCCTCATCGTAGCCGGCGTCCACATGCCGCACGATGCCGCTGCCGGGATCGCAAGTCAGAACTCGCTCCAAGCGCCTCGCCGCGGCGTCCGTTCCATCAGCAACGATAACCATTCCAGCGTGGATAGAGAGCCCAATGCCGACGCCGCCGCCATGGTGGACAGAAACCCAGCTTGCCCCAGATATGGCATTCAGAAGGGCGTTGAGAATGGGCCAGTCGGCAATCGCATCGCTGCCGTCCTTCATACCCTCTGTCTCCCGATACGGCGAGGCAACGGACCCGCTGTCGAGGTGGTCTCTGCCGATCACAATTGGAGCCTTGACTTTGCCGCTTTTCACAAGTTCATTGATCGCGAGCCCGAATCTCGCCCGCTCGCCATAACCTAGCCAGCATATCCGGCTTGGATAGCCCTGGAATCTAACCTTCTTCCGCGCCTCATTTATCCAACGACAAAGCGGCTCATCGTCAGGGAATAGACTAAGAACTAGTTCATCCGTCTCGTATATGTCCTGAGGGTCGCCGGAAAGCGCTACCCACCTGAAAGGCCCCTTGCCGACGCAGAATAGCGGGCGAATATAGGCCGGCACAAAGCCTGGGAAATCGAACGCGTTCTCAACACCGGCAGTCTGTGCCTGACCTCGAATATTATTGCCATAATCAAAAACAATCGAGCCGTTCTTCTGCATATCAAGCATTGCCTGAACGTGCTTGCCTACCGAATCGAGGGCCATGCTCTGGTACCTCGCCGGATCGGATTTTCTGAGCTCAAGCGCATTCTCGTAAGGAATGCCGGCCGGGACATAACCGTTGAGCATATCGTGTGAGCTCGTCTGGTCGGTTACTATCTCAAAGAAGACGCCTCGTCGGACGAGCTCTGGATACACGTCGGCCGCGTTACCCAACAGCGCCACTGACCTCGCCGTCTTATTCGTTCTGGCGTCCTCGATAAGCCGAAGCGCCGCGCCAAGATCATCCGTCATCAAGTCCACATAATCGGTCTGAAGCCGCTTTTCGATACGGTCTCGGTCAACCTCGACGCCCAAGAACGAGGCGCCGTTTAGCGTCGCGGCGAGGGGTTGGGCGCCACCCATTCCGCCAAGGCCGGCGGAGAGAATCGTCTTTCCAGCGATATCGCCCCCAAAATGCTTTGTGATTGCGGCGGCGAACGTCTCATAAGTTCCCTGGAGTATTCCCTGGGTGCCAATGTATATCCAACTGCCGGCCGTCATTTGGCCATACATGGTCAGTCCGAGTCGTTCATATTTCCGAAAATTGTCCCACGTTGCCCATTTGGGAACGATCAGGGAGTTCGCGATGAGAACCCTGGGAGCGTCTGGGTGGGTCTTGAATACGCCGACGGCCTTTCCGGATTGGACGAGTAGTGTCTCGTCATTCTCGAGCTGCTTAAGCGCCGCGACGATATTGTGAAACGCCTCCCAACTCCGGGCAGCTTTTCCAGTGCCGCCATATACAATAAGTTCTTCCGGCTTCTCGGCGACCTCGGGACTTACATTGTGCATCAACATCCGCATTGCCGCTTCCTGCTGCCAACCCTTGCAGGTTATCTCCCTGCCCAATGGTAGTTCTATTGGCTTGTAATCCGTCATCTTTGTCCCCTCCGCGGACTAGAATGCTAGTGCCTGATCATAGCTTATATGATATGAAGTATGCCACGCTCTTCTTTGAGAGCCAAATGGGAAATGCAACCGGGGCTAGAGAGCTCTTTTCTCCGAATCACCGTATTTTAACGCGGCGATATAGATGGTTCTCATTATATTAACTCGGGTGACCTGAAGAGACGCGGCCGCCCCCTCCTCCCTCACCAGAATCCGCATCTGCAGGACATACAAGGGAGACGCCGGCCACCGTACATCCCCCGAATGAATTCGGGGGTTATGAGAATAGGAATCCTTTTCATCGCTTCGACCAAAGTCGGGCGATGAGGCAGCCCGGTCCGCAGAGCTCCTTCCTCCGAACTTGCAATCCAGGATCAACCTATGGAACAAGCAGCCCAAACCACCACCTTTATCTGTGGCTTTACTTATAGTGCCGCTTTTGAGAGAATAATTGTTTACAAGTACAGGCATCTTGATCGATTAATCGATACAAGGGGCGGATAATATCCGATTTTTGATATCTACAATTTGCTGATAAAGGTGAAATAATGATCTGGTTGACACGTTGTCTCTTGGGCCTGATGGTCCTTTTTGTTGCGTCTATTCCTGTCTTTGCAGAGTCGCTTACCTATGATCTTACGTTCCCGTATGAGACGGTTTCATTTGGCAAGATGGCCGGATATGACCTTCTAAGTGTGAAGGACTGTGATCTTTTCGGGGAGCCCGGCGAACCGCTCTTGCCGTCCAAGCCGGTCTATATCTCGTTGCCGCCCGGGTTTGAGGTGACGAGCGTTAGACTTGCCGAATGTGAGCAGGTGGCTGTATCAGGCAAGTTCAACATCGCGCCTGCCCAGCCGGTCAGGCCGATTTCGAGGCCGTACAAGGGCGCCCCTTTGGGACCGGCCCAGAGTGTCTATTCAAGCTCGTCCAAGACGCCACCAGAGCCGTTTGTGGAGACCGGTCAGGGCTCGCTTCGTGGCTATAGCATCTTGAGTCTTATCGTATTTCCTCTCCAATATGTCCCCTCTTCTCAAGCAGTGTTTCTCAACAAGAGGATGACGATTGAGGTTAGGGGAAACCAGCTGCCGGTCCCGATTGCGGCTCCGTTTCCAGAAGGCCCCTTAGCGGGGGATGTGGCGGCAGCGTCGCTCGTGCGTTCGCTGGTTGTGAATCCAAAACAGGCCCGTCAATATCCGAGGGTCACGCCCCTTTTCAACGGGAGCTTCGTCGATGTTCTGATCATTTCGCCAAGTCAATTCGTAAAATACTATGTGGAGCTTGCCGACTGGCTTGACCGAAGAGGTCTGCGGACGGAAATCGTTACAATGGATGAGATTGCGACGGAGAATGAGGGGCGAGATGGCCCGGAGAGAATGAGAAATCGCATCAAGGACTACTATCACAATCGTGGCCTCGGCTGGGTAATTCTCGGCGGCGAGCAGTCGTACGTGCCGACGCGAGTCGCTTTCGCGTTCCAAACCGGCAGCGAGTTTGATGATGAGGACCGTCAGCAATGCGATTACTATTTCTCCGATCTGGATAGGAGCTGGAATGAGGACGGCGACGAGCTGTGGGGCGAGTACAGTGACGATAGGATCGACATGTTCCCCGACGTCTTTGTAGGTCGAATACCCGCCCGGGCAACTTCTGAGGCGGAGCGGGCTGTGGAGAGGATTCTCGCATACGAGAGCGCCGGTTGGGACAGTATTCCTACGGACTATCTTAATAGATATCTCTTCTGGGGATGTGAGCTGGACGCGCGGCCAACTTGGGGTGGAGACGTAAAGGACAAGATCATCTCCGACGGCTATCTCCCAACCACAGCGACGATTACGACCTGTTACGACAGGGATGGCACCTCCGGCAAGGACAATATCATTGACGCCATGAATCGGGGATACGCCATCATCAACAACGTGGGACACAGCAATTACAACGTGACAGGAGCCTTGCATAACGCCCCTGAGGATGACCGAGAGTACATCTTCCGCACGGATATCAGTAAGCTGAAGAATGCGCCTCGTTATTCGATTCTTTACACAGTTGGCTGTTGGTTTGGCGCGATGGACAAGGACAGCTTAGGGGAACGGTTCTTGAATTGCTCAAAAGGAGGCGCGATAGCGGCTCTTGTGAACAGCAGATATGGTTGGTATTCATCTGGTTCACCCGGTGGCGGCCCCTCGGACTTGTTCGACCGGGAGTTCTTCAAGGTCCTATTCAATGGGGACCATTATTTCATCGGGGAGACATTCGCCTTGATGAAGACAAGATATATATCGTATGCGAAGCGGTCGAAGCGTGGTTGGTTTGCCTGCTTCCGATGGGTGATTTACGGAATGAACCTCTTAGGAACGCCCACATTGCCGGTCTGGACGAAGAAGCCAACCAAGATGGCGGTTGAGCATCCCGCGATTTACAGATCGAAGAGAGAGTCGCTTGAGGTGGTCGTTGCCGACAAGGCGGGGCGCCCGATCGAGGGAGCCAGGGTATGCCTGACCGACAGCGATCGCATCATGGGCAAGTCGAAGACCGACGAATATGGAGTCGCCAGGCTCTCGCCGGGCCTCAGCGATGATTGCACGCTCGATCTGACCGTAACCGCGCACAACTTCTTCCCTTACATGGATAAGGTGATAGGCATATTAAACGTGGAACCAGAACTTGAGAGCGGACAGGTTGTACCTATTTTCGGCAGCCCTAAAGACACATTTACATTTAAGGTCCACTACGCCGACGAAGATGGCGACGAGCCGGTTGTGATGAAGGTTAAGGTCGGAGATACGTATCACGATTTGGCGCTGATTGATGGCGATCCGTTCTGCGGGACATTTGGCGTGGAGCTTCCGATAGATGGGCAAGGGTGCGATCCGGGGATAGAGTTTCACTTCCTCGTGGCTGATGGGCATGGGTCATTCGTTCGCTACCCAGAGCATGGCCGACTGGTCGGGCCGGGCTTCGACGTTGAGCCGCCATCCTCCGCAGCCAGCACTTCAAAATATGCGAGCTCTCCGGCTATCACCGTGAACTACACAGCGCGGGACGATTGCTCTGGCGTGGACCAGGTTCAGATATGGTTTCGCTTTGGCGGCGCCGCCTGGCGCTCTACCGGGCTTTCAGGCGAAGGGCCGACTGGCCAACTAGAGTTTCTCGCGAGCGAGGAGGGTCTTTATGAGTTCTACAGCACGGCGCGCGACAACGCTGGAAATGATGAGGCAAGAATCTCAAGAGCGCAGACAGCCTGCACGTTTGACGTGACGGCGCCGAGCTCTCGGGCGGAGGTTGATGAACATCTATCAATGCCCATGTTTAGCGTTCATTGCACAGCATCCGATGCCCTCTCTGGCGTCAACCGCGTCATCCTCTTATATCGATTCATGGGCGCTGAAAGCTCTGCTCGATATGCCGAGAAAGAGGCCCAGTGGACAGAAGCGGAGGAGACGCCCTGGCATCAGGGAATGGGATTTGAATTCGAGGCGCAGGATGGCCCTGGGCTATATGAATTCATGACGCTCGCAGTTGATAATGCGGGCAACGTCGAGCATCAGAAGGACTCCGCCGACGCCTCTAGCGTTGTGGATTTCGATCGCATCGCGCTCTGGCTCTCAACGCCGGAGACTCAGTATCGCTTGGGAGACGAAATCGTCCTCTCGGCCGGATATGAAAACTGGGACGAATCGCGCACTTTGGACCTATATATTATGTTGACACTGCCCGATTCCCAGGACATCTCACTGCCGGGCATGACGACCTCCGTTGAGCCGTTCTATCCGGCCATTTGTCTACCTGCGTTCTCGACGGGAGAGGCGGAGGTCTTAACGCTTACGGTTCCGGCCGACTTCGCATCGGGACCTTACACGTTCTGGGCAGCGTTCTTTGATCCGGCGCACGGGGAGTTATTCGGCGAGATTGCCACATTCAATTGGGACCTTGTGGATTGAGAGTCCAGGGCCGGCTGTATTTTGAAACCGTTATGATGAAACGACTGTGCCCTTTGAAACCACGACCACACCACCCTCAGTAACGGTGAAGCGCTGCCTATCACTTCCCATATTGTAGCCAATGACGGCGCCGTTCTGAACGACCACATCCTTGTCGATGATCGCCTTTCTTATCCTGGAGTTCTTGCCGATCGTCGTGGAGCTCATGATGACCGAGTCCTCGATATTGGCATAGCATCTGACCCTAACGTTGGGCGAGAGTATTGAGTGCTTGACCCTGGCCCCAACGACCACGCAGCCCTCTGAAATCATTGAATCGAGCACGTTACCTACGAACCCGATCTGATCACTATCCGAAAAGACTGTCCTTGCCGGCGGATATTGGCCATGATAGCAGCGCAGCGGCCATTCAGGATTGTAAAGGTTGAGTTCCGGATTCAGCTCAAGGAGCGCCATGCTGGCCTTCCAGTAAGCATCGAGAGTCCCGATATCCTCCCAATAACGCGGCTCGAGCGTCTGCTCATTGCGGAAATTGTACATGAAGACCTCGCCGCTCTTCATCATTGCTGGGATGACGTTCTTGCCAAAATCATGCTCGCTCTCCATCTGGCTGTCCGCCTCGAGCGACTCGATCAGAAAATCCACGTCGAAGACATAAACGCCCATTGACACGAGGCAGGTATCGGAACGGCCGGGCATGGGCAGAGGGTTCTCGGGCTTCTCATGGAAACCCAGCAGTCGCCCGTCGCTGTCCGTGACCGCAACCCCGAAGGCCGAGGCAGACTCAAGAGAATGCTCCACTCCGGCAATCGTAGCTCCTGCGCCTCGCGCCTTGTGGAAATCGAGCATCAAACGATAGTCCATCTTGTATATGTGGTCCCCCGATAGCACGAACAGGTATTTCGCCTTGGCCTGTTTTACGAGGCGCAGGTTCTGCCAGATAGCATCGGCCGTGCCTCGATACCAATCCTGGCCAAGGCGCTGTTGAGCAGGCACAGGGTAGATAAATTCTCGCAGCTCTCGACTGAGCATACTCCATGCCAGACTCAGGTGGCGATTCAGAGAGTCGGATTTGTATTGGGTGAGCACATATACTCGCCTGAGCCCGGAGTTCACGCAGTTGCTGAGTGTGAAGTCAATCAGCCTATAAATGCCTGCGAATGGGACGGCGGGTTTTGTCCTATCTTCTGTCAACGGAAGTAGTCTTTTCCCCCTGCCGCCAGCAAGAATCATCGTCAAAACGTCTGGCATCAAAACTCCAGATGCTATTTCGGTTTCTTGAGCTCTATATCACCGGGCCCGGTGTCGGCTTCGGCGTGATGGTCGGCAGATGCGGCCCTTTCTGCCATAGCTTTCTTCTGCCTCTTCTCTAATTCCTCAATAACAAGCTGCTTCACGACTTCTGCGAACTTCGTGGCTGCTTGCGGACCGTCCGCAGTGACTATCAGACCGTCCACCTCAAGGTCTATCCGTCGATACTCAGCCCCTTCCGCTATCAGGCGCTCGCGCTCACTGTAAAACACCGTCGCCCTCTTGCCCTTCAATATCCCAGCGTACCCAAGCGTAACGGGCGATATGCAGATTGCGGCGACCACCTTTCCTTCCTTAGCTGCTTGCCTGAGTAGTTTGTGCATCGCGCGGTCCTTCCAGTATTGCCTGGCGCCGATGCCGCCTATCATCACAAGGGCGTCTAAATTGTCCATATCGATGTTCTTAACTAGAATGTCAGCGTGGGCTTTTGCACCCAGCATTCCGGTTATCTCGCCCAGTCTGGTTGACGCAACTGTAACCGTCGCCACGCTTGAGAATATCTTGAATGGAATCTCGAACTCCTCGTCCCGGAAGCTGTAGGCCGGTATGACCATTGTTATCTGAGGGCGCATCTGTGTGGCTGTTGTTGGTACTGCTATTTCGGCTATGCAATCGGCCGTCGGTATGCCGAGAAGAAGAACAATAAATAACGCAAGTACAATCCACTTGGTCATATCATCCCCCGGCAAACCCGCCAAGGGCCACAACCCGTGCAGTCTGAGATGAATACATATCGCTCATCGAGTCACTCATTTGCCCTGTCGGAATGGCCGCCGCGAAAGACATCTCCCACGATATAATATGGCCTTGCCTGAACCTCGGTGAATATACGCCCGATATACTCGCCCATGATTCCAAGCGCTAAGAAGTGTATCCCCACAAAAATAAATCCTATGGCCACTGCTATGACAACACCGTCCAGATCAACTCCATATACATACCGTTTGACCACCAGATACAAAGCGCCCATAAATCCCAGAAGAGAAGTCACCGCCCCCACAAAGCCGACCATCTGAAGTGGCAACGTCGAGAACCCCGTCAGCAAGTTTATCGTCAGACGCAGCAAGGAGACGAATCCGTACTTTGAGCTGCCGAATTTCCGGTCACGATGCTCAACTTCAATCTCGCATACTCGCCCACCGGCCCAGCTGATCAATCCGCTCACGTGCCGGCTGCGCTCGCTGAATCGGGAAAGCCTATGCACGACCTCGCGCCTCATGGCGAGCAACGAGCACCCGTAGTCGTGGAGCTTCACCCCGGTGGCCCAGCAGGTTAGCCAGTTGACGAACTTCGATGGGATGGTCCTCCAGAGAGGGTCCTTGCGGCCTTGCCGCCAGCAGCGAGCCACGTCGTAGCCCGCCTCGATCTTGTCTAGAAGCGCGGGGATGTCAGCCGGATCGTTCTGGAGATCTGCATCAAGCAGAACGATGACTTTGCCGCGCGAGTGTTCCATTCCACAAGTTGCGGCTGGATGATGGCCAAAATTTCTTGAGAGCTGGACAACGACAACGGAATCGTCCTCTTCCGAAAGCGCGATAGCTCTATCAAGCGTGGAATCAGAGCTTCCATCGTCCACTAGGATTATTTCGTATGTCTTGCCTGTCGAGTCAAGAGCGGCCCTGAGCTCGGAATAGAGCTCCCCAATTGACTCCTCCTCGTTGAACATCGGCACAACCGCAGAGACAAATATCTCGTCGCCATCTCTCATGCGCTCGGCATCCCCTACAGCATCGTTTGCAAAAAGAGTCCTTCCCGGCCGACGGGCTTAATTCACGTTATATGCTAAGTCTGATCGCGCCGCGAGTCAATCATCGAAGTTACCGGATAACGATCGGATTGACAGCGCCTCTTGCAGCTCTCCGGCCGTAATGGCTTGACACCCGTGTCCAATGGATTATGTTGACACCCTAATAATCAGATGGGGCAATAATATGCCAGGCCAGAACTCCTGTCTTTGCTTTGATGTAATTGTTATACGGCATAAAATAAACTGAATGGCGCGTGAATAGATATTAAGGGGGACTGTGTGTTACCTTATTTGCCTTATATGTGGATTGCGGTGGGCGTGGCGCTTCTTATTGTTGAGTTCGCCTTTGCCCGTGAGTTTACCCTCTGGCTCTCGATTGACGCTTTCATCGTTGCCATCTTGGCCTTTGTCGGCATACCTCTCTACATTCAACTAATCGTAGTGGTTTTTCTCGCCGTTGTTTTGTGCGCCTTGTCCAAGCGACTCTCTTTCCTCACCCTGCACCCTCTTGAGGACACTCAATCGCTCAGAGTGAACAGCAAAGAGATAGTGGGCAAGCGAGGCGTGGTCGTGGTCAGCATCCGCGGTTCGGGGGAGAATGGCCTGGTGGTTCTGGACGGCACGAAGTGGGTTGCCGGGTCCCATGATGACCAAGATATCCCGCTCGCCGCAGAGGTCGAGGTTGTCTCTATGAAAGGCTTGAGGGTCCTTGTGAGGCCAACATAGTAACCGGGAAAATATTCATCTCCCCCTCTTTTCGTCTCCTCCGAATGAAAACGCCACTTCATCTTCCCTTGCGGAAGAACCTGCCCTAGATTAGTATTTATTTGCCTTAATTGAGATGGGGCATTTGGAGAAGTAACTCTTGCAATTATTGCACCTAAAGAGCGCAGCACATGCATAAGACGCTGAAACGAGATGTCGGACTAGTTGGCACTTTCTCCATGGCCGTCGGGAGCATGGTCAGCTCCGGGCTGTTTGTCCTTCCCGGCATCGCGTTCGCGGCAACCGGGCCGGCGGTGATTCTCTCATACGCCCTGGCCTCGCTCCTCGTTATTCCCGCCATCCTCTCACAGGCCGAGCTCACCACTGCCATGCCGAAGGCGGGGGGAAGCTACTTTTTCATTGGCCGCAGCCTGGGCTCATTGGCGGGAACGTTTGCCGGCTTTGCGAATTGGTTCTCTATCGCGTTGAAGAGCGCATTTGCATTGCTTGGCATCGGGGTATTTGCTACGCTCTTTTGTCCGGGGATAACTCCATTGCATGTGAAGCTCATTGCCATCGGATTCTGCGTCCTATTCACGCTTCTTAATCTCTTTAGCATGGGAGGGGTCCATCGCGCTCAAGTGGCCCTGGTATTCGCTCTACTCACGCTGTTACTCGTCTATGTTGCAGGCGGCATCGGACAAGTTGACACCACAAAATTCGACACTTTCATACCTCGAGGTACCGAGCCAATACTTGCCACAGCCGCGCTCGTATTCGTCTCCTTTGGCGGGATCAAGAAAATCTCGCTCGTCGCCGAGGAAATCCGCGATCCAGCGAGGAATATACCACTTGGGATGTTCCTGGCTTATTTCGTAGTGAGCGTGCTGTACATTCTCGTGCTCTGGGTAACTGTTGGCCTCGTAGAGCCGGCAAAGCTTTCCGGCAGCCTTACACCCATATCCCTAGGCGCCGGTGTCGTGATGGGCCGCGTGGGGAGCATCGCGCTTGCCGTTGGAGCGATACTCGCCTTCATGACGACGGCAAATGGCGGAATCGCCGGCGCGTCCCGCACACCATTGGCGATGAGCAGAGACAGCCTACTGCCCAATATCTTTCTGAAAACATTGAGGCGCAGCGGCATCCCGTATATCTCCATTTTATTCACATCCGGATTCATGATTCTAGTGATGGCTTTCCTGTCGATAGAGAATCTGGTGAAGACTGCATCGACGATGATCCTGGTCGTGTTCGCGCTCGTCAACGTGGCGGTTATTGTGATGCGCGAGAGCAAAGTCCAGAGCTACCGCCCCACGTTTCGCTCCCCTGGCTATCCTTGGGTTCAAGGCGCGGCGACGGTCATTTACTTGTTCTTAATCTATGAAATGGGCCTGGCTCCCGTCATCGCCACTGCCGTTTTCGCAGCTTTGGGACTAATCTGGTACGCAATATATTGTAGGGCCAACGAAAAACGGCGGTCGGCCCTTGTTCATCTTGTCGAGCGAATAGCATCAAAAACGCTGGTTGACGACTCGCTGGAGAGCGAGCTCAAGAAAATCGTCCAAGAGAGAGACGAGATGGTCGAGGACCGCTTCGACAAATTGATAAAGCAATGCGAAGTATTCGACATCGACGAGAAAATCTCCTCGCACAAGATGCTCTCAATGGTAGCCGGGGCCCTTGCGCCTCGTTTCGAGTTGCCGGAGAATGACCTTTTGAAGATGTTTCTCAAGCGGGAGCACGAATCCAGCACAGTGGTCGGACATGGGATAGCCATTCCGCACGTTGTGATTGATGGTGATCATCTATTCGACGTGGTCTTAGTGCGGTGCAAGTCCGGCATCAGCTTCTCGATGGGGCAGTCACACGTGCATACAGCGTTTGTTATGGTCGGTTCAAGAGATGAGCGTAATTATCACCTGCGCGCCTTGATGGCCATCGCTCAGATAACTCAGGAGCCAGGATTCCTAAAGAGATGGCTTGAGGCGTCCAGTATTGACCAACTAAGGAATCTCGTCCTGCTCTCTGAACGAAAGCGAGACCACAGAGATGGATAGACGATCGTGTTGAAGTCGCAATTAACACGAGAATTCAAAACAGAGACCGTATTATGCAGAGTAGTATGAAAAGGGACTTGGGGCTTTTTGGTGTCTTCGCCATTGCTACTGGGTGCATGATCAGCTCTGGTCTGTTTGTGCTGCCGGGCATCGCGTTTGAGGCGAGTGGGCCGGCTGTGATATTGGCATACGCGCTCGCCTCGATACTCGTGATCCCATCATTGCTATCGAAGGCGGAACTGGCGACCGCGATGCCAAAAGCCGGCGGAAGCTACTTTTTCATAGAACGTAGCATGGGGCCGCTAGCCGGGATGCTAGCGGGTTTTGCAGGATGGCTCTCACTCACGCTCAAGAGCGCGTTTGCGCTACTTGGAATCGGCGCGTTCGCAGCCCTCATCTACCCCGACATAACCTCATTACAGGTCAAACTAATAGCCATCACTTGCTGCGTTTTCTTTACCGTCCTGAACCTGATTAGCATAGAGAGTGTGGGTCGGACACAGATAGTCCTTGTCGTCATTCTTCTGGCGCTTCTGCTCCTTTACATTGGGGAAGGCGTCGGAAAAGTAGATGTCCAGCGTTTCGCCGATTTCATGCCCAAGGGATTTGGCTCGATTCTGGCTACGGCCGGGCTGGTTTTCGTCTCTTTTGGTGGACTAACAAAGATCGCAAGTATTGCAGAGGAGGTGCGGAATCCCGGGAGAAACATTCCGCTAGGGATGTTCATAGCTTTCTTCGTCGTGAGCGGGCTTTACATTGTGGTTGTGTTTATCACGGTGGGTCTTGTCCCAGCGGAGTCGCTGGGCGGAAGCCTGACGCCTATCTCACTGGGCGCCGGTCTCTCAATGGGTCGCGCAGGAATCGTCGCGCTTGCCGTCGCAGCTATCCTGGCTTTTATTACAACCGCCAACAGCGGGATAGCCAGCGCGTCCCGGTCTCCGATGGCCATGAGCCGAGACGGCCTGCTGCCCAAGTTCCTTCAAAAAATGAGCCCCGGTCGCGGAATACCTTATGTGTCCGTTATCTTAACATCGGGATTCATGGTTATGGTCATCGCCTTTCTGTCCATTGAAGACCTCATCAAGACCGCATCAACCATGAAACTTATCCTCTTTGCGCTTGTCAACGTCTCGGTCATTGTGATGCGAGAGAGCAAAATCCAGAGCTACCGGCCAGTCTTTCGCTCGCCCTTTTATCCCTGGATTCAAGGCGCAGCAATCGCCATATATGGATTCCTGATATTCGAAATGGGGGCGCTGCCCATGATTATTTCGGGCATATTCGGCCTGTTGGCGTTGGGTTGGTATGCCATCTATTGCAGGGCAACCACAAAAAGACAGTCGGCGCTCGTCCACCTTGTGAGACGTATCACCTCCAAGGAACTCGTTAACGGCTCCCTTGAGAGCGAACTCCGGGAGATCGTCTATGAGCGCGACGAGATAGTTGAGGACAGATTCGACAAGTTGATACAAAACAGTGAGATATTCGACATTAAGGAGGCAATCTCCTCGCACAAGATGCTCTCGATGGTCGCCGGGGCGCTTGCGCCTCGTTTCGGGCTGCCTGAGGCTGATCTGTTGAAGATGTTTCTTGAACGGGAGCACGAATCCAGCACAGTGGTCGGACAGGGGATAGCCATTCCGCACGTTGTGATTGAGGGCGACCATCTATTTGATATCGTCTTAGTGCGCTGCAAGCCCGGAATCACCTTCTCAATGGGCCCATCAAACGTGCATACCGCATTCGTTATGGTCGGCTCGAGAGACGAGCGAAACTATCATTTGCGCGCCTTGATGGCCATCGCTCAGATCACTCAGGAGCCGGGATTTCACAAGAGGTGGCTTGAGGCAAAGAGCGCAAGTCAGCTGAGGAATTTCATACTAATCTCTGGGCGAAAGCGGGACGAAAAAGGTGAATAGACTGCGCAGTGGTCGTCTTGCCGGCGCATCCCACGTGCCGAATCTCCCGCGACGAAAAATCTGCGCATTTGATTTGATCGCAAGATGAAAACAGACTATCTTGGCCAATCTATTGTTATCTCTTGAATTGTGCCGGTGATAGCAATGAAGCTCAGATATTGAGCGGAAGCGTTTTAAGACTGTGAAATCGATTGATTGAGAAGCCGATTCAAAAAATACTGCTTGTATCCCCGCACTACACTGCTCTGAAGGGCTACAAGATGGACCTCTCCCCTCCTCTTGGGATAGCGTACGTTGCCGCATTCTCTGTCTGAAAGCGATGCTCGCTAGACCTTGACACAGTAAGGGCGGACGGGGATAATCAATCGCAGTTTTTTATTTGCTGCCTAAATTGTATGGCAGCGCGAACCTGGCTCGGAGCGAAGCTTGTCCGATCATGTTTTCTGTTGCATTAGACCAGTCTCGGAGACTCGGCTTTATGGGGCGGTCGTTCTAGGCTACAAAGAGGGCAGAGGGGTTATCTAAGTGGCGCGTCGCAAGATACTTCTTATGAATCCCCCCGGTGATAAGCTCTACGCAAGGGACAAGTACTGCACATCCGTCTCCAAGACCGATTATTACTGGCCGCAGGTGGACCTTCTAGTCCTGAGCGGAATACTCGGCGAACATCACGACGTTTTCGTTCTGGACGCAATTGCGGAGCGGCTATCGTTCGAGAAGAGCTTTGAGCGCATCAAGGGCATGGGCGCAGATGCCGTGATCTTTTTGACCTGCTCGGCCTCATGGGACAAAGACTTCGCATTTGCTCAGCGCCTCAAAGAGGAACTGGGCATGACTACAATTGCCAATGGGGGATTCCTGCTCTTCAAAGGACGAAGCGCGCTTGAGCGATTCCCCTTTTTGGACGCGGTGATTTTGGACTTCATCAATCCTAGCATCATAAACTATCTTAAGGGCGATTATGACGGCGTGAGGGATTTCATCTTTCGCCAGAATGGGGCGATTGTCGAAAGAAAGCGAGACCGCAACCCGCCAATTGAGCCGCGGTTTTCGTATCCTGTGCCGAGGCACGAGCTATTCCCCCTGAAAAGATACATCTTTCCGCTCTCAAAGCGCCGGGTCTATACCGCGGTCTTGACGAGCATGGGGTGCCCGTTTCACTGCACGTTCTGCATACCCGGGACGCTAGGTTTCCGATTGAGAGACGTTGACAATGTCATGGAGGAGCTAGAGCACATAAAGTCCCTTGGCGTGAATGAAATCCTCTTTCAGGACTCGAGCTTTGGCGCCAACGTCGGGCATCTGAGAGAGCTCTGCCGTAAGATGATCGACGCCCGCCTCAATCTCGTCTGGATGTGTCAGTCTCGAGTTGACATAATTGACGAGGACCACGTGGTTATGATGAAGGAAGCGGGCTGCCACAGCATTCAGTTCGGCGTCGAAAGCGGCGATGAGAACATACTGAGGACAATGTCCAAAGGCATCTCGCTAGAACAGACGAGGCGCGCGTTCGATCTCTGCCGCAAACATAAGATAACGACGAATGGTTTTTTCATAATCGGTATGCCTGGAGAGACGGAGGAGACAGTGCTCAAGACCATCAAGTTCGCCAAGGAGCTCAGCTGCGATGTGGCTGCGTTCTCACTTCCTATGCCCCATCCCGGGACGAAGCTCGGCGAGGCGGTAAGGAGCGATGGCAGTGTTTTGACCGAGTGGGACCTATTCGACGATTCTTCCCGGCCAAATGTCCCGACCGGCAAGCTCTCGATCGACAAGATATGGGAGCTTCGGAATAGAGCCTACAGGGAGTTCTATTTAAGACCATCCTACTTGCTCAGGAGGATAGCGAGGATAACCTCGGGGAGAGAGTTCATGATGCACGTGAGGGCATTTTTCTCGATACTGCGTCGAATAGCTCTTCGTGATTACGAGAAATAAGGGGCGCCTATGACAAAGAGAGTCCTGGCTTTGATTGACGGAGAGCATCATCTCCCCGTTACTCGCGCAGCGCTTCAGTCGCTTGATCGGATGACGAGCTTTAAGGTCGTGGGAGCGATTTTTATTGGTAGGACGGAGAAGGTCGGCCCGCCTTCAGACCTCAAAGTTCTGGACGTGCCGGTAATCGTCCCAAATTCGCCTCTTGAGGGCATAAGAGATGGAATCGAGCAATTCTCGCCGGACACCATATACGACCTTTCTGACGAGCCTGTCGTCGGATATGCTGAGCGAATGGAGATGGCGTGCGTGATATTGAGTTTGGGTATCGCATACAAAGGGCCCGACTTTGAGTTCACGCCGCCCTCGTTGCCTAGGGTCTGCAAGAAGCCCTCAATCGCAGTTATCGGCACGGGCAAGAGAATCGGCAAGACGGCGGTCTCGGCCTACATGGCGCGCGTTTTGAGTGGCCTGGAAGGGGATTTCGATGAGTCGTGGTTGCCCTGCATTGTAACGATGGACACGGGCGGTCCGTCGGAACCTGAGATCATCAGGGCTGATGAGCTGGCGATAACGCCCAGCTATCTACTCGATATGAGCAAGAAGGGATGCAATGCGTCATCGGGCCACTTTGAAGACGCTCTGATGTCGCGAGTACCGACAGTTGGATGCAGATGCTGCGGTGGAGGATTCTCGGGTCAGGTCTTTGAATCGACGGTTGCCAAGGGCGCAGAGATGGCAAACGATCTTCCGGTCAACCTCGTGATCCTCAAGGGCAGTGGCGCCTCAATCCCGGATGTAGCCTCAGATGAGGTGATTGTTGTTGTCGGCGCCAACCAACCGCTGGAGAACGTCTCTGGATACATGGGGCCTTACAGGATTCGGCGCGCAAGCCTTGCAGTCCTGACGCTTTGCGAGCCTCCCTCCGCGGATATGACCAAGGTGAAGCAGCTTGACCTTGCCATCAGAGCGATAAACCCCTCGATCAAAGTGGTGTGGACTATATTCAGACCCAAGCCGCTCATTGACGTTGAGCAGAAGAAGGCGATTGTCGCAACCACCGCGCCAAGAGAGTGTGCAAGCGAGATTTGTGATCATCTTCTGGTCGCCTATGGTTGTGAGACGCTTGCCATCACGCACAGCCTAGCGACGGGGTCGCGGTTGAGGCAGGAGCTCGGTTCCGCAATAGCCAGGTTTCCTGATGCTGACGTTCTAATTACTGAGCTAAAGGCGGCATCCGTGGATGTTGCTGCAAGTATCGCCATCGACAATGGGCTTGAAGTGGTTTTCATGGACAATACGCCGGAGGTCGTCGGGGGGGATGCTGATCTGGACACACTCGTTATTGAGACAGCCCTGAGCGCTCAGAGGGCTTTTAAGAGCAAATGACGCGTCTGCGACTCAATCTCAAAGAATCTTCCCCGATTAAGATGAGCATGATCGTGCGAATTGTCCGCATAGTTGCTGTCGTCGTCTCTATCGGTCTGCTACATTACGGGCAACCGCAAGCGAGCGAGCTCCCCTCCCATTCGAGCGTCAAAGAACACCCCTCCAACAGCCATAAGGCAGCTATGGAACTGCTTGCCGGCACGCGGGGGAAGATCGAATCGCTAAGAACATTAAGGGCAAAAATCGTCCAACAAAAGTCGCTCTCAATGCTGCTTTCGCCAGTCGTCTCTGAGGGTGAGTTTCTCTATAAGAAAGGTGCAAAATTCGTCTGGCATTATCTCCCTCCAGACGAGAGCGTTACCGTCTCCGACGGCAGCAGAGTGTGGCTTTATTACCCAGCATTCAGTCGGGCCGAATTATACGATCTCAAGAGGTTCAAGAAGAAAAGTCGGCTCTTTGACAAGCTCTGCCTCGGCTTTGAGCGTCCGCTATGCGATCTCAGCGATTCGTTTTTTATCGATCTTATTTGCAGTGATAAGTCTACGTTTGAGGTCAGTCTGAAGCCGAAGGATGAGGGGATGGGAAGGCTGATTCGGGAGTTTTACATTCGCATTGACAGAGTAACCGGGCTCCCGGTTCAATTCCGCTCATTCGAAAAGGGCGGAGATGAGACGACTATCTCGCTTCATGATGTGAAAGTGAACGAGCCGCTGGATGACAAGCTCTTCGTATTTGTGCCGCCCCCAGGGGTAGTCGTGGTGGAGGCGCAAGGCTCTCTGTCTTATTGATTTGTCAAATCTCAATTGCTCATTCTCTCGTTTTATTGACAGTGAGCCGGAAAGGGACTATCTTCTATGTGGGGATATTAGCCCTACATCATTAACAATGAGGTTTGAGACCTTGATTGAGTTTAAGCCGAGAAAGGTAGCGCTTGATCCTGTAACGCACAGCCCGATAATTCTATTGGTCGATGCAGATTTCCGAAGGATGATACCGATCTGGATTGGCCAATCCGAGGCCAACGCCATCTTCGTTGCCATGGAGCAGATTCAACCTCCTCGACCAATGACTCACGACCTGATGAAGAATCTCTTGTCGGAGCTGGGCGCGTCGGTTCTCAGGATAGAGATCACAGATATTCGCGACAGCACTTACTTCGCCACGACCTATCTGAAGCGCCGAAAGACAGTCCTTGCAATCGACTCGAGACCGAGCGACGCGATTGCATTGGCCTTACGTTGTTCCGCGCCCATTTACGTCAGCGAGGAGGTTCTCTCAAAAACAACCGTCGTTGACTTGACGCTAGAGGTCGAAGAGGGCGATAAGCTGCTTGACGTGCTGCAAAGTCTGGAGCCCGATGATTTTGGCAAGTACAAGATGTGACCGTTGTACGGTCTGACGGTGGCCCTTGGATAGTGACGTCGCGGTTTACGAGCTGACATCCAAGGCCAGACTGATCGTTCTTGAGCCCGGGTCTGCTAGGACGGATTGGACACTTGCTTCCGGCTCACACGTCATCGGGCGCATGTCGCTGAAGGACAGGCAGGATCCGGACCTGCAGCTGGGCGGCCTTAACGTCTCTCGAAAGCACGCGATGCTGAACATTAAGGGAACCGGCCTAGCGGAACTGTCCGATCTTGGCAGCAAGAACGGCACTTATGTCAACGGTCTCAAGGTTGACAGCGTTGTCCTCTCGAACGGGGACGTGATCGCCATCGGCAACTACAGGCTCTTGTTTGAGCAAGATAGCGGCAGTTTGACTAAACGAGACTCCGCCATCAAGTATCCAAACTCTTACTCCGGCGAAGCCCAGGCCTCATTCACTTCGTCAGCGGATGCAGTTGTAGAGATCACCGACGCGGTCCCAGACCTTCGCTCGGGGAAGACGATCATGCTCTCGGTCGATGACGCTATTGGGCCAGTATCCAAGGAGAGGGAGAAGAATAAGGAAAACAAAGAAACGCTCTCCTCACAGGAGGTCTCACAGCTTCAGAAAAAGACCGAAATGCTCTCCATCTTATACGAGGCGGGCAAAGCGCTCATCTCGGCCACCTCACTTGATGGTCTGCTTGAGAGAGTAATGGACCTAGCCTTTGGGAATGTCGCTGTCAAGCATGGCCTCCTGATTATGGTGGATAGCAAGACAGGCGAATGGCGGCCAGAAAAAGTCCGCTTCGCCGATGAGGTCGAAAGAGGCGCGAAGATCATATTGAGCAGGAGTATCGCCGGTCAAGCCATGAAGGAGCGAAAGGCCATACTCGTAAATGATATCATGTTGCATCCGAGCCTCAGCGAAAAGGAGAGCGTCCAGATACTGGGCATTAAGTCCGCCATGTGCGTTCCCATTATTCATCAAGGCGCCGTGCTGGGTCTTTTATATCTCGACACATCAGACGAGTCGGCCCGTTTTACTCAGGACGATCTCGACATGATTACGGCGCTTGGCAACATAGCGGCTATAGCGATAAGCCAAGCACAGCTCAACCTGGAGATAATAAGGCAGGATGAGTTCCGCCGGAGAATGGCGCGCTATCATTCACCAGCTGTGATAGAGCGGATAATCGTGGGTCCGGAAGACGCGCTGGATGTCCAGGAGGCCGAGGTTACTATACTCTTCGCCGATATAACGGATTTCACTGTGTTCTGTCAGAAGCACAAACCGGAAGTAGTCCGCAACATGCTTAATGAGTATTTCGGCGAGATGACACAGGTGATATTCGAGCGAGAAGGAACGCTGGACAAGTTCATCGCGGACGAGATACTAGCTGTATTTGGCGTCCCGTTTTTTCAACCAGATGACCCGGAGCGAGCACTTCTCACCGCCCTTTCAATGAGGGATTCGCTTAAAAAACTGAACAGCGCAAGAGCGCCGGAGATGAGGTTCAGGGTGAAAACCGGCATCAACACCGGCCACGTGCTTGTCGGAGACATAGGCTGCTTAAAGAGAATGGACTACACGATAGTCGGCGAGCCGGTCAACACCGCGAAGAGAATAGAGACGGCCGCAGAGCCTGACCAGATACTCGTCGGCAAATCGACATACGAAAAAGTTGTCAAAGCAGGCAAGTTCAACTTGCGCCCATCCAAAGCGATTGAGCTCAAGGGGAAAGCCAAACCAGAAGAGCTCTACGAACTCGTAGGGCTAGCCTAACCGCATACGCGCCTCATCCGGCCCCGGATCAAATCCGCGTTATCCCAGCCCTAAAATCATCCGTGCATCAAGTAAATATAGCCTTGGGCATTTCCCAGCCGCCTCACCCGGCAAAAAGCGGGAAGCCTGCTGTCAATTCCTTAACCTGCTTGCCGATTCGCGAAACGACCGCCTCGTCGCCACGGCTGTCAAGGACGGCCACGATAAACTCACCGACTTGCTTCATCTCGGCCTCTTTCATGCCACGCGTGGTCAAGGCCGGCGTGCCAAGCCTGATGCCGCTCGTAACGAACGGGCTCTCGGTCTCGAATGGGATCGTGTTTTTGTTGCAGGTTATGTTGGCGAGATCGAGCCATCCCTCAGCGTCCTTTCCGGTCATGCCGCTCTTGCCAACGTCTATCAGTACGAGATGAGTATCTGTGCCGCCGCTCACGAGGCGATAGCCCCCTGAGATTAACGTCTTGGCAAGCATCTGCGAGTTTTTGACAACCTGCTTGATGTAGTTCTTGTAGCCATCGCTCGCAGCCTCTTTCAGCGCGACCGCCTTTGCCGCGATGACGTGCATCAACGGGCCGCCTTGAATGCCGGGGAACACGCTCCTGTTTACAAGCTTTCTGTCCGCCTTCGTGCAGAGCACTATGCCGCCACGAGGGCCACGAAGCGTCTTGTGCGTCGTGGTGGTTACGAATTGGCAGTGGGGGACAGGGTCCGGATGCTCGCCGCCCACGATAAGGCCCGCAATGTGCGCAATGTCCGCCATAAGGACGGCCCCGACCTTGTCGGCTATCTCCCGGAACTTTGCAAAATCCAGCCGCCTGGGATAGGCGCTCCCACCGACCTCGATGAGCTTCGGCTTGTTCTCAAGCGCGAGTTTCTCGACCTCGTCAAAATCGACCTGCTCCGTCTCGCGGTCAACACCGTACGGGATTACATTGTAGAGTTTGCCGGAGAAGTTGACCGGGCTTCCGTGCGTCAAGTGCCCACCACAGGTCAGCGAAAGACCCAGCATCGTATCCCCAGGCTTCATCACGCCCATATAGACTGCCATATTTGCCTGAGCGCCGGAGTGCGGCTGAACGTTTGCGTAATCTGCGCCAAAGAGCTTCATCGCCCGCGATCTCGCCAGCCGTTCCGCGACATCGACGAACTCACAGCCGCCGTAATATCTCTTGCCTGGGATGCCCTCCGCGTACTTGTGCGTCATAACGCACGCCTGGGCAGTCCGCACTGCCTCAGACACGAAGTTCTCGGACGCGATGAGCTCCAGCTTCTCCAGCTGACGACGCTCCTCGTTCTCTATGGCCTCAAAAATCTCAGGATCAACGCCCTTGATGATATCCATTGAAAGCATAAGTTCCTCTCCCGTTTAATCGTGCTTACCGCAAGACGGCTCCACAGATCATTTTGCCGCAATAATATCTATACCGGATTTTCACTCAATTGAATAGTCTTGCCGAATCATCCGCCCCTTTGCGCTTCATATCTGTGAATCTAATGAGTCATACAGCCATTTATGATCCTGTTAATGCGATCATGATCCCATTTTGCTCCAAAGTCGCGCAATCACAGCAGTAAACTTCGACTCAGCATATAGGTATTCCGCACCTACTCAATACTTATTAATTGGGTATGTCATCTATTTCTCCAACGCGTTGCTGCTCGGCGCTCTTGTGCCATTTTAACTCTCAAATGTGATCATAACTCCCTGCCATGATCATATTAACGTGATCATGATCATGTTTTCTCCCAAGTCGCATCCCTGCCAGATTTAATGCACCGGATAACCTCCTGTTCCCGAAGCTTTCTAAGTACGCGGTTAATGGTGGGGCGGCTTACGCCGGGACAAGCTCTCTCCACATCCGCGTAATGGAACAACGCTGGCAGGCGGGCTACGGCCTCCACAACCATATCGCGCTTCGCACCGCGTGCTGTTGTAATAAGGCCCACGCGAGCCTCGAACTCCCTATATGCTCCTAACAACATTACCCCCAAGAAATACTCCCACCACGGTAGCGGGCTATGCTGCTGCTCGTGCCATCCCTGGGATGACTCATGCAGCGCCTCGTAGTAGCTTTCCTTTGTATTCTCCACGATCTTCTCGAGGCTGATGAAGCGTCCGACCTCAAAACCGGTCTTATATAGCAACAGTAAAGTGAGGAGGCGCGCCGTGCGACCGTTGCCGTCCTTAAAGGGATGGATGCAGAGGAAATCCAGCACGTAAGTGGAAATCAGGAGCAGCGGTTCGACCTCGCCTGCTTGCAGCTGATTCGTAAACTTGTCATGCAATTGCTCCATGGTATCCGGCGTCTGAACGGCCGGGACAGGAGCGAAGCGCACATTCCGCGTTCCATCAGGCAACGTCTCCATGATCAAGTTATCGCTTCGCTTCCAGCGACCATCTTTCTCCGGTGCGAATTGAGAAATGTCTCGGTGCAGTTGCCGGACGACCCCTGTTGTGGATGGCATGTTGGCATAGTTTGCATGGACGGTGTTGAGGGCATCTCGATAGCCGGCGATCTCCTGCTCCGACCGGTTCCTGGGTGTGGTCTTCTGAGCAACCAAGTCTTTGATTCGTTGAAGCGGGGCAGTTACTCCCTCGATGCGGTTAGATGATTCGATGCTTTGAATTATTGCAGTCTGGCGCAGCGCCTCGAGCATCTGCGGCGACTGCTCCTTGTAAAGTTCCTGCTTGCCCTTATATTCGCCGATCAAGCGAATTGTGCGCAGCAGATTCTGCGTTATTTTCTGATCTGCGATATAGCCCGACTCAAAAGATTTCATTCAGATACCCTAATAAAGACCTAACATTTTGGTTTCCCAGCACGTCGCGAGGGCTTAGGTATCTCAGAATCAATGTTTGGTACTCACCACTAATCAAACGTCAGGCCCCAATCATCTGTTTGCATCGAGCGAAGCGCTCAGATGGCCTCGATCATGCAGAGATGCTGAATCATTCGGCGGCATTCTCCCCCTCAATTGCCTTGATCTTGCCCGTTCTGCGCGTGTGCCGGCCGCCGGCAAAGTCGGTTTTTAGCCAGACGTCAATGATGCCTTTCGCGACCTCGTCGCCGATGACCCGGCCGCCGAGGCACAAGACATTTGAGTCGTTGTGTTCGCGGGACATTCTGGCCATGAACTCGTTCGTGCAGAGCGCCGCGTAGATGCCCTTGAACTTGTTAGCCGTAATCGACATGCCAATGCCGGTCCCGCAGACGAGGATGCCCCTCTCTGCCTCGCCGGCAAGAATCGCTCTGCAAAGCTTCTCGGCGAAGTCAGGATAATCGACCGATTCACTCGTATGGGTTCCGAGATCGAGCACATCGTGTTCCCCACCCTCTAAGAATCCACATAATACTCGTTTTAATTCCAGACCACCGTGATCGCTGGCGATTGCGATTTTCATGGCTACTCCTCATTGCCAAGTTTTCGTCTAATCTCTTCGATTATCATGGGCATTGCGTCCGAGAGCTGACTGAATGCCACGTTATACGACTCCCGATGCATCCCGTAGGGATCGGGAACATCAAGGACGATTGCCTTTTTGCGTGTTTCTGGACAAAGGGTCGCCATATGATCGGCGTGGGCAGGCGTCGCCGCAACGACAATGTCGGCCTCCAAGAGCATATCCTCATTGATCTGCCGTGACCTGTGATGAGTGAGATCAAGCCCGTGCTCAAACGCAACCTCAATCGCAAGCTCTGAGGCGCATCGGCCATCCAGGTAGAATGTCCCAGCAGATTCAACGATTACGCCGTCAATACCAAGAGTGTCAAGTTCGCTTTTCAACATCGCGGCGCCCAGCGGGCTGCGACAGATATTCCCACTACACACGAATAACACGAGAAGCTTCTTTTCTCTCATCTCTTATCTTTTAAGCAGGTTCATTGCCTCAAGCCGCGTACTCTCCCGCTTTTGGAAGGCCCCTCGGACAGCGGATGTGGTTGCGACTGAACCGGCCTCGGAGACCCCGCGCATCGACATGCAGAGATGCTCAGCCTCGATAACGACCAAGACGCCAAGTGGGTTCAGGCCTTCCATTATCATGTCCGCATACTGGCTAGTGAGCCTCTCCTGAACCTGCAGGCGCCTCGAAAGCGCGTGTAGAACTCGTATGAGCTTGGATAGGCCGACGACGCGGCCATCCCGGGGGATGTATGCAACGTGAGCCTTGCCCAAAAACGGTAGCATGTGGTGTTCGCACACAGAATACATCGGGATGTTTTTTATCATAACCATCTCGTCGTGGTTGGTCTCATAGACTTTTCCCAAGTAGTGCCGAGGGTCCTCGGAAATACCAGAGTATATCTCCTCACACATACGGGCTATTCTATCTGGAGTGCCCCTCAAACCCTCCCGTTCGGGGTCCTCACCTATGCCCTCGAGCATAAGTCTGACGCCTCGTTTGATCTTATCCTTATCCATGCCATCTCCTAAGTCTTCAACGCCCAATTGGCCTTTAGCACTCGCCTGCAACTTGAGCCGCAGAATCAACACTATAGACAGAAGATACAGACCTCGGCTGATTCAGTCAATTGCACTTGCGTTGGGCTTTTTTTTGCAAAATGATTGAACGGGCATTGGCTTCAATGTATTCTTCCCCTAGAAATAGAATGGAACAAGAGATATAGAGGCTCAGAGATTGGCGAGGTTATTTGAGTATCAGGGCAAGACGATTATTGAAGACGCCGGCATTTCAGTGCCTCGTTCAGAGGTGATTTCGACTGCCGACGAAGCACAAAAGGCCGCGGAGCGAATAGGCTTCCCTGTCGTTCTCAAATCGCAGGTTTGGGTAACAGGCCGGGCGTCGGCGGGCGGCATCAGCTTTGCCGAGTCTCAGGATGATGTATTTGCGCACGCAACGAGAATGTTGGGCGCTCTCGTCAAGGGCCAGCAAGTTCTAAAGCTGTTGATTGAGGAAAAACTCGACATCGCATCCGAGTACTTCCTCGGCATGACGATTGACGACGTCAGAAAGCGACCCGTTATGATGCTCAGCACCCGCGGGGGCACCGGCATCGAGGAAATCGCTCTCAAGTGGCCCGAATCCATAGCGAGAATGCACCTTTGCCCAGACCGGGACATCTACGATTTCGAGGCGCGGGACATGCTGCGAAGGGTTGGGATTAGGGGTGTCGAGCAGAAGAAACTCATCCCAATCATCATGGCGTTTTGGGCTGCCGCACGCAAGTACGAGGCGCGCAGTGCTGAGATCAACCCCCTCGTTCAGACCAAGGACGGCCGCTTCATGGCTGCCGACTGCCGAATGACGATTGACGATTATGCCGAATTCCGCCATACCGACCGTGGGATAGAAATAGCGCGAGAGTTTGACCGTCCGGCAACGTCTCTTGAGCGCATCGCTTATGGAATTGAGGCGGGTGACTATCGTGGGACGTTCTATTTCTTCCAGATGACACGGGATTTCGAGAAAGGTGAGGGCGTCATAGGCTTCCACGGGGCTGGTGGAGGCGGCTCGATGATGTCGATGGATGCGCTGCTAAAGAGGGGATATAAGCTCGCCAACTTCTGCGATACTAGTGGCAATCCCCCCTCGTCAAAAGTTTACAGGGCGGCACGGATAATACTCGCCCAGAAGAACATCGACGGCTATTTCGCATCCGGCTCTGGAGTGGCCAGCCAGGAGCAGTTTCATTCCGCCAGGGGGCTCGTTAAGGCGTTTGCCGAGGAAGGCCTCAGCGCGCCGGCGGTAATCCGCCTCGGCGGAAATGCTGAGGAGGTCGCAATTGAGATTCTGAGGCGATTCTCAGCCTATTGGCCCGCGCCGCTTGAGGCTTATGGCAAGGACGATTCGCCCGAATTCTGTGCAGAGCGGCTGTCCGTTCTTCTGGAGAAACCTGACATCGCGAGTGAATGGAAGCGATTCGATTTCCCAAGCTCTGTGAGCTATTCATTTAGGACGATAACTGGTCGAGTCGATTTCGACCACGAGCGGTGTTTGAAATGCGAGGAGAAGCCCTGCATTGACGCTTGTGCAAAACAGATTCTGAAGCTCACAGATGGCGTGCCTAGGCTTGCTATCGCGGAGGATGCGGCGGCAAAGGGCCGCTGCACAGAATGCCTCGCCTGCGAGCTCGAGTGCCATCTATTAGGTAATCGGGGTATCAAAATAGAGCTGCCAATTTCTGGGCTAGACGACGAGGCGGCATCGTGAACGAATTCGAGATCAATGTTGATCGTGAAAGGAAAGGCCCATGTCGATCCTGATTGATGAGACCAAGCGAGTTCTCGTTCAAGGCATAACCGGTCGTGAGGGTATGGTCCGCACGAAGCTCATGCTTGACTACGGAACAAAGGTGCTCGCCGGTGTATCCCCTGGCAAAGCCGGAGAGATAGTCCACGGCCTCCCCGTATATGATACCGTTGTCGAGGCGATAGAGCGCGAGAGCCATTTCGATCTGAGCGTGATATTCGTGCCCGGCCCTTATGTAAAAAACGCGGCCTTTGAGGCTATCCTTGCCGGAATACCGCTGGTCGTTCTAATTCCTGACCGCGTACCGATTTACGACGTGCTGGCAGTTTCTGAGCTGGCGTCGGAGCACAATGCCCGCTTCATTGGACCGAACACACTTGGGGTGATGAGCCCAGAGCGGGCGCTCATGGGGATGATTGGCGGTCGCTCGCGGTTTGTGCGAGAGAACTTTCAGCGAGGCCCAGTTGGTGTTGTCTCAAGAAGCGGTGGCATCACGACCTCGATTGCCTATTACCTGAACAAGATCGGCATCGGACAGACCACCATCATGCACGTTGGCGGTGACCCGATCATCGGCATCAACCTCGCCCAGGCGGTGGAGCTCTTTCAAGAAGACGACGAGACAAAGGCTGTGGTCATGTTCGGAGAGATCGGATCGACCCAGGAAGAGCAGGTCGCCTCGCTCATTTCAGACGGCAAGTTCAACAAACCACTTGTCGCCTTCATCGGCGGCGCTGCGGCGAAGCACGGGATGCGATTCTCACACGCCGGCGCCATAATCGAGCAGGGCAGGGGGACGCACGAGAGCAAGGTCAAGGCTTTGCAGGAGGCCGGCTGCTTCGTCGTTGAGAATTTTGGCGAGATACCTGAGATCACACGGGATGTCTTGAGGACGCTGTAAGAATTATGAAGCAATGAAAACCGCAGTGCGGAGGGCACGTCATTGAGCGACAAGAAGTGGGAGACTAGAGTAACCAACGTTGCGCCGAACATGATTATGCTGCGGGGCTACCCTATCGACGATTTGATGGGCAAAGTATCTTATGCAGAGGCCTTCTACCTAACGTTGATGGGTGAACTCCCAGAGCCTTCGCACAAGAAAGTGCTCGACGCAATCCTCGTCTCATCGCTGGATCATGGGGTAACGCCACCGTCTGCGAATGCCGCAATGACGGTCGCCTCGACTGGTTCGCCTTTGAACGCCGCAATTGCTGCCGGCGTGCTTGCGATTTCGAGATTTCACGGAGGCGCGATAGAGGGCTGCATGAAGGTCCTTACGGAGGCGGTGCGGAGCGCGGAGGCCGAGGGCCAGACGCTGGTTGAGGCGGCAGTCGCCCTCGTAGCGCAATATAAAGAGGCCAAGAAGCGGATCCCGGGATTCGGCCATAGATACCCTACGAATGACCCGAGGACGGCAAGGCTCTTTGAGATAGCCAAGGAGGAGGGCGTCTGTGGCCAATACGTGAATATGGCGCTCGCCATTGAGAAGTCGCTTCATGAAGTTTCTGGAAAAAGGCTTCCAATCAACGTTGACGGAGCGATCGCGGCTTTGCTCTGCGAGATGCAAATAGACACGCTTATGGCCAACGCATTCTTCATCGCGTCAAGACTGCCGGGGCTTGTGGCTCACATTGTGGAGGAGATTAAGACTCAGAAGCCAATGCGCCGCATCATAACCGCCGACGCGGAATACACGGGGCACAAAAGGCGCTGTCTCGGTTGACACTTCTCAAATAACCTGATAGCGTTGAGTTACCATCATTAAGTGTGTAAATACAAGTTAAGCGGCTTGGTTTGTTTTGTCAATCTGATTGTCTTTTCCAT
>JAGHCW010000083.1 GCA_021160245.1 bacterium | reverse complement strand
CACACACACCTCCGACCTTGTGAAAACACAATATCTTCTAGCGTGGTTTCTAGCCTTCGGCTGACTTGCGGGATGAGCCGCCAATCAGCGGCTCATCCCTCATTTCGAGTCAGATTAGCGCTGATTACAGGAGCCGGAAGGCATAGATTCTGGCAGTCTTGGCATGAGGATCAATAATGAGCTGGTTCTGCTCACGACGGTTTCAACTCTTGACTTTGGTTATCAGTGCACTTTGCTCGCGCCTCAATTGGGATGGCCGACATGTTCAACGATTTCCGTGCAAATCTGGGCAAGTTCATCATCAATAGAGCCTGTAGGCGCGACGGAGTGCTGGGAATTCTACACAACAGGATGCGAGGATAGTTTCGACCAGGATGGTCGCGGATCGATGTTCTACTAAAGCCCTTCCTCAGTCATCTTGAGGAAGCCGGCTCGAGTTAGGATCTCATCGACGCAAGAATCATTGGTTCCTATCTGATGTACTAACGGCAGGGAATCATAAGATGCGGGAAGTGCCGTCGGGACTCAATCCGACGGCACTGACTGCGTTAATAAAAGGAGACCGATTTATGATTAGAAGGCATTATTTCTCCAAGACATGCCTCGCTTTGACGCTGTTATCGATGGTGCTTTGTTTTGGCGTGGCGTTGGCTGATGCGCCTTGGGCGATGGTCTGCGCAAATAGCGCGCGCACCAATCAGAGTGGCTGGTCTGGCCCGGGCGCGGATATAGATATTGCTTGGAAGGTTCCCACCCAGCATACTCCGCCACATCTCCGCGCAACCGTTGCCGAGAACGGGACGGTCTTCTGCCAGGAATTGGGGCTTTTCGCTTATGACAACACCGGCAAGCTCATTTTGGAGCGAAGTTTAGGGCAGGCCTTTCACAATGGAACACAGGTTGGATTGATAGATGGCGACATGGTCTATGCAGGTTTGGTCAACACACTATATGGTTTCGATCTTCAAGGCCGCGAGGTTGGTCAATACACAGTCCCGGACCTATCGACGGACTATTATTTCGTAACACCGGCGATGGGAGCATCTGGCGAGATAATCCTCCCAATGAGGCGCGGCAGCGATGGTTTTTGGGTTGACGGTGCTATTGACAGCATCTTTCTTGGCGGAGACCCGAATTGGTCATTGAACCTCGACTCATTGACATTTCCGCCGGCGGTCTCGCAAGGCGGTGAAATAGTTGTCTGCACGGAGATTGAGCGAGGTTTTGAGATTCACACACTGCTCGCCTGTCTGGAAAGTGACGGAAGCGTTCGCTGGCAGCGCACCGATGTCGCCGACGGCTGGCCTATGATTGATAATGCGCGGAATCGAATACTCGTCCGTTCCCTGAGCGATGAGTACGGAGGCTCTGCGGTGATGGCCTTCGACATGGAGACAGGGCAGGATGTGTGGTCTTTCATGCCGGCCAGTATTGACCCCGACTATTTTGACGCCTTCGCAAGCGGGGAATGGCCATTAGCGCTGGATACAAACAGCGGCATCTGTTATGCCTTCTGGCAGATTTATGGAGAGAACGCGTCTTGGGTCTTGATGGCAATTGGCCCGGACAGCGAGCCCGTCTGGTCGCGGAAATGGCAAGACGATCGGGAGAAGGTCTTTGATCTGCCCGACCATGCGATAATCGACGTGGACGGCCTTATTTATATATTTTACTCGTTCACGCGACGTGAGCTGGGCATTCAACAAGGTGTTGTGTGCTGCGTGGATGTCTTGGATGCGGCAGGCGCCTTAATGCAGCAAAAGGAGTACGGCGGGTCTGAGACAGGTTTTTCATGGATGGGCTGCAATCCGGCCATTGGCCCGGACAAGCGAGTTTACATGTTCGCACAGGATTTCGATCATCCTGTCACGTGCAGTCTCTTCGCGTTTGGGACAGATTCTGGGCCGGCGCTAGAGTATCGACCAACCATACTTTCCGCGGGATACGGCCTTTCAGGGATAACCGAGAGTGACGGCGGCGTTCTTAAGATCAACGCTGAGGTCTATCACCCCCTTGGGTTCTCGAGAGTTCAGTCCGTCGAGGTGTGGCTGAATGGCGATCCGACCACATACGCTCTTCTTGGGACCGGAACTTCAGGGGAATTCAGTCTCACGGTTGATGTTCCTGCTGGATTCCTTCAGCCAGGACAATTTATGCTCGAGCTGATCGCGAGAGACACAGATGGCAAACTCAGCGATGTCTGGCCATATCTGACAGTCTCGCCCTAGAAATCCGGCGCTTATGATTAAACCACTAGATGAAAAGGAGAGGGCTTCCATGACAGAAGATGAGGCAACGCTGTGGGGAGCTTTGAGGGGAAGCTTTCCAGGCAGAGATAGAGAGTATCTGTAAAGAGCTGGGGCGTGCGCCTCCTAGCGTTGAGATTGAGGCGGACCTTTCGGCGGTTCAGTAAGCATTTGCTGAAAAGCTATCCACCTCGCTGACGGTTCGATGCCATCCCATCCCGTGCGTTGCTGTAACAGCCCAGAGCTGGCAGCATCTGGCGGAGATTTACGCAAAGTCAGGCAATGATCTAAGGCGAATCTCGCTCGAGATCGGCCTCTCGAGAAAAGATAACACGATCACGCTCGCCAGCGCCTCGGTGAAATCGATCGATGACTACGGCTCCCCCACCGCCTCTTGCGCCGCGAATGACGGGGGGTTGCTCTCGCTCAACCTGTGTGGAGTTGCCCTATCCCTGAAGACCGCCAGGACGTACGTTGTGGATGTTGGTGGCCATCGATTAGGAGAGTTATTCGAAGGGCAAGGAGAGCTCTCGCTTAAGCCAACCAGCGCCGAATCTCGCAGGATGCTGGTCGATTTCGTGCCCGAACCTGATAAGCCAATCAAGGTGTCCCGTGTCTTTATCACTTGTCCCTTCAAGGAGAAGATGCGGGAGCCTCAGCAGATCAAGCGGCTGAGACTTCGAGTTCAAGAGCTTAAGGAAGAGCCAAGAGGCGAGTCGGATCAGCAAGCCAGTGAGTCGATCGGCGAGTTCCTGGGAGACTGTGTCAAATCGGTCTATCCCCTTACCGAAGAGGAGGCATTGCAGGGCCTTGCGCCTCATGCCGGCTACGAACACCCGATGTTGGTTGTAAGGAAAGCTGGCTCTGGATGACTCAATCGCCTCGGCGCTCGCGTGCGGATCTCATCCCATGTTCATTGACGGCTTCCAGCAGCTCGCCTCATTTAAGATCCCAATTGCGGCCAGCGAGGCGGATGTGTCAGTTGAGTACTGCATCGGCTACGGGGTAACAGATGTGGCGACAGAGGGGAGGCGCGCGACGGTATCACTCTCGGCGCAGATCACCCCTGGCGGATATGCTCTACCCTATCCAATAGACGTCTATCCCAAGTCGGGTCAGGCGCCTCATCGGGCAGTAGTCTTCATCGGTCCTGATTCCGGCGATTACGGGATCGAGGTTCCATTTGCCGACGTGTTTCGCATCGTGGGCAACCCGGAGACCATGCTGCTGGTCGCAGATTCCGATCAGGAGGACATGGAGCTATATTGTTCAATGGCCAGTGAGCCTTGAAGACCCGCAGGAATGAGTAGGCCTTTCCTTAAGTGAAGGGCGTGACCCAGAATTGTGGGTATCTGATTGGCTGTTATCTCAGCCGCGTTTCAACGCGGTGATATAGACGGCTCTCATTGTATTGACACCCGACTTCGAGAGGCTGTCCAATAAGTCGGGAGTAGGCGGAGAAGGCTTTGCTGGGTTGTTTCCTT